>JBGQKK010000023.1:0-18918 GCA_041499545.1 Gammaproteobacteria bacterium | reverse complement strand
TCAGCACGCGCGCCATCTCTTTCTTGTACTCGACCGAGCCGCGCCGGTCCGCGGAGGGCGAGCTCTTCGCCGCGGCCATCTTCGCCGCGTCCATGATCGTTTTGTCGTCGGGCATCTTGCCGACGAGGAACTTCATGGCGTCGCCTGCCTCGACCGGCGTCAGACCGGCGTTGGTCAAGGCGATGCCGCAGCGTTCCACGGCTCCTTTGGCGTTCAACATGAGCTGTACCGCCGCCGCCGCAACGGCGAAGTCTCCGGTCTTGCGCTTGAGCTTCGCGTAAGCGCCGCCGCTCTTGGGCGATGGCGCCGGGATGCGGATCTCGGTGAGAATCTCGCCCGGGGCAAGCGCGGTCGAATACAGTCCCTTGTAGAACTGGTTCGCCGGAATGGTGCGCTCTTTCGCGCCCCGCGCGACGAAGGTGGCGCCGAGCGCGATCATGATCGCAGGCTCGTCGTTCCCGGGGTCGCCGTTGGCGACGTTGCCGCCTATCGTGCCGCGGTTGCGCACCAGAGGATCGGCGATCAGCGGAACGGCGTCGGCGAGAATCGGGTACTTGGTCCGGACGAGGTCGGAGCGCTCGAGCGCCGACTGGCGCGTCATCGCGCCGATGCACAGCATCCCCTTCTCTTCCCTGATGTAGTCCAGGCCGGGAACGCGGTTGATGTCGATCAGATGCGCGACCGAGGCGAGGCGCAACTTGAGCATGGGAAGCAGGCTCATGCCGCCCGAGAGCACCTTGGCCTCATCGCCGTGCTGCTTGAGCAGCTTCAGGGCCTCGTCGAGCGTACTGGGCCGGTGATAGTCGAATGCAGCAGGAATCATCGATCCTCCCTTTCCGCGCCCCGGGGCGCACACGACCGAAACAGGACGACTCGCCGGAGCGGCGCGAACGCGCCTTCCGGGTTAACGCATGCTGGCGGAATATTATTGCAATACGAGCCTGAGCGGCCGACGATACCTCACGCAAAGAATCCGGGCAAGCCCTCGGGATTCCGAGATTAAGCGTTTGCTGATATTCGGGGTAACATTAGATCGAAAGCACGCCGGGCAACAACTTGAATCCATTCCGTTCCGTGGCTTTGCGCCGTGCGGCAGCCGTGGCCCTCGCCCTGGAGCTCGCCGCTGCAGCCCCGGCCCGCGCTCAGCAGCTCGAGCCGCGCGCGTACGCCAACCAGCCCATCGGGCTCAACTTCCTCGTCGCCGGTTATGCCTATTCGCAGGGCGACGTGCTGTTCGATCCCTCGGTGCCCGTGACCGATGCCAGCGCGAAAATAAATGCCTTGCTTCTCGGTTACGTGCGCTCGCTCGATTTCTGGGGCAAGTCCGGAAGCATTGCGCTCGTGCTGCCCTACGCCGGGATCTCCGCGTCGGGGCAGATCATCACTTCGGGACAAGCCGAGCCGCAGTCGACGAACGTGACGCGCAACGGGTTCGGGGATCCGGAGCTGCGCCTCGCGGTCAACTTCTTCGGAGCGCCAGCCCTTCCCGCCGAGCGCTTCCGCGAATACCGGCAGGACACGATCGTCGGCACGAGCCTGGTCGTCACAGCGCCCTGGGGTCGTTACGACGGGTCCAAGCTCGTCAACATCGGCACGAACCGCTGGTCGTTCAAGCCCGGGGTCGGCGTGTCGCAGGCGCTCGGGCCCTGGATCATCGAAGGGTCCTTCGGGGTGACGTTCTTCACCGACAACGACGATTTCTTCGGCGGCCACACGCGCAAGCAGGATCCTTTGTACGCGGCGCAGGCGCACGTCATCTACTACTTCGACCCCGGGTTTTGGGGCGCTCTGGACCTGACCTACTATGCCGGGGGCCGCACCTCGGTCGACGGGGCGCTGAACGACGACTTGCAGCAGAACTCCCGTTGGGGAGCGACGCTGGGAAAATCGCTGGATCCCCGCAATTCGCTCAAGCTCTATTTCAGTTCCGGAGTGGTCGCCCGGACCGGGACGAATTTCCAGACGGTCGGCCTCACGTGGCAGCACCTCTGGGGCGCGGGAATCTGAAGGGAGCCGACGCTGAACAGCTGAGCTAACGATCTTCCGCGTCGCGCATGTCTTGTTCCAGCAAAGCGTCACGGCCCTTAGATGTAATTGTGAAGGTACCGGAATTATTCGGCTTTGCGAAACCGAATGCACCGAGCTTGGCTGCGATATTAGTCGGAATTGGCGGCGGATCGCGTTTCGCGTCTGCGGCGCCCTTCAACTTCCGCAGCCAGTCAAAATCGTCCGCAGTCAGGTTCGAGTCCACAGCCAGTTACAAGCACTGCCGCGTTTGCATCAGCGGTAGATGATAACGCCGATCACGACAGCCAAATCGAGCAGAACCCAACCGACGCAAGCAAGATAGATCGTCTTGTCGTGCTTTTTTAGCCCATACACGAACCACAAGCATGCGGCGAGGAGATACGAGAGCCACGAAACGAGGGAGACGCCACCGGCGTTGCGCTCGAACCAAATGGTGAACACTTGCGGCACTGTCATGAGCATGGTGAATACGGACAGCCCCCTCAAGACTTTTTCCAGACCGGTGACAGGGGGCGAACCTTGCGGCTCGGTAACGCAGGGACCATCAACAGGAAGCATCGTCATCGCGGCGCTCCTTATCGCTGCCGGAAATCGCAGGATACGCAAGAAGAGAGCGGGGCCTCAAGGGGACCGCGGATCCCTCGCGCCCCGCTTCTTCATTTTCGCCCCGATCTTCTACGCGAGCAGGCGCACCAGGCCCTCGAGCGATTGCAGGTTGTGCGCCGGCGCGAAGTGATCGACGTAGGGCAGCGCCGCGCGCATTCCGGCGCATTCCGGACGGTAGCGCTCGTCGCCGAGCAGCGGGTTCAGCCAGATGATCTTCCCCGCGCGAGCGCGCAGCTCGCGCATCGCGCCCTCCAGCAGCTCGGTGTCGCCCTGGTCGAGGCCGTCGCTCACGCAGACGACGGTGGTGTTCCTGTCGACCCGATTATGCCCGTGCAGCGCCACGAACTCGGCGAGACAGGCGCCGATGCGCGTTCCGCCCGACCAGTCGGGGACGCCCTCGGAAAGCGACCCGAGGCTCTGCGCGATCTTTCCCGGGGCGATCATGCGCGTGACGCGAACGAGCGTCGTATTGAAGGCGAAGATCTCGACGCGCCTCACCACGCGGCGCAGCGCGAACGCGAACGCGAGGAGGACGCGCGTGTAGGCGTCCATCGAGCCGCTGGTGTCGAACAGGATCACCAGGCTAGTCTCCTCGAGCGGTCGCCCGCGACGCGCGAGCTTCAGGAAATCGCCGTCCGCCGCGAGCGCGCGCCTGAAGCTGCGCCGCAGATCGACGACGCCGCGCGCCGCGACGGGCACCAGGCGCCGGCTGCGGCGCGTCGCGAGCCGCAAAGCGAGCCGCGAGACCAGCCGCTCCATCGCCGCGAGATCGCTCTCCGAGAACTCCTCGAAGGGCTTGCGGCGCAGCGCGGCTTCCGGGCTGTAGCCGGGGGTGTCCCCTTCGGGCGGCTCGCGTTCGTCGGGCAGCTCCAGGCGCACGCGCTGGCCATCCCAGCGCCACTGTGCGGGGCCGCGGCGCTCGCGCTCGAGCGCCTGATCGAGGGCCGGATGCTGCGGCACGCGGCGTCCGTCCCAGTACTCCTCGAAGAGGCGGTCGAACGTCTCCCAGGCCTCGCGCGGCAGCCTGAAGGCGATGCGCAGGGTGCGGTGCACCTCGGCGCGGTCGAGCAGGTCGACCAGGGCGAGGGCCGCCGCCGCGTCGATCTCCTCGGAGAGCCCCACGCGAAAGCCGCGCGAGCGCAGCGCGCCGGCGAAGCGCGCGAGCTGCGCGACCATGCCGTGCGCCCCGCTCATCGCTTCACTCCTTCGTCTAGTCTTTGACTGCGGCGTACGCCAGCAGCTCGGCGAGCTTCTCTTCGCCGGTCGCCTTGATGTCGTGCTCGTCCTTGAGCAGGCAGCCGAGCGTGGCGCGCGCGGTCTCGGCGTCGAGCGAGTCGCGGTGCAGGCGCACGAGCGCCTGCGCCCAGTCGAGCGTCTCGGCCACGCCCGGGAGCTTGCGCAGGTGCTGGGCGCGCAGGCGCTGCACGAAGCGCGTGATCGCGTGCGCGAGCTGCTCGCTCACCGCGGGCACCTTGCCGCGAAGGATGCGCAACTCCTTCTCGAACCCCGGGTGCTCGACGTAGAGGTACAGGCAGCGCCGCCGGAGCGCGTCGCCGATCTCGCGAGAGCGGTTGGAGGTCAGCACGACGACCGGCACGTGCTCGGCCTTTATCGTCCCCAGCTCCGGGATCGTGATCTGGAAATCCGACAGCACTTCGAGCAGGAAGGCTTCGAAGCCGTCGTCGGCGCGGTCGATCTCGTCGATGAGCAGGACCGCGGGCCCTTCGCGGCGGGTGATCGCCCGGAGCAGCGGGCGCTCGAGCAGGTATTCGCGCCCGAAGATCAGGTCTTCCAGCTTGTCCGGATCGCGGTTTTCGCGTTCCGCTATCCGCAGCCGCAGCAGCTGCCGCTGGTAGTTCCACTCGTAGAGCGCGGTGTTGACGTCCAGGCCCTCGTAGCACTGCAGCCGCACGAGCTCGGTCGACAGCATGCGCGCCAGTACTTTCGCGATCTCGGTCTTGCCGACCCCCGCCTCGCCCTCGATCAGCAAAGGCTTGCGCATCTCGCGCGCGAGATAGACCGCGGTCGCGATCTCGGGCTCGGCGATGTAGCCCCAGCGCTCCATCGCCGCCTGCATCGAGCGGATCTGCTCGTTCACGAACCGGCCGCCTTGGAGCCCGCGCCGAGAAAGCGCGCCGGCTCGGCGAGGAACTGGGTCCGGCAGCCGGCGCAGCAGAAATAGTAGGCGACGCCCAGGACTTCCGCGGTGTGGCGCGCGCCGGCGACGGCGACGCGCATGCCGCACACGGGATCGACCGCCTCTCTGGGTTGCTCCCTCGGTGCGGCGGCTTGCGGCGCCTGCGCCGCGCGGCGGCGCTCGACGATCTGCGCCATGATGCTCACCGCGATCTCCTCCGGACTGCGCGCGCCGATGTCCAGTCCCGCGGGCGCGGTCACGCGCGCTAGCGCCTCGCGCGACACGCCCCGGGCGAGCAGGGCTTCGCGCAGCTGCGCGAAGCGCTTCGCGCTCGCGATCACCCCGAGGTAGGCGGGCGAGCGCGCGAGCGCTGCCTCGATCGCCTCGATGTCACGGTCTCCCATGGTCGCAACGAGCACGTGCGCGCCTCTGGGCAGTTCCTCCGCCGCGATCGAACGCAGGATCCGCTCGGCGTCGGGAAAGCCCGCCTTGTCGGCATCCGGGTCGACCACCTCGACGCGGTAACCCATCGCATGGCCGATGCGCGCGAGCACGCGCACGGAGGGCGAGCTCCCGAAGAGCAGCAGCCGCGCCGCCGGCAGAACCGGCTCGACGTAGATTTCCACGGTACCTCCGCTTTCGCAGGTCATGGGAAGGAAGACCACGCCGGGACGCCGCCCGCCCTCGGGCTCGGGCGAGAGGCTCAGGAGGCGCGGCTCGCCGTCGGCGATCGCGCGCATCGCTTCGAGCAGCACGCTCGAGCGCGTGCAGCCGCCGCCCGCCCAGCCATGGTAGTCGCCGCGCTCGGTCACCAGCGCGACGTCGCCCACGCGCGCCGAGCTCGGCGGCTCGCGCCGCACGACCGTCACGATCGCAAAGCGCTCTTCGCGCTCGACGAGGCGGGCGGCGAGGGTCAGCAGGTCGGGACGCACGGGCTCATTGTAAGCCTCCCGCGCAACTGCTGGTAGGATAGCGGCCCGCCACAACAGATCTCTTTACCTGGAGGAGTCATGGGCTTTTCGATCCGGTTCCGGCTGCTGCTCGCGGCGCTCGCCGTGCTTTCGGGCGGGGCGTTTGCGCAAAGCGAAAACCTGCGCGTGGGCTTCCTCACGGTGCGTACCGGGCCGCTCGCCGCGGGCGGACGCCAGATGGAGGAAGGCATCAACCTGCTTTTGAAGGAGCGCAACTGGGTCTTCGCCGGTCGCAAGGTCGACATCATCTTCGCCGACACCGCCGGCCAGCCCGCGCTCGCGAAGACCAAGACGCAGGAGCTGGTCGAGCGCGAGAAGGTCCACGTGATCATCGGGCCGCTCGCCACCTTCGAAGCGCTCGCTATCGACGGCTACATGCTGGAATCGAAGACGCCGCTCATCACGCCGACTTCGGCCGCGCAGATGGACCTCGCGCAGCAGAAGAAAAGCGACTACGTGATCCACGTCTACGGCACCGCGGCGCAGCCGATGCACGTGCTCGGCCAGTACGCGGCGAAAAACCTGGGCCTGAAGCGCATCGCCACGGTCGCCGACGATTTCACCTACGGCCACGAAGGCACCGCGGGCTTCCATCACGTGTTCGAGGACAACGGCGGCAAGATCGTGCAGAAGCTCTGGCCGCCGCTCAACGTCGCCGACTACGGCTCGTACGTCGGCCAGATCAAGCCCAACGTCGATGGCGTCTACGCCGGCTTCGCCGGCTCGAACCCCTTGCGATTCCTGCGGACCTACAAGGAATACGGCCTCGCGAAGCCGGTGTTCGGCAACCCGACGCTGGTCGACGAGGGCATCCTCAAGAACATGGGCGACGAGGCGCTCGGCGTGTATTCGGCGAGCTGGTACACAGTGGACCGCGACACGCCGGACAACAAGCGCTTCGTGCAGGCGATCCAGGCCGAGTACAAGGTCACCCCGGGCTTCTATACCGCCGGCACCTACACCGCCGGGCTGTGGCTCGAGGAGGCGATGAAGGCGGTGAAAGGCAAGTTCGAGGACAAGGCGGCCTTCGTCAAGGCGCTGCACAACGTGAGGCTGACTCGCGGCCCGATGGGGCCGATCCGCCTGGACGAATACGGCAAGCCCGTCCTCAGCATCTACATCCGCAAGGTCGAGCGCAAGAACGGGCAGCTGGTGAACACCACGATCGAGACGGTGAAGGACGTGAGCCAGTTCTTTACCTACGACCCGAAGCAGTTCCTCGCCTCGCCGCTCTACGGGCGCGACGTGCCGCCGGCGAAGAACCTCGAATAGACGGGGACCAGCGCGACTCCGAGGGGCTGTGAGAGTCGGCAAGGCAAAACAACCCAAAAGCAAACGCCGCCGAGCGCGCGTCGGCGACGCCATCCCTCGGCGGGCGCAAATGGAACTGCGCCGGGCGCGCGAACAGGCGAAGGAAGCGATCGAGCAGCAGAGGGCGACGGCGGAGATACTCAGGGTAATCAGCAGTTCGCCGGCCGACGTGGAGCCGGTGTTCGAGGCGATCGTGCAGAGCGGTCTCCGCCTGTTCGAGGGCGCGGCCGTGACGGTGGCACGCCCTGAGAACGGGCAGGTCCGCCTGATGGCGATCGCCGAGCGCGATCCGGAGCGCGCGCGAAAATGGAAAGATCGCTTCCCTTTCCCGCTGACGCGCGAGTACATGCACGGCGTGGCCATCCTGGATTGCCGGATGGTCGACATGCCCGACGTCGAGAAAATGGACGAGCGATTCGCGGCCGGCAAGCGCAACTTCGCCGAATCGGGATACCAGGCCATGACGGTCGTGCCCATGGTCAAGGAGGGAGCCGCGATCGGTACGATCGCCGTCGTCCGCGTTGCGGCGGGACCGCTGAGCGACAAGCAGATTGCGCTGCTGAAGACCTTCGCAGACCAGGCGGTGATCGCCATCGAGAACGTGCGCCTGTTCAACGAGACCCGGGAGGCGCTGGACCAGCAGAGCGCCCTGGCCGAGGTGCTGGGCACGATTTCGAACACGATCGCTGACACCAAGCCGGTGTTCGACAAGATCCTGGCGAGCTGCCAGCGGCTGTTCGAGGGCCACCTCGTCGGCGTCACGCTGGTCGGAAGCGACGGCAACATCTATCTCGGCGCCTACGACGGGCCGCGGGCGGAGGAGCTCCTGCGCATCTATCCTCTGCCTCTCAGCGCCGAATCGGGCTCGGGGGCGGCGATCCTCCAGGGCGTGGTCAAGCACTACCCGGACGTGGAGGCCGACGGCGTACCCGAAGGCGTGCGCAGGGGCTGCCGGGCAACCGGGATGAAATCGATACTCTTCGCGCCCCTGCTGAACGAGGGGCGCGGCATCGGCGCGCTGTGGGTGGGCCGGCTCACGACTGGCGCCTTCAGCGACAAGCGCGTCGCGCTGCTCAAGACCTTTGCCGACCAAGCGGTGATTGCCATCCAGAACGTGCGCCTTTTCCGCGAGATCCAAGACAAGGGCCGCCAGCTGGAGATCGCCAGCCGCCACAAATCCGAGTTCCTCGCCAACATGTCGCACGAGCTGAGGACTCCGCTCAACGCCATCATCGGTTTCACGCGCATCGTCATGCGCCGTTCGCAGGAAAAGCTCGAGCCTCAGCAGTACGAGAACCTGGAGAAGATTCTTACGAGTGGCCAGCACCTGCTCGGGCTCATCAACTCGATTCTGGACCTCGCCAAGGTGGAGGCGGGCCGGGTCGAGGTCACTCCCGCCGAGATCGGGCTTTCGCCGGTGCTCGAGAGCTGCGCGCGCACCGTCGAACCGCTGATCAAGGCCGACACCGTAACGCTGGTGAAAGAGTTCGACGGCACCCTTCCGCAAATGTACGTCGACGAGGAGAAGCTGCGGCAGATCGTGATCAATCTGCTGAGCAACGCCGCCAAGTTCACCTCGCGCGGCACCATCCGCTTGCAGGCGCGTGCGTCGAACGGCTCCGTAGCGATCGCCGTTTCCGACACCGGCATCGGCATTCCGTCCGACAAGCTCGAGGCGATCTTCGAGGAATTCGAGCAGGCCGACGCGAGCAGCACGCGCGTCTACGGCGGCACCGGGCTCGGCCTCACGATCGCGCGTCGCCTCGCGCGGCTTATGGGCGGGGAAATCGTCGCGGAGAGCGTGCTCGGCAGCGGCTCGACGTTCACACTGACACTGCCGCTCCGTTACACCTCGCCCGGCACATGAAGACCATCCTGATCGTCGAGGACGTCGCGCTCAACCGCGAGCTGCTGGTGCAGCTGCTCGAGGACGATTACCGCCTGGTGCTGGCCGCGGACGGCATGGATGCCCTCGAGCGCGCGGCCGAGGCGAAGCCGGATCTGATACTCATGGACCTGTCCCTCCCGCGCATGGACGGCTGGGAAGCAACGCGCAGGCTGAAGGCGGACGGGACGCTCTCGCGCATTCCCGTCATCGTGCTATCGGCGCACGCCATGCGAGGCCACGAGGAGCGGGCGCGAGCGAGCGGCTGCGACGATTTCCTCACCAAGCCGATCGACGAGACGCTGCTCTTCGAGACGATCGCGAGGCACCTTGGCGACTGAATCTGCAAACACGACCGCCACCGTCCTCATCGTCGACGACGAGCCTTTGAACGTCGATTTGCTCGAGCAGGAACTCGCGGCGGCAGGATACCGGACGCTCTCGGCGGCGAGCGGCGAGGAGGCGCTCGCCAAGGCGGTGAAGGCCGCGCCCGACCTCGTGCTCCTCGACGTGATGATGGCGGGCCTGGACGGCTACGCGGTCTGCGAACGGCTGAAGGCAGCCGAAGCGACGCGCGCAATCCCGGTGATCTTCCTGACCGCGCTGACCGAGACCTTCGAGAAGGTGCGTGCATTCTCGGCCGGCGCGGTGGATTACGTCACCAAGCCTTTCGAGACCGAGGAGCTGCTGGCGCGCGTCGGGACTCATATCGCGTTGAGGAGGGAAATCGAGGCCCACCGCAGGTCGAAGTCGACGATCCAATACCTGGTGGAGGAGATCCGCTCGGATCGCGATGCGATGGTCGGCGAGTCGCCGGCGCTGCGGCGCGTGCTCGAGCAGATCGCGCAGGTCGCGCCGACCGACAGCACGGTGCTGATCCAGGGCGAGACCGGGACGGGGAAGGAGCTGGTCGCGCGCGCGATCCACGAGCGCAGCCCGCGGCGCGAACGGCCCCTGGTCAGGGTCAATTGCGCCGCGCTGCCGCGCGAGCTGGTGGAAAGCGAGCTCTTCGGGCACGAGAAAGGTGCCTTCACCGGCGCCACGCAGCAACGCCGCGGCCGCTTCGAGCTGGCCGAGGGTGGCACGCTGTTCCTCGACGAAGTGGGCGAGCTGCCGCTCGAAGCCCAGGCCAAGCTGCTGCGGGTGCTGCAGGAGCGGGAGTTCGACCGAGTCGGCGGAACGCGCAGCCTGCGCACCGACGTGCGGGTGATCGCGGCGACGAACCGGGATCTGCAGGCCCGGGTCGCCGCCGGCGGCTTTCGCGCCGATCTGTATTACCGCCTCAACGTGTTTCCCATCGCCGTGCCGCCGCTGCGCGAGCGCCGCGAGGATATTCCCGGCCTGGTGCGGCACTTCGCGGCAAAGGCCGCCCGCAGGCTCGGCCGGACGCTGGAGGGGATCTCTCCGGCTTTCGTCGAGCGGGCGAGCGCCTACGACTGGCCGGGGAATATCCGCGAGCTCGAGAACCTCGTCGAGCGCGCGAGCATCATGGCGAACGGCGGCGTGCTGGACACCGTCGAGCTCTTCTCGCAAGCGTCTCCGTCCGAAAAGGCGCCTCCTATCGCGGCGGGCGATGTCACGCTCGAGGAAATGGAACGCGTGCATATCCGGCGCGTGCTGGAGCGCACCCGCTGGGTGATCGAAGGCGAGCGTGGTGCGGCCCGCATCCTCGGTCTCAACCCGAGCACGCTGCGCGGCCGGTTGCGCAAGCTCGGTATCCGCAAGACCCACTGACCCACCGTATCCGGCGGATTGGTCCGTCGGATTTGACGGTGCCGTCGCATTTGACGGCCTCATGCCTCGTTATGTGATTGATTCTATTGCTTTCATACCCTGGCACGGGCTATGCAACTTGTCGGTTGCCGAGCGGGAATCTGGATCCCGGGCAAGAAAGGAACCGATATGGAAAACCTGACCTACGAAATCTATCTCGCCAACCCCGCGGTTCGGGAGCAGATCGAGCGCGAGGCGCACCGCGCGCGCGCCGAAGCGATGCACCAATACATCGTGATGCCGCTCGTGAAAATGTTCAGCCGTATGTTCAGACGCGCGCGCCCGACCACCACGCAGGTTTTCGCGCAGCGTCCCGAACTACGCTCTGCCTGAACCAGGCAAGGGAGACCGATATGGATGCAATCAAGGAACTGAAGCGCGGCAGCCTGCTGAAGCTCGAGCAGGGCCGCGGAACGGTGGTCCGCGTGGTCACCGGCAGCGTTTGGCTCACCCAGCACCACGACACTACGGACTATGTGATGGGCGCCGGCGAGAGCATGCTATTGAGCGGCGCAGGAACGACGCTGATCCATGCATGCAAGGACTCCTCCTTGCAATTCGTCGCGCCTGAGATCACTCGGAGTCTGCGCAAGGTCGAGCTCCGCTTGATCGATCCGATAACCGTTTCGGCTTGATGTTCACATTCACGCGCGCGCTAGCACCACAACGCCCGCGACCGTCAGCGCCACGCCGAGGAGCACGCGCGCGCCGAACCGCTCCTCGCGCAGGAACAGCGCCGAGAGCGCGAGCGTGAACAGCGGATAGGTCGCGACCAGCGGCGACACCACGCTCACCTGGCTGCGCGCGAGCGCGGCGTACATCGCGAGAATGCCGGCGCCGTTGCAGGCGCCCACCGACATGAACCAGAGGACGCCGCGCCGCTTGAGCGGAGCGGCATCCTCCGGGACGAGCGCCCGGCTCGCCGCGAAAATCGTCGCGCACGACACCGTGTAGCCGACCAGCACCGCGACGAAGGGCTCGGGCCAGAGCGCGAGGCCCCCTTTCACCGCGGCCTGCGCCCCGCCGCGGATCGCCGCGCCGGCGAGCGGCAGCAGGATCGCCCACGCCGCCCACTCGCGGGAACCGCCCCCCCCGCCGCGGGAAGTGAACGCGATCACGCCGAGCACGATGGCGGCGGTGCCCGCCGCGGCGGGCACCGTCAGGGGCTCGCCCAGGAAGGCCATCGCGACGAGGACCGCGAACAGCGGCGTCGTGCTCGACACCGTGCCGGCGATCGTCGGCCCCGTGATGCGGTTCGACGCGAAGTTGAGCAGCGTGACCACCGCCGGGAAAACCACGCCGACCGCGGCGAAGATCGCGAACGCCGCCGCGTTCCATCCATCGCCGTGCAGCAGAAACGGCGCGAGGAGCCAGTAGGCCAGCGTCGTCGAGGGAATGCTGACGAGCGCCCCGCGCGCCGGGTGCAGGTAGCGCAGGCCGACGTTCGCGAGGACGACCGCGGTGCCGAGGAAGGCGGAGGAGACTAGCGCGAGCGCGATACCGGGCTCCATCAGTACGGCCACTCCCTCCAACCGGAGAGCAGCGGAAAGTACAGACCGAGCATCGCACCGCCCGCCGAGAGAGCGCGCCCGTAGGTCTGCAGCTGCGCGCGGTAGCGCTCCTGCTCGCGGTCGAGAAACTCTTCCAGTCCGGCGCCTTCGTGTCCGGTCGCCTTGTAGTCGATGATCCAGCGCGTTCCGTCGGATGCCGTAAACGTCCGATCGACAACGAGCCTGCGGCGCACGCCCTCCATGATCACGGTAATGGGGTATTCGTTGCGCGGTTCGCGTTGCGGCCCGAGGAGCCAGCGGCCGCGAGGATCGGCGAGCGACTTTCCCACGGCTGTCGCCACTCGGGCGCTGGCCGCGTCGAGCTCGGCATTCTCGACGCCCCGCGCGGCGAGCTCACGCCGGAACTGCTCGAGCATCGCATCGACTCGTGCCCCGTCCCAGCCGCGCAGCTCGTCTTCGGCGATGCGCTGCAACCAGCGGTGCACCACGGCCCCGACGTGGCGCGCGGTCTCGCCGACCCAGGAGAATTCGACCCGTTCCTGCTCACCCGCCTTGTCGGCCGGCGCGGACCAGGCTGCGGCCCGCGGAGCGTCGGGGAGCCTCCAGTCCGCCGGCAGGCGGCGCAGATCCTGGTTGACCTCGGCGGCCGCTTGAGCGGACTTCTCCTCGGCAGCGTGGGGAGATACACGGGCCGCCTCCACGAAATCGGGCGCGACGGCGGGCCACAGCGTCGCGAGCAGCGAACCCCTGCGCGGGGCTTTGGGCTCGGGCTCCTGCGCCTCTCTGTCCAGGCTCACGTCGCCGAGCAGATGCAGGTGTTTCTTGGCGCGCGTTGCGGCGACGTACAGCAGGCGCACCTCCTCGTGGCGCTCCTTTTCCCTGTCGAGCCTGCGGATGTATTCGTAGGTGGCGTCGTCCTCGCTCCCGGTCGGATTGATCGGCGCGAGCAGGAGCTGCGATCCCTGCGCGCCCCCGAGGGCGGGTCGTTCCATCCAGACGAAGAGCTTGCGCTCGTCGCGGCCGGTGCCCGAGCCGAGGCCGGGGACGATGACGGTGTCGAACTCGAGGCCCTTTGCCTTGTGTATGGTGAGGATCTGCGGATCGTACGGGTCCGCGTGCAGGTCGGGAAGCGCGTAGAGCTCTTCCAGCCCGCGCTCGAACGCGGTCGGATCGGCGAGCTCGCCCGCTTCTTCGGACTCCTCGAGGGTGTCGAGGTAGATCTCGGCGTCCTCGAGGTCGGTGTCGTCCTGGACGCACGCCGGCCCGCCCAGCGCGAGCCAGGCGTTCTCGACGCGCTCGCGCAAGGAGCCGCGCAGGCGCTTGGACAGCGCAGGTTCGAACGCTTCCCGGACGCGCGCAAGACGCTGCCGGCCATCCGCGGAAAGACGCGCGAACGTTGCCTCGTCGACCACGCGCTCCCAGAGGGTTCTCTCGTCGATCGCGTCGCGAGCGCCGGCGGTGGATTCGCGCCTCGAGGCGATCTCGGGAAACAGTTCCCGCTGAACCTGAGCCCGCACCGCGTCCGCGGAGGCGCCTTGCCGGTCGGTGCCCGCGAGCGCGTGCAGGTCCGCGAGCGTGAGGCCGCACCAGGGCGCGCGCAGGCAGGCGAGCCAGGCCAGCCGATCGGCGGGGTGCGAGAGCGCGCGAGTGAGAGCGAGCAGGTCCTGGACCACCTGGCGATGGCCGAGCTCCTCGATCTCGATCGCGCGGAAGCGCAGGCGCTCTTTCTTGAATTTCCGCACTATGCTCACAAGGTGGCTGCGGTTCCGCACGAGAATCGCCGACGTTCCCTCGGCTCGCGCAGCCGCGGCGAGCGTCGCCACCTGCTCTGCCTCGCCCTCGGCATCGCCGTCGAAAAAAGCGTGCACCCGCACCGCTTCCGACTCCGCCGGTTTCTCAGGCTCGCAGCGCGCATACGGCACCGCACCGACGCCGATGTCTTCGACGCGCGGCATGATTCCCGCGAAGGCGCCATTCACCCAGTCGACGATGTCGGCCTGCGAGCGGAAGTTGACCGAAAGAGCGAGCGGCTCGAGCGCCAGAGTACCGATGCCGTCCCGCCGCGCGCGCAGGAACAGGCCCACCTCGGCCTCGCGGAAGCGATAGATCGATTGCATGGGGTCCCCCACGAGAAAGAGCGTGCGCCCGTCATCGGGCGTCCAGCCTGCGGTGAGCTTCTCCAGGAGCTCGAACTGGGTGAAGGACGTGTCCTGGAACTCGTCCACGAGGATGTGCCGGATGCGATAGTCGAGGGAGAGCAGCAAGTCGGTAGGCGCATCGGGTTCTCCCAGTGCCCTGCTCGCGCCATGGGCGATCTCGACGAAATCCGTACGTCCGTGCGCGGCGAAGACGAGCTTCAGCTCCGCGACCGCGAGCGGCAGCAAGCCGACGATGGCTTCGAGGGCTTCCCATTGCTCGTCGGAGTAGCGCAGATCGGGAAGCCGCTTCACCACGGCGAGCGCCTCGCGGAGCGGCTCGTTCTCCCAGAGCGCTGCCACACTTTTCTTGTTCCACCCGCCCTTTTGTGTAACGAGATCGGATGCAAAGTGTTTCCAGCCCGCGACGTTTTCGGCGACAGGAAGACGAATGGGCGGCTTCGGCGGAAACAGCGACCGTGCTCGTTCGATCTGCACGCGGCACTCCGCGGCGAGCGCGGCCTCGAGCGCCTTGCGGTCCTGTGCATCCGAAGTTCTGCGCAGCCAGTGGTCCCGGCGCGCGAGCATGTCGGCGAGCAATGCTTCCGCGGTTTCGGCATTGTTGTCCAGATGCACCAGCAGCCTGGCGACGAGATCGGCGCCGGGGTGGTCCTCTTCGAGAAGCGCGAGGGTAGCGCGCGCCGCCTGGCGGTAGAGGTGGCTCGCGTCCTCCAGGGGCTCGGGCTGCGCGCCGAAGGCGGCGAGCACCGGCATCTGACGCGTGAGCGAGGCGCACAGCGCGTCGAAGGTCTGGATGCGAAGCCGCGCGGCGTTTTCCTCGAGACGCCAGCCCTGATCGCGGTCGCGCTCGAGCACGGCGCGCGCGTGGTCCCAGGTCAGCGCCTTGTGGGCTTCGGGCGGGCGCTCCTCGTTTCTCGCCGCGGCAAGAGCTTCCAGCACGCGCGAGCGCATCTCGGCCGCGGCCTTGATCGTGAAGGTGATCGCCGCGATCTCCTCCGGCTGCGCCACGCGCGAGAGCTGAACGAGGTAGCGCTGGATCAGTAGCTCTGTCTTGCCCGAGCCCGCGGGCGCTTGCACGATGAAGGAGCGCCCGGGATCGAGCGCTTTCTTGCGCGCGTCGAGATCGGCCGCCGCGGCGTCGGTCACTCGAAGCTCTCCCTATCGCTCGCGGCACGATCGGCAAGGATCGTCTCGTAGCGCTCGTAGATGCGGCAGAAAGGCTTCACTTCGCAGTAGGTGCAGGTCACAAGGCCGTCCTTGGGAGCGACGCGCGCCTCGCCCGAGGCGAACTCGCGTCCCAAGGCTTCGAGCTCGCGGCGCCAACCGGAGAGCAGCTCATCCCAGGAACGGTAATGCTTCGCGGCATTCAAGCGCTGCTCGGACAGAGTATCCACGTCGGGGATCAGATCCTTCTTGCGCGCGATGCCCCTGAACGGCTTCTTCTCGCCCACCCTAACCCGCGCGAACGCAACGACGGCCACGTCGGTGCCGCTCGTCACCGCGTAAAGGGGAAGCTGCGGCTCGTCCGGACGCGCGCCCAGCCACCCCGCGATGCTCGCCTCCCCGGTCTTGTAGTCGAGGATGGCGTGGGCACCGCCCTGCAGTCGGTCGAGGCGGTCGAGCTTGGCGTTCACGGTCAGGCCGCCGAGGCTGACCGTCTGCTTTTTCTCGATCTCCGCGACCTCGAACGCGGGGCGCCTCCTTTCCTGCGCGAGCCAGGCGCGGCCGAGCTGCACGAGGCGCTCCTTTTCCAGCTTGGCCAAACGGCCCGCGAGCGCATCCGGCCGCGACCACTGCAGCCTGCCGATCGCCGTGTCGGCCGCATCGGCGAGCAAGGCGTCGAGATCATGATCGGAAATCACATCGAGGCGTTCTTTGGACTTCAGCTCGGTCCAGACTTTCGCGAGCATCGCATGCACCAGCGTGCCCCGGTCGCGCGCGTCGGGCCCGGGCGGCGGGGCGTCCAGGCCTTCGGCGTCGAGGCGGTGGCGAGCGAAGGCGCGGAAAGGACAAGCCGCCTGGTCGCCGAACACGGAGGTGCCCCCGGAGCTCGCCGCATTTTTCGGAATCGCAGGGGCCCGTGAGTCTTGCACGTGCTCCTCGCGCCGCGCGCGGCGAATCGCATCGCGAAAGGCCTCGTAGATCGGCAACACGAGCTCCTCGCTCGACGATTTTGGGACTTCGCGGATGAGCGGGCTCGCGACGAGCTCGCGGTCTTCTTCGCGCTGCGCGTGCGAGAGCACGACTTCGCCCGCGGCTTTCAACCAGCCCTCGGTGATGCGCCGGTCGAGATCGAGCGACGAGCTCCCCGAGGATTCGGGCACACCCGCGGCGCGCTGCAAGGCGACCGGGATGAGGGGGTTCGGGCGCGCCGGAATCGGCCAGGCCTCGTCGGTCAGTCCCATGACCCACAGGTGATCGAACTCCAGCCCCGCCGCCTCGAGGATGCCGAGCACCTGAATCGGCACTTCCGGCACCTCGGGCTGGAACAGCGTGTCCGCGGCGATGCGCAGCAGGCGCGCGCAGGCGTCCGCAAAACGCATGCGTCCCGCGACCCGGTCGAGCGCCGCGAAGCCGACGAGGACTTCGTGGAATTTCTCGAGCGTCTGATATTCGGACGAATCGAGCGCTCGCTCGCCTGGATAGCCGAAGATCTCGAGCAGCTCCGAGATCGCCTTGCCCCATTCTGCCGCGCGGCGGGAGCCCGCCAGATGGTCCCTCGCGAATCTCTCGGCGTCCGCGAGCCGGCGTGAAAGGATCGGACAGGCCGGTACGCGGTAGCGGTTGTCGGCAGCGGTGAGCCTGGTGATCGCCCTGCGCAGGCCCGAGAGACCCGTCGTCGCGCCGCACACTCTCCGCAGTCCGGCATCGATCCGCGCGCGATTTGCCGCCTCCGACTCGGCCCCTTCGATGAAAGGCGAGCGGATCAGCCGGCTCGCCCGCAGGAATTCGATTTCCCCGGCCGCGGCCTCGAGGACGAGGAACGCCGCCGCGACCAGAGGATAGGAAGGCAGAGGCTCGCCGAGGGAGATGTTGAACGGCATGACGCCGCTCGCGCTGCCCCGCAGCGGGTGCCCCGGCTCCGTCGTCTGCGAGAAGATACGGCGCACCGACGCGAGCGAGCGGGCGAGATCGGGAACCACGACCCCGATACGCGCCCCGGGATTCGCCTCCAGGCGCGCGCGCGACCACCTCGCCGCGGCGTGGATCTCGTCCTTCGACGAGACGAACGGGACGCGCCGCGCTTGCGCGTCCCGCGGCTGCGGGCCGCAGGCGAGAACCTCGACCCCCGTCGCCGCGAGCGCCGCGAGAAAGTCCCGTTGCTGCGGCTTGAGCGTGTCGAAGCCGTAGGCGACCAGCGTGCGGGGTTTCCTGAGCGCCGCATGCGCGAGGTGCGGAATGACGGTCTCGGGCAGGCGTGCCCGGTCGGTATGCCGGTCGCGCTGCGTGATGCCTTCGTAGCGCCACGCCCATTCGGAAAACGCGCGGGCATCGTCGTTCGCGGGATGGCTCTTCAAGCGCGGGGCGAGCTTCCACTCGTGCGCGATCTGCCAGGCCTCGCGCGCAAGCGCCGCGGCACTCCCCCCCGAAAGCAGGTCCTTGCCTGACTCGCTCGCGGCGATCACCTCTTCCCAGAGCGCCTGTTCTTCGGCGCCCGACAGCAGAATCGGGAGACCGCGGGCGAGATCCGAGTAAAGAGCGTCCTCGTAGAAGCGTTCGAGGAAAGCGGACAAGGGCAGGACGTCGGCGGACTCCCAGGAGGCGAGGCCGCGCGCGGCCTGCTGCGCGTCGAAATCGCGGATCAGCGCCGCGGACAGGCGCCGATTGGGGGTGATCACGGTGAGCCGGGAAACCTGCCCCTGCCCAAGGCGCTCGAACAAGGCGCCCTTCTCGATGACCGGCCACTCGGCGCCCGCGCTCATGGGCGCCTACTCTAGCGCGTCTTCAGCGCTCCAGAAGGCCCTTCTTGTCCTTGACCTTCGACCACTCGTCGGCGTCCGCGGGCGCCGGTTTGCGCTCGACGATGGGCTTCCACGCCTTGGCGAGGTCGGCGTTGAGGGGGATCCAGTCGCGCTGCTCCGGCGGCACGTCGTCCTCCGCAAAAATCGCCTCGACCGGGCATTCGGGGACGCACAGGGTGCAGTCGATGCATTCCTCCGGATCGATCACCAGCATATTGGGCCCTTCGCGGAAGCAATCGACCGGGCACACGTCGACGCAGTCGGTGTACTTGCACTTGATGCAGCTCTCGGTGACGACGTAGGCCATCGAGTTATCTTATCATGCAGCGGTTCGGGCTCAGCCATTTTCTCCTGAAAAAATAACCTCTTACAAGGAAGGGGGATGCGCTTTTCCCGCCCATAGCATCCGCTGGCATAATCTTGATATTCCGGTCTGCGCCCCGATGTTCAGGATGAGCAGTTTCCGCTGCAAACCCCGGTCTCAAGAGGAAAGAGAAGGCAAATGAACGAATTCATTCATCACGTGAGCGACGCCACATTCGAGCCCGAAGTGCTCAAGTCCGATGTCCCGGTCCTGG
>JBGQKK010000022.1:0-18968 GCA_041499545.1 Gammaproteobacteria bacterium | reverse complement strand
CTGGCCGGCGCGCGAGTCGGCGCTGGTCCACGCCGAGCGGTCGGACAGTACGACGCCGGTCGCCGCCGCCACGAGAACGACGAGCGCGGCGAGGACGGCGAGAAATTGCTTGCGGTTCATAAGGCCGGTGTCCGGCGGCGGCGAAGAATGGCGAACGCGATGCCGGCCACCGCCACGAGGAGGGGCATCAAGGCGATGTTGACCACCTTGGTCCAGAACTGCAGCGCCTCGCTCTCGGCGCGCAGCTCGCGGCGCACTTCCTTGAGCGCGAGGCGCGTCTCGGCCGCGCTCCTCCTGAAGCTCTCGAGCTCGGACTGCTGCTCGGCGGAGAGCATCGTGCCGGCGCCCGGGCCCCTGCCCTTCTGAAGCGCGGCGAGCCTCTCCTGCGTCTGGCCGAGATTGGTCTCGAGCTCCTTGATCTTCCCCAGGTAGGCCTGCTGCGCCCTCGCTTCCATGTCGCGAATCCGTACGAAAGGCCGCGCGGCGCTCGCGCGGCTGCGCAGCATGATGAGGGCGGGATCGCCGGCAAATTGATCCACCAGTGCCTGCGCAAAGGCGATGTTCCCGTTACGCGGGATCACGATCCGCTGGCCGAAGATCTCCTGGATCTGCACCGCGGCGCCGTCGTTGATGAAATCGCTGTCTCCGACCAGCACCACCGCGTTGTCTGCCGACGATTCCTTGAACGATGCGGCCTCTGCCTTGGTCTCCGTGCCCTTCGCCGGGGCCGCCTTGCCCTTGTCGTCGGGCTTGGGCTTGCCGTCAGGAAACGCCGTCTTGAACTTGCCCGTGAGCCGGACGGCGAGCGGATATTCGGTGTCCGAGGGCTTGAAGTCCCTCACCGCCGCCTCGCCCTGCGCCGTGGCCGCGAAGGAATCGACGAGTTGCGAGTAGGACGAAGTCCTGATCAGAACCGTTTCGCTCAGGCCCTCGACGGGTTTGCCGGTAAACACTCCTGCGAACGGCATGAGCAGCGACCCGAGGTGCGCGGTGGCGATGTCGTCGCTCGCGAAGGCGCTGTCGTTGAGCGAGAGCAGCGTCGGCAGCGTGCGCGTGCCCGCTCCCGTAAGGTAGCGCATGTCGAGCACGACCTTCCCCGAGTCGAACGCGAGGCCCCAGGCCTTGAGCAGCTTGTCGAGCGACGAAGGCGTACCTCCGCCGCCCATGCCCGCCATCTGCCCCATCTGGTCGAAATAGGCGCTGGGGTCGAGGAAGGCGATCAGCTTGCCGCCGCGAAGCACGAACTGATCGAGCGCGTACTGCGCCTTGTCGCTGATTCCCCGCGGGTGGATCACGAGCAGCACTTTGATGTCGTCGTCGATGCGCTCGGCATCCAGGCTGACGCGCTTGACGGTGTAGTCGCGCCGCAGCTCGCCGATGAACACCTGCGGCTCCATCGGCTGGCCGCCCGTGAACTGGCTGGGAGGCATGCCGAACACCGGCAGCGCGCTCATCACCCCGACCACGGGCTTGGCGGTCGTTGCGGCGCGCGCAACCGCGCGCGTCAGGTCGTACTCGAGCAGCGGCTCGCGGTCGAGCGCGAGCGCCGGTAGCGCGATCTTCTGGTCCGCGTAGCTGACCGAGGCGCCGAGATAGAACCTGTCGGCGCCCGCGACCTGGGCCTCGACCCCTTCCAGGGTCGCCGAATCCTCGGCTTCCGAATCGGGCATGGGATCGAGCTTCTCGATCAGCACCTTGCCGCGGCCGGCCTGCTTGAATTCGGCGAGCATGTCCTCTACCCGGCGCCCGTACGCCTTGATCGGCAGAGGCACCTCGGCCCCCTGGCTGAAGTACAGGCGTATCTTGACCGGAGCTTCCAGCTTGCCGAGAACCGAGCGCGTGCCCTCGGACAGGGTATAGAGCTTGCCTTGGGTGAGGTCGATGCGCCCCCTCGCCGCGCCGAGCACGAGGTTCACGAGCACGATGATGACGAACGCGGCGAGGAGCCCGCCGGCGGAATACAGGAGATTTTGGATCTTCTTGTGCATGCCCGACCTCAGCCGGCCCGGTGGTTACGGATCACGACGCCGGTCACAAACAGCGCGTAGGCCATGACCGAAAGAAAATAGAGCAGGCCGCGGGAGTCGAGCACGCCTTTCTGGAAGCCGTCGTAATGAGTCAGCACGGAAAACCGGGCGACCGACTCGACCAGCCACGGGCTCGCCCAGCGCGCGAGCAGATCGGTGAGCGGCGTAAATCCGACGAGGATCAGCAGCAGGCACAAGACCACGGCGAGGATGAAGGCGATCACCTGATTGCGGGTCAGTGCCGAGGTCATGCAGCTGATTGCGAGGTAAGCCCCCGCGAGCAGCGCCGCGCCGACGTAGCCGCTGACGATCACCCCGTTGTCCGGATCGCCGAGCCAGTTGACGGTCACGATCATCGGAAAAGTCAGCCCCAGCGCGACGATCAGGAACAGCCACGACGCCAGGAACTTGCCGACGATCGCCTGCCAGTCGGCGACCGGCATCGTCAGCAGCAGCTCGATCGTCCCGAGCCGGCGTTCCTCCGACCACAGGCGCATGCCCGCCGCCGGCACCAGAAACAGGAACAGCCAGGGCAGCCAATTGAAGAACGCCGCGAGCGAAGCCTCGCCGCGCTCGAAGAAACCGCCGAAAGTGAACGTGAAGAATCCAGCGAGCAGGAGAAAGATCACCAGGAAAACGTATGCGACCGGCGATTCGAAGTAGGCGGCAAGCTCTCGTTTGACGATGGTGCGTATTCCCGCCCAGTGTGCTCTCATGCCGCCTCCGCGACGGTATCCGACCGCGTGATCGAGCGGAAGAAATCTTCCAGCCTTCCGGTGGAGGAGCGTGCCTTCAGCTCCTGCGGGGTGCCGTTGGCGACGATGCGGCCGCGATCGATGATGATCGCGCGCGTGCACGCGGCCTCCACTTCTTCGAGGATGTGGGTGGAGAAGATGATCGCCTTGCTCTCGCCCATCTGGCGTATGAGCGTGCGCACTTCGTGCTTCTGGTTCGGGTCGAGCCCGTCGGTCGGCTCGTCGAGGATCAGCACCTCGGGGTCGTGGATCAGCGCTTGCGCGAGGCAGGTCCGGTGCCGGAAGCCCTTGGACAGCGTATCGATGGTCTGTCCCAGTACGTTCTCCAGGTGACACAGCTCGACGATCCTGCGGATCGCCTCTTGCCGGGCCCTGCCCTCGAGACCGCGCATCTCGGCGGCGAACTTCAGGAACGACAGGACCGACATCTCGGTATACGAAGGCGCCGCTTCGGGAAGATAGCCGATGCGGCGCTTCACTTCGATCGGATGGTCCTGCACGTCGAGCCCGCACACCGAGACGCTTCCCGAAGTGGGCGGGATGAAACCGGTGATCATGCGCATGGTCGTCGATTTACCCGCGCCGTTGGGCCCGAGGAATCCCAGCACCTCGCCCTTGCCGACCTCGAACGAAACGCCGTCCACCGCCCGTTTGGGCCCGAAGGACTTGCTGAGATTCTCCACCTTGATCACGCCGACTCTCCCATATACACGTCCGGTGCCGCCGGGCCCGGCGATTGCACAGACCCGCAACCGGCCGCCGAAGTTCCTCGCCCGAAGCTCTTTGCTGCGGGCGGCGGAACCGGATTCTAGCGTAAGGCGCGTTCCGGCATAAGCAAATCGCCGGGACGCATGAACTGGAGGGCATTGTCCGGCGCCGGATGCGCTTTCAAGCCGGAGGATGATGGCCTTATAATTTCCCCTTCAATCTCGAGGCGCAGGCCGACGGCGCCGACATTGCAAAGGATCATGGAATGACTCATGTGGTGATCGAGAGCTGCATCAAGTGCAAGTACACCGACTGCGTCGATGTCTGCCCGGTCGATTGCTTCCACGAGGGGCCCAACATGCTGGTGATCGACCCCGACGAATGCATCGATTGCGCCGTATGCATCCCGGAGTGCCCGGTCAACGCGATTCTTCCCGAGGAGGACGTGCCCGAAGGTCAGAAGAAGTTCACGGCATTGAACGCCGAGCTCGCGAAGATCTGGCCCGTCATCACCGACGCCAAGCCCGGACCCGCGGACGCCGACCAGTGGAAGGAAGTGAAAGACAAGCTCGAGTATCTGGAGCGCTGACGCTCCGAAGCGGATGCTGAAGCTTGCTTTCGGTCTCTCGTTCGCCGAGCTCTATCGCCGCGACGGACTCGCTCGACTCGACGCCGCTTTTCTAGGCCATCTCGGCGCCGCCGACGCCTCGCTGAGGTCCCGCCTCGCCGCTGCGCGACAGGATCCTTCGAGTCTGGACGCCAAGGCCGAATCGGCGCTGATCCTCGAGATCGCGCCGCACCTGGACGATTTTCTCGCCGAGCTGTTCGGCATCCGGGCGGAATTCGAGGCGCTCGCTGCGCGCCACCACGAGCTCGATCCCCTGTACGCGGTCAAGCGCCAGTTCGTGCAGCGACGCGCCGCGAACAAGATCAAGCCCGAGGAGGCCGCGAAGCTGGACGGCCCTGCGCTCGAAGGCGAGCTGAAGCGCGCCCTGGGCGGACGTTTCGACGAGCTGAGCTTCGCCCGGAAGGTCTCCGAATGGCTTGCCGACGAAGGCCAGCACGCGCGCGCGCTGGACGCCGCGATGAAATACGCCGCCTGGGCGCTGCATACTCCGGCGGGGCGCGAGCACGTCGCGGCGGGAGTCTTGTTCAAGGCGCCGGCCAAGACCGATCCGCAGAATCTGCTGCTGCACGCCCGCAAGCAGGAACACGAGGGCGTGGTCACCTACACGATCAAGCCCGAGCACATCCGCAGACGGAGGGGGTTCACCCTCACCGACGCCGGCACGGATCTGGTGGGCGCGCTCGACCAGGCCCACTACTGCATTCTCTGCCACACCCAAGGCAAGGATTCCTGCTCCAAAGGACTGCGCGAAAAGCCCGCTGCCGACGCGCCGCACAAGGTCATTTTCAAGAAGAGCGCCTTCGGCGTGACACTCGCCGGCTGCCCGCTGGAGGAAAAGATCTCGGAGTTCCACACGCTCAAGGGACAAGGCCAGGCGATCTCGGCCCTGGCGGTGATCGTCATCGACAACCCGACGGTGGCGGCGACAGGGCACCGCATCTGCAACGACTGCATGAACGCATGCATCTATCAGAAACAGGAGCCGGTGAACATTCCGCAGATCGAGACGCGGACCCTGAAGGACGTGCTCGAGCTGCCCTGGGGTTTCGAAATCTATTCCTTGCTCACGCGCTGGAATCCCCTCAACTTCCGCCGGCCCCTACCGCTGCCCGCCACGGGCTACAAGGTGTTGATCGCCGGAACGGGTCCGGCGGGATTCACGCTCGCCCATCACCTCATGAACGACGGC
Source organism: Gammaproteobacteria bacterium (assembly GCA_041499545.1). Taxonomy (GTDB): domain Bacteria; phylum Pseudomonadota; class Gammaproteobacteria; order Burkholderiales; family SG8-39; genus VBDM01. The sequence continues at coordinate 13,661 of JBGQKK010000022.1, read as the reverse complement.
CACGCCGTCGCCGCCATCGACGGACTCAAGATCGAGCCGCTCCCCGCTCGGGTATCCGGGGTCAATCCTGACGGATCGCGCGTGCCCTTCGAGCCCGTCCGCGACGTGAGCACGCTCTACGAGGCGCTCGACGAGCGCGTCATGGCCGGCTTTGGAGGCGTTGCCGAGTACGGCATTACGGTGCGCTGGGACAAGAACTTCCTCAAGCTGGTGCGCCTGCTGCTCGAGCGCCGCGCCGAGTTCGCGATGTACGGGGGCGTTCGCTTCGGCGGCACCGTAATGCTCGAGGACGCGTTCCGGCTCGGCTTCGACCACGTCGCCCTGTGCATGGGCGCAGGCAAGCCCACCGTGCTCGACATACCGAACGGGCTCGCGCGAGGCGTGCGCGCGGCATCGGACTTCCTCATGGCGCTGCAGCTCACCGGCGCGGCCAAGGTGGATTCGATCGCCAACATGCAGCTGCGCCTGCCGGTGGTGGTGGTCGGCGGCGGATTGACCGCGATCGATACCGCGACCGAATCGCTCGCTTACTATCTCGTACAGACTGAGAAGTTCCTCGTCCGCTTCGAGACCCTGTGCGCCGAGATCGGCGAGGACGCGGTGCGCGCCAAGTGGGACGATCAGGAGCGGGAGATCGCCGAGGAATTCCTCGCGCACGCCCGCGCCGTGCGCAAAGAGCGCGCAACCGCCGAGCGCGACGGCCGGCCGGCGCGCATCGTCGAGCTGCTGCAGCACTGGGGCGGGGTGACGATCGCGTATCGCAGGCGCCTGATCGACAGCCCCTCCTACACCCTCAATCACGAGGAAGTGGAGAAGGCCCTCGAGGAAGGCATCCGCTTCGCAGAAGGCCTGTCCCCGGTCGCGGTGGACGTGGACAACTATGGCGCCGTATGCGGCATCCGCTTCACCCGGCCGAGCGGCCTCGAGTCGGCTGAGCACTGGCTGCCCGCGCACACGGTGTTCGTCGCGGCGGGAACCCAGCCGAATACGGTGCTGTCGCGCGAGCACGCAGGCTTCTCGCTCGACGGAAAATATTTCCAGGCCTGCGATGAAGACGGACAACCGGTCAAGGCGCAGCGGGCGATCTCCAAGCCCGAGCGCGCCGACGTGCTGCTGTCGCGCGCACCCGACGGGCGATTCGTGAGCTTCTTCGGCGATCTGCACCCCTCCTATTTCGGCAACGTGGTCAAAGCGCTCGCCTCGGCGCGCCAGGGCTATCCTGTCGTGTCGCGCGTGCTCGCGAGGAACCCACCTCAATCACAGGGCGCACTCCAGGAGTTTTTCGCTTCGCTTGCGGGTCAGCTCGTCGCCAGCGTGGACAAGGTAGTGCGGTTGACGCCCAACATCGTCGAGGTGGTGATCAGAGCGCCGCTCGCCGCGCGCAACTTCCGCCCCGGCCAGTTCTACCGCCTGCAGAATTTCGAAACGCTCTCGCCCGTGGTGACCACGGCCGGATCGTCCACCCGTCTGCAGATGGAGGGACTCGCCATGACCGGCGCCTGGGTCGACCGGGAGTTGGGTCTGGTTTCGACCGTAGTTCTGGAAATGGGGGGTTCGTCGGATCTGTGCGCGATGCTGAAGGCCGGCGAGCCGGTGATCCTCATGGGCCCGACCGGCAGCCCTACACACATTGCTTCCGGCGAGACGGTGATCCTCGCCGGCGGCGGCCTCGGCAACGCGGTTCTGTTCTCGATCGGCGCCGCGTTCCGCGAGCAGGGCTCGAAGGTCCTCTATTTCGCGGGCTACAAGAAGGTCATCGATCGTTACAAGGTCACCGAGATCGAAAGCGCGGCGGACATCGTGGTGTGGTGCTGCGACGAGGATCCGGGCTTCGAGCCGACTCGCGCTCAGGACCGGTCTTTTGTCGGCAACATCGTCCAGGCGATGGACGCCTACGCCCAGGGCGGGCTGGGCGCTGCCCCGATCCGCATGCAGGACGCCGACCGGCTGATCGCGATCGGCTCGGACCGAATGATGGCCGCGGTCGCGCGCGCGCGCCACGACGTGCTCAAGGACCATCTCAAGCCGCACCACTTTGCGATCGGGTCGATCAACTCGCCGATGCAATGCATGCTCAAGGAAATCTGCGCGCAGTGCCTGCAGCCGCATCGCGATCCGCACACCGGGAAGAAGAGCTACGTGTTCTCCTGCTTCAACCAGGACCAGGATCTGGACAGCGTCGATTTCGCCGCCCTATCGGAGCGCCTCAAGCAGAATTCGCTGCAGGAAAAGATCACCTCGCAGTGGATCCGGGGCTGCATGCCGGAACTGCGCAAGCAACGGCAACTTGTTTGAGGGGCGTCCGGAGGGGACGCCGGCAGGACTCAGTGCCAGTCCTCGCGCGGGGGGACGGGCAGCGGCATCACAGCGATGCCTTCTTCCAGGAGATCGCGCGTTTCCTCGCCGGTCGCGACGCCGCGTATGCTGCGCTGGCGCGTCTCCTTGCGGTGGATGCGCCGCGCCTCGGCGGGAAAATCCTTCCCGACGTTCTCGGTGTGGAGAAGAATGTAGTCGATCATCGCCTGCACGCTGCGCGGCTGCGCCGCCGGAAGGGCCGGCTGCGGCGCGCTCTCCGGAGATGCGTCGGCTTCCGAACTGCCTATTCTCGCCGTAAGCAGCTTCTCGATGTTCGAGTCGCTGCAAACCGGGCACGAGAGCAGGCCGCGGGCCTTCTGGCCCTCGAAGTCCTTGGCTGAGGCGAACCACCCCTCGAACCGGTGGCGATCCGCACAGATGAGCTCGAACACGATCACGTTGGCAGTGTCCTCGAAAGACTCTAACCCGTCAAGGCAATATCTGTGCGACTCGTGCTCGTTTCAAGAGCCGCTCGGTATTGTGTCGTCCTGCCCAGCGCGGGTCGGCGGCTTGTTGTCGAGCGACATGGCGAAGCCGAGGAGGACCGTGATGACCCCGGCGATCAACCACAACAGAGCTTCGGCCAAGCTGCTGCGCGCGGCAAACTCGGTCCGCGAATAATAGGCGACGACGCGCTCGCGAGCCACGAGATCCTCCGGGCTCGGCGCAAATGTCCGAGTCTCGCCGTTGCGGTCGATGTAGGGCCCCAGCGTTCCCGCCGCCCTGAAATGCTCACGCGCCGACGCCTGGCTAAGCTGTTCCTTTTTTTCGGGCGAAGCCACCCTGTTCCAGGCCGCGGCTTGCGCCTTGGCGGGCTTCTGCTGATTCACGAGAAATGTCGTCTTCAGATCGGCGTATCTCTGATAGGCGAAGCCGCCGTAGAGCGCGCACACGCTCGCTGACAGGACGATCAGGAATAGCGCTTTGCGATGAACGCCGTAAGCGCCGAGCCGCCGCGTTCCGTCGAAAAGGCAAACGAGAGCAACCGCTCCCACTGCGACGTTCAGCGCAAAATCGACCAGGTTTTCGATCATGATTCCCGTCCCGCAACCGCTCCGGGACAGGATACAGCGGGGCTCCAAGCCGGTCTAGCGATGCCTAGACGGTTTGCGGGATTTGTGGCGGCCTGCAGTCGGCCGCTAGAACGCGATGGTGAAGCTCAGCTCGGGATAGGTGCTGGTGCACGAGCGGTAAACAGCTGCGTTGCAATCGAGGTAGGACTCGTAGACCGCGCCGGCGCCGAGGTAGGCATTGCGTCCGGCCTGCAAATAGACGCCGGCGCGCCCGCCCACCGAGTTGATGTCCGACAGCCCCTCTACGTAAGTGCGGCGATAGAACGCGCCGATGTAGGGCTTCAGCACCGGGACTTGGTAGAAGACATACTGCGCCGAGGGCGTGAGCTTGTACACGTGGGGATCGGACCCGGACCACGATTCGAGAAACAGGCCGACGTTGAGTCCGTCGATGACGTAATAGCTCACCCCCGCACCGAGCACCAAGTAGGATTCATCGAATGCGTAGCCGGTGCCGGCACTGACGACGAAGTGCGTGCGGCCCCTGCCGAAGGCTCCTGCAACATCGGCTGCGGTTGCCGGCGGGGTCGACGCGAAAGCCGCGACGAGGGCGAGCGCTGCGCTAGTCAGTTTCCTGTTCATCGTCATTGTCCACTGTACCTTGTTCGATGGTGCCCGGGGCAGGGGTCGAACCTGCATGCCGGAATTACCCGGCGAGGGATTTTAAGTCCCTTGTGTCTACCAGTTTCACCACCCGGGCCCAGGCTCGGTCGGAATTGTGTCAGAAAGAAACCGGGCCAGGGAGTCGGGATCGAAGGAAAACGGTTACCCCCTCACGCGTCCGAAGATCGTGCGGGCAGCGTGAAGCGGAACGTCGCTCCGTGCCCCGGGGCGCCCTCCGCGGCTACCTTGCCGCCATGGCGCGCCACGATGCGCTGCACCAGCGCCAGCCCCACCCCACTCCCTTCGAATTCGCTCGAGGAATGCAAGCGCTGGAACACGCCGAAGAGCTTGTCGGCGTACCGCGGGTCGAACCCGGCGCCGTTGTCGGTCACGAAGTACTCGGACTCGCCGTCCCCGAGCGAGCCGCCGATCGCGATTCGCGGTTGTGCGGCGCTGCGCGAAAACTTGATCGCATTGCCGATGAGGTTGCTCCACACCTGGCGCAGCAGCGCACGGTCGCCCCGCACCGGCAGCAGCTCCGCGATCTCGACCTGTGCGCGGCCGACATCTTCCGGCGGCAGGGCGCCGAGCACTTCCCGGACCAGCCCGCCCATGTCGACGTTTTCGCGCGTGAGCGGCACCCGCCAGGCGCGCGAGAATTCGAGCAGCTCCCCGATCAGGTTGTCCATTTGCCTCGCATTGTGCTCGATGCGCTCGAAATAATGCAGCGCCTTGCCGGAGAGGGTCGCGCCGTGCGCGACCCGGAGGATTTCCGCGAATCCCGTGATCGCGTGGAGCGGAGCGCGCAAGTCGTGGGATACCGAATAGCTGAAGGCGTCCAATTCCCGGTTCGCGGCTTCGAGCTCGCGCGTGCGCTCCGCGACACGGTGCTCGAGCGACACGTTCAGCTCGCGGACCTTCGCCTCGGCGCGCGAACGCTCTATTTCGGCCGCCGCCCGAACCGCGAAAATCTCCAGCACCGAGGCCCACAGGGATGGATGCGCGATCGGCTTGCGCGACATCGCCACGAGGATGCCGAGCACGCTTCCCTGCGAGCCGAAGAGGCTCGTTCCTACGTACCCCTCGACTTGAAGCTCGCGCAGCTCCTTGTCGTGGGGAAAGATGGCGGTGACGCCCTGCGGAAACATGAGGGTGCCGGGCCGCTTGAGCGCGTCGGCGCAGGGCGTTCCTTCCAGGCCGTACTCGAAATTAGTTGCCACGGCACCCTGGTTCCAGAAGGCGAGCGAGCGCACCATCGTACGGTTCGGAATCAGCTCTCCGATGACGACGTAATCGGCCACGATCGCCCGGCCCACGTGGCTGACGAGAGAGTGAAAGAAGGTCTCCCCGACGTCGGCCGATACTCCGCGCGCGAGGCTCATCAGCATCTGCTCGTGCCGCTTGCGCTCCGATATGTCGCGCACGAAGATGAGCACGTTTCCGTTGGGAAGGCGCTCGGCCAATACTTCCACGGAAAACCGGCCGCCGTCCTTGCGTTGCGCCTCCAGGTCCGCACGCTTCAAGCTGCCGGAGATGATCTCGGCTATGCCGGTCGAGCGGCGATCCGGCCCTGAAGAACCGAGCAAGCGCGCGATCGGCTCGCCGAGCACCTCCTCGACTTCGTATCCCGTCACCCGGCACAGAGCCGGATTCGCTCTGAGGATCGTTCCCTCCGGCGAAAGGACGATGATCCCGTCCGGGGCCTCCACGAACAGAGTCCGAAAGCGCCGCTCGCTTTCGGCACTCGCTTGCTCGGCCCGCCGAATCTCGGTCACGTCGCGCGCCGAGACGAGGAAGTATGTCTCGCCGTCGACCTCGACGCTGGCTGCAGACCACAGCGCCTCCACCACCTTGCCGTCGCGCCGCTTGAACGCCTGGAGTTCACCGGCGAGCCGCTCGCCCCGGAGCAAGCGCTCGCGGAATCGCTCGAATTCGGCTTCGTTCACCCAGTTTACGATATCTCGCACGAGCGCCCCCTTCGCTTGCTCGCGCGTGACTCCGACGAGCCGCAACGCGGCGTCGTTGATGTCGACGATGGTGCGGTCGCGCGAGCGAGTGACGACGAGCCCTTCCGGGCTGGTCTCGAACAAGGCCTCGAACTTCTGCAGCGACTGGCGGGCAATCCCCTCGGCGAACTTCTGCGCGCTCATGTCGCTCCAGGACCAGACCCCGAACCACTCCCCGCCGATCCCGACACGCATGGCGGAGAGGCGGATGTCGATGGCTTTGCCGTCGGCGCGTATGAGACGTGTCTGGAAGTTGAAAACCGGCTGCCCCTTGGCGAGGCTCTGCGCGATGTGGTCGCGATCTTCCGGGGCCTCGTACAGACCCAGCGAGAGAACCGTCCGGCCGAGTATGGCGTTACGCGAGTACCCGGTGAACGCGACCCAAGCGTCGTTCACCTCGACGACGGTGGCGTCAGACTCGCGGGTGATCGCGATGGCATCGGGGATCGCGGCGAAAATCACCTCGAACTTTTCGCGGGCGATGCGCAGCAAGCGCTCGGTCCGCTCCGAGTCGGAGACCTCCCGAATGACACCAGCGAGGCGCTGTGCGCGTCCGTCCGGGCCGTAGAACCCTCGTCCATAGCATGCGAGCCAGTGCACCGAGCCGTTCGGCCAGAGCACGCGGCCCTCGGTCCGGTACACGGGCTTGAGCCCCTTCAGGCACGCCATCAGCGTTTCCTGCGCGCGGCCACGGTCCTCGGGGTGAATGTGCTCCAGGCACTCCTCGAAGCGACCGCTGAACGTGCCCTGCGGGAACCCCAGGAGCGCAGACGGGTCGCCGTACCACCGCGCGGTACTTTCGCTAACGTCCCAAACCCAGGTCGCGATCCCGATCTCGCGCTGCAGCATACCGAGCTGTTCTGCAGAGAACCCGCCCTGCTCGAACCTGACGAGGGCATCCAAATGTTCGACGCTAGCAGCCATGTCGGAGCGCTCAAGGAAGCGACAGGAGAAGAACCCAGAAATCGCGGCGGGCTCCTTGCCCGTGCCTTCCTATCGTACGCTTTGCCCGCGGCGGTGTCATTCGGGCCACCGGCCTAGGACTCGAAGGACTGTCGAGTTGGCGCGCATGCGACGCGGGGTGTAAAGTCGCACTCAAGTTCGGACCGAGCACGGTCGTAGACCCCGTGGTGGCAGCCCTCCTCAGAGCATGATCATTCTCATCGAAGACAACCGAGACGAGCAGGAGATCATCCTTGCCGCCCTCGGCGAGGCCCACCCGGGCCTGCCAGTCGAGCCTTTTTCCTCGGGCGAGGAAGCGCTTGAATTCCTGCAACAGGATCACCGCTCGGCGCACGCTGAAGCCCGCGGCGCCAAGGTCATTCTGCTCGACCTGAAGATGCCGCTGGTGGATGGATTCGAGGTTCTGAAGCGGCTGCGTGCCGATCCGCGCACCGCCACCCACCCGGTGGTGGTCTTCACCTCCTCGCGCGAGCCGCGCGACGTGGAAGCGTCCTATCGGCTCGGAGCCAACGGCTACATATGCAAGCCGGTGGGCTTTCTCAAGATGGTCGATCTGATGCGTACCCTGGTCGCCTACTGGTTCGGCATCAACGAACCCGCGCCCTGATTCCAGATCGGCCTGCCTTGCTTTATATGAGTGCGTTCGCTTACTCGGATTCGGACGCGGGCCCGAGGCCAGCCGACAAGCCGCAGGCCCTGCGGCGCGTGCTGCTGGTCGAGGACGATCCGGACCACGCAGAGGTCATCGCCGCCTCGCTCGGGTCGCCGCCTCCGCACACCGAGCGGGTAGAGACGCGCGATGCCTTTGTGCGCGCGCTCGCCGAGGGTCCTTGGGACATCGTCATTTCGGATTTCCACCTGCCGCGGTTCTCCGCGCTCGAGGCGCTGGATGCCCTCTCGAAGAGCAGTCGTCTGATCCCGCTCATCGTGGTCTCGGGCTTTGTCGGCGAGGAGGCCGCTGCCGAGCTTATCAAGGCGGGGGCCGCCGATTTCACCGCCAAATCGAATCTTCAGCGCCTGCCGGCAGCGATCAACCGGGCGCTGCGCGAGGCCGATATGCTCCGCGAGCGTCAGCGGGCGCTACAGGCGCTCGCCGCGAGCGAAGCGAAATTCAAGGCTCTGGTCGCCAATCTGCCCGGGGTGGTTTTCCGCTGTGACATCGGTCCCGGAGGGCCCGAGCGCTGGCAGTTTCTGAGCGATCCGTGCGAATCGATACTCGATGTGTCTCGCGACGAGCTGACGGCGGACGGCTCGCGTTTCCTGTTGTGCATCCTCCCCGACGACCGCGACGGCTTCGTCACCGCCTGCCGGACCGCGTGCGGCGGAGCCCCTTCGTTCAGCTGGCAGGGCCGCATCAGCTGCAAGGACGGCACTGTCAGGTGGGTCGATATGCGTGCATCGCTCATCGCGAACGGTCCGGGCCGCTCGTTGGCCGACGGAATCATCAACGACATCACGCGCCACATGCAGGCCCAGGCCGAAATCCTTCACTCGAGGGAGCAGCTGCGTGAGCTGTCCGAACACTTGGACCGCGCCAAGGAGAGCGAGCGCGCCAGCATCGCCCGCGAAATCCACGACGAGCTGGGCGTGCTGCTGACCGCGGCCAAGATCGAATTGGCCACCCTGATGCGGCAGCTTCCGCCCGAGCGCCCCGGCCTCGAATCCCCTTCCGCTTCGGCCGACGCCTTGATCGACCAGGCGATGGACGTGAGCCGACGCATTTCCCGCCGCCTGCGACCCGCGGTGCTCGATTACGGAATCGTGGCCGCGATCGATTGGCAGGCACGCGACTTTGCCAAGCGGCTCGGCATCCGGTGCGAACTGGATTCGAGCGTCGATTACCTCGAGCTCGATCCCGAGCGCTCGACCGCGGTCTTCAGGATCTTCCAGGAAGCGCTGACCAATGTCGCGCGCCATGCGCAGGCGCGCAGCGTGCGCATCGAGCTGACCGAGGACCTGGACGGCGGGCTGACCTTGCGTGTCGCCGACGACGGCTGCGGCATCGGACCGGCGGACTTCAACAAGCCCGGGTCGTTCGGGCTGAGAAGCATGGCCGAGCGGGCCAGCGCTCTCAACGGTCGGATCGAGGTCGCGCGCCTGCCCGAAGGCGGCACCGAGGTGTCGCTTCAGGTTCCCATAGGACGCAGCGAGGCGACCGTGCGCGAGAACGGGCGCCAGCCTCTGGAGGCCTGATGATCCGCCTGTTGATCGCCGACGACCACGCCATCGTGCGCCAGGGATTGCGCCAGATCGTGTCGGGCACCGAAGGCTTGCTGGTGCAGGGAGAGGCCGAGGGCGGCCTGCAGGTGCTGCAGCTGCTGCGCAGTCAGCCGGGTGAATTCGACATCGTCCTGCTCGACATCTCGATGCCGGACAAGAACGGGCTCGAGATCCTCAAGCGGCTTACTCAGGAATTTCCCGGGGTGGCGGTCATCATGCTGACGATGCACGCCGAGGACGAATTGGGAGTGCTCGCACTCAAAGGGGGCGCGTCCGGATATCTGAGCAAGCAGACTGCTCCCGCCGAACTGGTCAACGCGATCAGGCAGGTCGCGGCCGGCCGCAAGTACATCAGCCCGCAGCTCGCCGAAGAGCTGGCCAATCACGTCCGCAGCGAAACGCGTGGCCCGCTGCACCGGGCGCTTTCGACGCGCGAGTATCAGACGCTGTGTCTGATCGGGTCCGGCAAATCGCTCTCCGAGGTAGCGGCGCACATGTCGCTCAGCCCCAAGACGGTCAGCGTCTATCGTGCACGGCTGCTCGAGAAGCTCAAGCTCAAGAACAACGCGGAATTGATGCACTACGCGCTTCGCAACCGGATCGTCAACCTTCCGGGAGGCTCGATCGGGGCCTAGTCTGCTTCAGGACGCCCTCAAAGCGGGTGCAGCATGCTGCGCAGGCGCGCTACCGCCTGCGAGTGCAGTTGGCAGACTCGGGACTCGGTGACCCCGAGCACCTGCCCGATCTCACGCAGGTTCAGGTCCTTCTCGTAGTACAGGTTCATCACGGTCTTTCCCCTCTCCGGCAGGGCCGCGACACCGCTCGCGAGCCGCTGCTTGAGCTCCTCGTCGATGAGGGCGTCCAGGATGCCCTGCGGCCAACGCGCGTCGAGGACCGACTCTCCTTCGGGCTCGTCGAAATCTTCCAGGTACAGGAGTTGATGACCGCGGGCATGGTACAGCTGATGCCGGTATTCCTCGAGCGTCATGCTCAGCTGCGAGGCGACTTCGCCCTCTTTGGGCACCCGGCCCAGACGCTGCTCCAGGCCGCTGATCGCCGATTCGATCTTGCGCATGCTCTTGCGGACGCTGCGCGGCAGCCAGTCGCCTCGCCGCAGCTCATCGACGATGGCCCCACGGATGCGCTGGGTGGCATAGGTTTCAAACAGAGCTCCCTGCGTCTCTTCGTAGCGCGACACCGCGTCGAGCAGTCCGAGCATACCCGCCTGAAGCACGTCGTCGAACTCGACGCTGGCGGGGAGCCTCGCCATCATGTAACGCGCGATGCGCTTCACCAACGGCGCGTAACGCACGACCCAGTTCTTGCGGTCCGCGATGTCGCCGACGCTGTATGAGGGGGAGGAGTCGAGTCGAGGGGCGAGCGAGCGATGATGCATCGAGACCTTGGGGCGGCGGGTCGTGCGCGCATTGTTGCGAAGCCCCTGCCAATCTCCAATAAGAAGCGCACCGATTTAGGGTCCGGTCGCCTTCCGACAGCGCAATAGGAGTTTGTCCGACATCGCGGGAGACTCGAACCCGGAGCTCATCGGGTTACAATTGCGTACTATACTGTTATATCAATATGTTCCACAGTGTTATTCGCGTGATACTTTAGGTTAGGAACTCGTAGGACGTCCGCGCCTAGGTATCCGAGCGAGGAGAAGCCCGTTTCCGAAATCGCCGATCGCGCCGCCGCGCTGGTGGACCGGCTCCTGGCCCAGGACGATTTCGAACCAGTGGAATTCGGCTTGCGGTGCAAGGACGGCTCGTGCAAGTGGTGCTCGTGGCGTCGACGGTTCGGTCCGGAGCGCCAGGCGACCTTCATCGCGGGGCATGACATCACCGAGCGGAAGAGCCGAGAGATCGTATCGATCCTTCGATCCTATGAACGGCCGAAGAGAGCCGATGCTGCGCCTTGAAGCCGGCTAGGGACGCCTGACAAACGCTTACTAATATCGCCTTTATGTACGGAAGCGCACAGAACGTCTTGTAGCAGAAGGGCATGATTGAAGCGAGTGTATATCTCCCTCCCTGGATAGACACTCGAAGTGCATGGCCCGGAACGGCAACCCCGTTCCGGGCTTTTTTCGTGCCGCGGCTAATGCCGTACGCCGTCGTGCATGTCCTTGACCCGCGCGTAACAGGAGCACGACGCCGCTTCCAGACCTCTTCGATTCAGTATCCTGATCTCGCCGCGGCTGTAATTGATCAGTTTTTCTTTCTGCAGCGCACGCGCGGCCTTGGTGACGCCGACCCGCCGCACTCCGAGCATGTGCCCCAGAAATTCGTGCGTAAGACGAAATTCATCGGACCCTACCCGGTCCCGCGTCATCAGCAGCCAGCGAGCAAGGCGCGCCTCCACGACGTGGAAGCGATTGCACGCGGCGGTCTGGGTGATCTGGGCCATCAGCGCGCTCGTATAGCGGTTGACCTCTTGTTGCAACTGCGGGCTCCGCTGGATTTCCTTGGAAAAGCGCGCCGACTTCATCCGCATGGCCGCCCCCGCTCCCTGCACCAGCGCGCGAACCGGCGAAACGTCCGTTCCCAGGGACAGGGGAACGCCGATCATACCCTCGCGGCCCACCATGCCGACCTCCAGGGCGAGATGGCCGTCCACCAGCGTCAGCAAGGAGATGAGCGAGTCGTTGGGAAAATAAACATGTCGGATCCGTTCCCCTGGCTCGTACAGCACGTCACCGAAAATCAATGCGACCGATTCCAAACCGCCGCGCATGCGTTGATACTGCTTGCGCGGCAAAGCGGCAAGCATGCTGTTTGCAATGGGCGTTCGACTCGCAACCCGCATGAAGTTCTTTTGCTTTGTTCACCTCTACCGGAGGCACGGGCGAGACTAGCGCGAACAAGCACGGGCCGTATGTACGCCAGCACACGGAGGGCCATGAGACCGCTCCCGGTCGCGACCGCCGCGCACACGACGGCGCATCACTGGCGCCCACAGCGTCCGGTGTTTATCTCGCCCTACGCGCGCCAGCGCACGGAGAAGCGCCTCGGCGACGCCCACAATTCCTTCGTGCGAACGCAAGCCGACAAATCCCTTTCCCTGCTGCCGCGGATCATGACCACGGCCACGACGCTGGCGAGTACGGCCGGATTTGCCGTGTTGATGGCATGGATGCCGCTCCTCCTCGAGGCCTCCCGCGACACGCTCCCCATTTCAATAATTGAGGACGCGACGCCGGAGGCCATGATCGACGGGGGGACGCAACCGTTGGAAGGACTCGCCCGCCGCAAAGGGAAGTGCGCGGAGTGCGGTTTGATCGAGTCGATCCGGGAAACGGAAGAGGACTCCGAAGCCATCCCGTTCATCGCCGCAGGAGGCCCGATGGCCGAAAACCGAAACCGCCTACCGGCGAGATCCGCCGGTCGTGAAATTACCGTTCGACTGCAGGACGGATCGAGCCGTGTGATGATCGACACGAATCCGGGCAAGTTGCGGCTCGGGGAACGCGTGAAAGTCATCGACGGGCACGCCGGCTCTGGAGCGTGAGTCCGACCCGACCATTGTTCCGGCTGAGCTGTCCCATGACGCAAGGCCACTTCCCTCTTCTGGTGAACGACGTCTGGGAACATGCCTACTACCTGAAGTATGAAAACCGGCGCGCCGACTATTTGAAAGGCTGGTGGTCGGTGGTGAATTGGGAAGAGGCTGTCGACCGGTTCGAGCGTTCCGATCATCGAGCCGAGAACAATTGGGGGAGCGAAGGCGGAGCTCTTCTCGAAGCAACGGCGTGATCGACGCCTCGGGCGCTAGCTCAGCGCACCAACAGTTCCGCCTGGCCCGGCCAACGTGGACTAGTCATCTCGATCCGCCAGACCGGCCCCCCCGTATAGAGCGCCCCCTCGAATCTTACGAAGGTCGGCACTTTATCGGTGGCGATCCAGGCGTCGAGATCCGGCGGAACGCGCCCGAGCAGCGTGGCGAAGAGCTTGAGCCAGCGCCCGAGCCGGGGCTTGAGCACGTAGTGGATCGCGGGCTTCGCAATCTCGCCGACTAGGACCTGGTGCTCTCCCGCCGGCACCAACTCCAGTTGGATGAGTCGGGGCGCGGGCGTGAAGGCGACGACGTGGATGGTCTCGCCCGCTCCCTTGAGGAAGTTTTTCGCGACAGTGAGGACGATGCCGTTGTAGGTATCCGCGGGCAGCTCGAGCGTACCCTCAAGCACCTCCTCGCGCCCGTCCTTGCGAGCCTTGGTCTTCACGCGGTATTTTCCGGAGGCTCGATCCAGCGAGAATTCGCTGTCCACGGGGAATACCGGCCCGGTCTGCACCAAGTGGTAGCGCTGCAGGGTAAAGACACGGTCCTGGGTAAACACCACATTCTCGTCCCATAGCGACCCGTCCTGGAAGCGGAACACCATCTGGCACTCGACCTGTCCGTCCCGCGCGACCTGGAGGAGCTCGCCCGAGGCAATCAGGGCGTT
>JBGQKK010000021.1:0-18995 GCA_041499545.1 Gammaproteobacteria bacterium | reverse complement strand
CGCGGTGAACGGGGCGAAATCGGATCGTGCCGCGGTCGCAGTGCACGATATCGGGCTGCACGCGGTGCGCGACATCAAGGGGAAAGTCGGATTCAAGGTACTGGTCGGGGGCGGCCTGGGCCGCACGCCGATGATCGGTTTCGTCATTCACGAGTTCTTGCCCTGGCGGCACCTGCTCAGCTATTGCGAGGCGATACTCCGCGTCTACAACCGCTATGGGCGGCGCGACAACATCCACAAGGCGCGCATCAAGATCCTGGTGAAGGAGCGCGGCCCCGAGCGGTTCCGCGACGAGGTCGAGGCCGAATGGGCGCATCTCAAGGACGGCCCTTCGACGCTCATCCCCGAGGAGGTCGCGCGCATCGAGAGCCGGTTTAGCCGGCCGGACTACCTACCGCTGCCGGCGACGGACGCAAGGCTCGACACCGCGCTCGCGACCGACAAGGCGTTCGCCAGCTGGCACAAGAGGAACGTCCACCCGCACAAGCGGCCCGGGTATGCCGCGGTCACCTTGTCTCTCAAGAAGACCGGCGTGCCGCCCGGGGACGTCACCGCGGAGCAGATGGAGAAGATTGCCGACCTCGCCGACCGCTATTCGTTCGGCGAGCTGCGGGTCTCGCACGAGCAGAACCTGATTTTCGCCGACGTGCAGCTATCGGACCTGCATTCGCTGTGGACCGAAATCAGGGCGCTGGGATTCGCCACGCCCAACGTCGGGCTGCTCACCAACATCATCTGCTGCCCGGGCGGCGATTTCTGCTCGCTCGCCAACGCCAAGTCGATCCCGGTTGCCGAGGCGATCCAGCAGCGCTTCGACGACCTCGACTACCTGCACGACATCGGCGAGATCGACGTCAACATTTCCGGCTGCATGAACGCCTGCGGCCACCATCACGTCGGGCACATCGGTATTCTCGGCGTCGACAAGAACGGCGAGGAGTGGTACCAGATCGAGGTCGGCGGCAACCAGGGTGAAATCCGGCCGGGCGTCGGTGCCTCGCTCGGCAGGGTCATCGGGCCGTCGTTCGCCCGGGCGCAGGTCCCCGATGTGATCGAGAAGTTGATCGAATGCTATCTCGCGCGGCGCGACAGCGACGCCGAGCGCTTCATCGACGTCGTGCACCGCGTCGGCGTCGAACCTTTCAAGGAATCCGTCTATGGCAACGCTGATCAAAGAGCAGCGCATCGTCGCGGACAACTGGCGACTGCTTAGCCGCGGGCCCAAGGGCGAGCTGCCCGAGGCGCCGAGCCAGGGCGACGTCATCGTGCCGCTCGCGCTGTGGCTGGCGCGCCGCGAGGCATTCCTCGCGTATCCGGGCAAGCTCGGGGTCTGGCTCGACGCGAACGAGGGGCCGGAAGCGATCGCGGGCGAGCTGCAGCGCTTCGCCCTCATCGCCGTGGATTTTCCGAAGTTCGGCGACGGCCGCGCTTATTCGATCGCGCGGCTCCTGCGCGAGCGTTACGGGTACAAGGGCGAGCTGCGCGCGATCGGCGACGTGCTGCACGATCACCTGCACTTCATGAAGCAGTGCGGCTTCGACGCGTTCCTGTTGCGCGAAGACCAGGACCCTCGCGCAGCGCTCGCGGCGCTCGACACGTTCAGCGAGGGCTACCAGACCTCGGTGCTGAGGCCGATCCCCCTCTTCCGGCGCCGCCTCGCCGAAGGAAGCTCATGAGCGAATCCCCGACCCGGAAGGCCGCCGATCTCGAGCGGCTGCTGGCGCGCGTCGCGCTCGAGCACGCGCCGGTGGCGCTGGCGTCGAGTCTGTCGGCGGAAGACATGGTGATCACCGATGCGATCTTGCGGCACGGTCTCGGCATCGAGATCTTCACCCTCGATACGGGAAGGTTGCACGCCGACACGCTCGACGTGATCTCGGCGATCCGCGAGCGCTACGGCTACGAGGTTCGCGTTTACCGGCCCGACCCGGCCGAGGTCGCGAAGTACGTGGCGGGCTTCGGCCGCGACGCCTTCTACGAGAGCGTCGAGCTGCGCAAGCGCTGCTGCCATATCCGCAAGGTGGAGCCGCTGGAGCGCGCGCTCGCGGGCAAGGAAGCCTGGATCACCGGCCAGCGCCGCGAGCAGGCCGCCACGCGCGCCGAATTGAAGATCCAGGAATACGACGGCGTGCACGGCATCGCGAAGTTCAACCCTCTCGCCGACTGGAGCGAGAGCGAAGTGTGGGAGTACATTCGCGACCGCGACGTGCCCTACAACGCGCTTCACGACCAGGGCTATCGCTCCATCGGCTGCGCGCCGTGCACGCGTCCCACGGTCGCCGGCGAGGATGTCCGCGCGGGCCGCTGGTGGTGGGAGCTGCGCGAGGCCCGCGAGTGCGGCCTGCATGTGACGCCCGACGGCCGGCTCTCGCGCGCGAGGGAACCCGCATGAGCGCCGTGCTCCAGGGGCTCGGCGCGGAGGCCGAGCGACCGGCTCGCAGCCACCTCGACTGGCTCGAGTCGGAGGCGATCTTCATCCTGCGCGAGGTCGCCGGCGAGTGCGCCAACCCGGTCCTCTTCTTCTCGGGCGGCAAGGACTCGATCGTGCTGCTGCGCCTCGCCGAGAAGGCCTTCCGCCCCGCGCGATTCCCGTTTCCCCTGCTGCACATCGACACGGGCCACAACTTCCCCGAGGTGCTCGCGTTTCGCGACGCGCGGGCGGCCGAGCTCGGTGAGCGCCTTCTGGTGCGCTCGGTGGAGGACTCGATGCGCCGCGGGACGGTGAAGCTTCGCCGGCCCGAGGACAGCCGCAACGCAGCGCAGTCGGTGACCCTGCTGGAGGCGATCGGCGAATTCTCGTTCGACGCCGCGGTCGGCGGGGCGCGACGCGACGAGGAGAAAGCGCGCGCAAAAGAACGCGTGTTCTCGTTCCGTGACGAGTTCGGCCAGTGGGATCCGAAGAACCAGCGCCCGGAGCTGTGGAGCCTGTACAACACGCGCGTGGCGAAGGGCGAGCACATGCGCGTCTTCCCCATCAGCAACTGGACCGAGCTCGACGTGTGGCAGTACATCGAGCGTGAGCGGCTCGCCGTGCCTCCGATCTATTACGCGCACCGCAGAGACGTGGTGCGCAGGAACGGGCTCCTCGTCCCCGTGACCGAGGTCACGCCGCCGCGCGAGGGCGAGCAGGTGGAGGAGCTTTCGGTGCGCTTCCGCACCGTGGGCGATATCACCTGCACCTGCCCGGTGGAATCGCTGGCCAGGACGCCCGCGGAGGTCGTCGCCGAGACCGCCCTGACCCGGATCACCGAGCGCGGCGCGACCCGCATGGACGACCAGACCTCCGAAGCGTCGATGGAACGACGCAAGAAGGAGGGATATTTCTGATGACTTTGCTCGGCGAGATCGAGCGCAATGCGCAAGCGACCGAAGACCGCGGGGTGTTGCGGTTCATCACGGCAGGCAGCGTGGACGACGGCAAGAGCACCTTGATCGGACGGCTGCTGCACGACACGCGCGCCATATTCGAGGACCAGCTCGCCGCCGTCGCCCGTGCCTCGCACAAGCGCGGATACGACGAGATCGACCTGTCCCTGTTCACCGACGGCCTCGAGGCCGAGCGCGAGCAGGGCATCACCATCGACGTCGCTTACCGGTACTTCGCGACGCCCGGACGCAAGTTCATCATCGCCGACACGCCGGGTCACGAGCAATACACCCGCAACATGGTCACCGCGGCGTCGACCGCCGACGCCGCGGTGATCCTGGTCGATGCCCGCAAGGGAGTGCTGCCCCAGACGCGGCGTCACACCTACATCGCCCACCTCCTCGGCGTGCGTCACATCATCGTCGCCGTGAACAAGATGGATCTCGTCGGCTTCGACCAGGCGGTTTTCGAGCACGTCCGGCGGGACTGCCTCGCCTTCGGCTCGGCGCTGGAGATCGCCGACCTGCGCTTCATTCCGATCTCCGCGCTGCGCGGCGATATGGTCGTCGATCGAGGCCGGAACATGGATTGGTACAAGGGCCCCGACCTGCTGTCGGCTCTCGAGGAGATCGACGCCGTGGACGAGGCCGGCGCGCTGCCGCTGCGCTTTCCGGTACAGCTCGTCGTTCGCCCAGGGAACGGAACGGACTTCCGCGCTTACGCCGGCCGAGTCGAATCGGGCGCACTGTTCCGCGGAGCGGAGGTGCTCGCGATGCCCTCGGGGCGCCGCAGCACCGTGAAGGACATCGTCTCCCTCGACAGGTCGCTCCCCGTCGCCGTGGCCGGCGACTCGGTGAGCGTCGTTCTCGACGACGACCTGGACATCTCCCGCGGCGATTTGCTCGCCGACCCCGACCTGGCGCCGCGGGCGGCGAAGGCGATCGAGGCCCACCTTTGCTGGCTCTCGTCGCAGCCGCTCGACGCGCGTGCCCTTTCCGCTGCACGATTCGTGCTCAAGCACACCACTCGCAGCGTCAAGGCAAGGCTCATTTCGCTCAACTCCCGAGTCGACGTCGACACTCTCCAGCAGCACGCCGCGCCCGCGGGTCTGGTGATGAACGACATCGCCCACGTGGCGCTTGCGCTCGCTCAGCCGATATTCGTCGATCCCTACCGCAGCAACCGCGCCAGCGGCTCCTTTATACTGGTCGACGAGACCAGCAATCAGACGCTGGCGGCGGGAATGATCGAATGAAGCGATGCGTTTATCTCATCGGCGCCGGCCCCGGCGCCCCGGACCTTCTGACGCTGCGCGCGGCGGAGGTTCTCCGGCGCGCCGACGTCGTTTTCTACGATTCGCTCGTCCACCCGCAAACCCTCGAGCTCGCGGCGCGCGCGGAAAAAATACCGGTCGGCAAGCGCTCCGGGCGCCGCTCGGCCGTGCAGAAGTTCATCAATAAGCGCCTGGTCGACGCGGCGCACAAGCACGCGGTGGTGGTGCGCCTGAAAGGCGGCGACCCCTTGCTCTTCGGCCGCGCCCAGGAGGAAATCGACGCGCTGCGGCGCGCCGGCGTGGATTTCGAAATCGTTCCCGGCGTGACCGCGGCGACGGCCGCCGCCGCCGAGCTGGGCATCTCGCTGACGCGCCGCGGCCTCTCCCGGCACGTGGCGTTCGTCACTCCGCGCGCCGCCGAAGGCGAGCGCGACAACGACTGGGCGGCGAGCGTGCTGGCCGCCGACACCGCCGTCCTCTACATGGGCGCCGGACTGGCGCAGACGATCACCGCGGAGCTCCTGGAGCGCGGAAAACCCGCGGCCACGCCGGTCGCGCTCGTAGAGAACGCTTCGCTCCCGGAGCGCCGCATGCTCTTCGGGACCCTGGCCGATCTCCCCGCGCTCGCCCGGCGGATCGGGGACGGCCCGACCGTGGTCGTCTTCGGCGAGGTCCTGAAGGCGGCGCTCGCGCAGGGCGATTCGGCGTCCGCCGGCGAGGTCGAGGATCTCCTCAGGCGCGCCTGAGGCGGAACCCTTTTCGGCCGGGCGGGTCAGATTCAGGCCTTGTACGATGGTCCAGCCATGAGCTCACGCCCCTTGCCCGAAACCGTGTGGCGCTCGCCCACCGGCGAAATCGTGTCCTGCTTCGAGAAGCTGAAAGTCCTGCGCGAGAATCTCGAAGAGATCCAGCAGCTCTGCCAGGACGCGCTCGAGGACGCGGTGCTGATAGGATGCGACGAGCGCCAATTC
The DNA here is from genome assembly GCA_041499545.1 of Gammaproteobacteria bacterium. Lineage (GTDB taxonomy): Bacteria > Pseudomonadota > Gammaproteobacteria > Burkholderiales > SG8-39 > VBDM01. Next base: position 13,384 of record JBGQKK010000021.1, on the reverse strand, counting down.
AAGCAGGTGCTCGCCAACCTGGTGCAGCAGCTCGAAAACCCCTACGGCGACAAGGCCGCGTAGCGGATCAGTCGCGCAGCGCGAGAAATACCGCCCAGACCGAAAAGCCCAGGAAGGCCGCGAGCGTCCACTCCGGGATGCTGAAGGACAGCAGGGTCCAGTCGACCAGGCCGCACTCTCCCGACCCGCGCAGGATGCGCCCGAGCGCCTTGACCGGCCCGAACGTCGACAGCATGAAGTCGAGGCTCGGTCCGCAGGCCGGACGCTGGTCCTCCGGAAGGTGCTGTATCCAGGTGTGCCGGGCCGCGAGCGCGGCGCCCGTCGCCGCGCAGAGCACGATCACGGCTGCGTAGATCGCCGCTCCCGTCTTTCGAGCCGGGTGATGGATCGCCGCGACGAGAAACGCGATCCCGGTCGCAAGCAGCATGATGCGCTGGAGGATGCACAAGGGGCAGGGCTCGAGGCCGACGGCGAACTGGAGGTAATAGCCGAAGGCGAGCATTCCCGCGCAAGCGAGAAATCCGGCGAGGTTGCCGATTCTTCGGGAATAAAGAAGCCTGATCATGGGCCGAGAGCCTACATTAGAATGGCCGGCGCCGCATTTCGGACGCCGCTCTTGGAGAGGATGAAGGCTTGAGATCGCGCTACGCCCGCCGCGAGGACCTTGGCCTCAGCAAGGCCGAATTTGCCGTGTTGAAGCGGCTCCGCACGCCCGAGAAAATCCAGGATTTTCTGAACCGGATGTCCCCGAACTTCGAGACAGACGGCCAGACCTGCCTCTCGGTGCGCGAGGTGCTGCGGCAGCGGCGGGCGCACTGCATCGAGGGTGCGATGCTCGCCGCCTGCGCTCTGTGGGTTCACGGCGAGCCGCCGCTGCTGCTCGATCTGCGCGCCGAGCGCGACTACGACCACGTCGTCGCGCTGTTCCGCCGCGGCCGCTGCTGGGGCGCCATCTCGAAAACCAATCCCGCCGTACTGCGCTGGCGCGATCCGGTGTACCGCAGCCTGCGCGAGCTGGCGATGTCCTACCTGCACGAGTACGCGAACAAGCGCAACCAGAAGACCCTGCGGAGCTACGCCGGGCCGTTCGATCTGCGGCGTTTCGACCCCAAGCTCTGGGTTACCAACGGCAAGAACTGCTGGGACGTGGGCGCCACGCTCGACGACCTGCGGCATCGCCCCCTCCTCACGAAAAGGCAGGCGCGCAGCCTGCGCCTGCGCGATGCCATGGAGCGCAAGGTCGGGGCCCTGAACGAGCACCGCCCGCCGCGAAGAGGAAGGCCCTAGGCTATTTTTCCCGACTTGCGCACGCTCTCGATGAGCGAGGTGCGCATGAGGAATTGCTTGTGCAGCACAGGGTCGGCGGCTGCGCGCCGCAGCGCGTCGAAATTGGCCTGCCTCGTCTTCGGATCGCGCTCTTCCAGCCTTTTCTTGTTCGCCACGGTCTGCTGCTGCACGTACTCGATGTTGATGGGGCGGCGCCGGCGCTCATAGCGGTCGAGCAACTCTTCGTCCGCCTCACCGCTCGCGACAAGGCGCAGCGTGTCGGCGAGCTCCAGGGCATCGTGGATGCCGCAGTTCAGCCCCAGGCCGCCGACGGGGTTGTTGACATGCGCGGCGTCGCCGGCGAGGAACACCCGGCCCGCGCGGAACGCGCCCGCCACGCGCTGGTGCACCCGGTAGATGTTGCGGTGGACGAGCAGGTCCATCGGGTGTTCTTCGCAGAGCCTGCTCATCCTGCGGCGCACCGAGATTTCGGAGAACGCCTGTTCGTCCGTCTCGTTCTCCCTTGTGGGGAACACCGCGCGCCAGCGCCCTTTGAGATCGTCGCCCATGACCTTGAAGAGGTTGGTCCACTCCTCCGGGTCCGAGATATAGCTGCGCTCGCAGCACCCCAGCGCCGACCGAAAATCGAACAGGCTCGTCAGGACGAGGAAGCGCTCCGGCCAGGTGTAGCCCTCGAATTCGACGCCCAGGCATTTGCGCACGGTACTGCGCCCCCCGTCGCAACCGATGACGTAGTCGAAGGCGTGCTGTTCCTTCCTTTCGGTCGTGACGTGCACGCTCCCGGCGTCCTGCGCGAGGTCGACCACCGCTTCGCCCGGCCGGACCTCTACATTCGCCATGAGGGCAAGCCGCCGCAGGCCGATCTCGGAGAGCTTATGCTGCTCGGTCTGCACGACGTAAGGGTAGGGGGTCTCGTCGCGCAGCGCGTCGTGATCGAACTCGGCCACGAGGGTCTTCGTCGCTCCGTCCCAGAACTGGAAGTACCGGGCGACCAGGCCGATAGACTGAAACTCTTCCAGGAGATCGAGCCCGGCGAGCATCTCGAGCGTGGAGGGATGGGTGGTCGCCGCCCTCGGGCTGTGGTCGATTGCGCTCTCCGACTCGAACAGCGCGACCTGCATGCCCTGCCTCGCGCACGCGAGCGCCGCAACCACCCCCACCGGGCCCGCACCGACGATGCCGACCCGCGCCCGCACCGGGAATGCCTTCGATCAGCGCGTTCCGGCGTGCCCGCCCGACACCGCCGGGGCCTCGGCGGTCAATCGCTTCGAGTGGTCCGCGGCGAGCAGCAGGTACATCGCGGGAACGACGAAAAGAGTAAACAGCGTTCCGATAGCGACGCCGGTCGCGATCACCAGCCCCATGTTGAAGCGGCTTACCGCGCCCGCGCCGCTCGCGATGAGAAGCGGAACGACGCCAAGCACCATCGCGCCGGTGGTCATCAGGATCGGGCGGAGCCGGATGCCGGCGGCCTTTTCGACCGCTTCGCGCTTGGACAAGCCCTGCTTTTGCAGGTTGTTGGCGAACTCTACGATCAGGATCCCGTGCTTGCTGATGAGCCCGATGAGCGTCACCAGGCCCACCTTGGTGTAGATATTGAGGCTTACCGCGCCGATCCCGAGCGTGCCGAAGAGATTGACGAAAATGAGCGCCCCGCAGATCGACATCGGCACCGAGATCAAGATGATGACCGGGTCGCGGAAGCTCTCGAACTGCGCTGCGAGCGCGAGAAATATGACGATCAGGGCGAATAGGAAAGTGATCACCAGGGCGCTCGATTCCTGGATGTACTGGCGCGACGGCCCGGCGTAGTCGACCGAATAGCCCTGCGGCAGGGTTCGCGCAGCGAGGTTCTGCATGTACGCGATCGCGTCTCCCTGGGTCACCCCGATGAAGGGCACGCCGGAGATCGTGGCCGCATTCTGCTGCTGGAAGCGGTTGAGCGCTTGGGGGATCGTCTTCGTGGTGATGCGCACCACCGTCGAAAGGGGGATCGATTCGCCGCTCGCGGTGCGGATATAGGTGCTGTTCAGCTGGTCCGCGTTGAGCCGGTCGACCTGCTGCACCTGCGGAATCACCTTGTAGGCGCGATCGTGGAAGCTGAAGTAGTTGACGTAGCCGCCTCCCAAGAGCGCGGACAGCGCGCCGCCGACATCCTTCATGGTCAGGCCGAGCTGCGCGCTCAGCTCCCTGTCGATCACGACCGTCGACTGTGGAAGGTCGTAGCGAAGATCGTTGTCGATGAAGAAGAACATGCCGCTTTTTTGCGCTTCCTGCGCAAACGCGGAAGCTATGCCGTTCAGCCGATCGAAGGGCTCGGTGGTCTGGATGACGAACTGCACCGGCAGGCCGAACGCTCCGGGCAGCGGCGGCGGCTGGAACAGGGCCGGGCGTAATCCCGCGATCTTCCCGAGCTCCTGGGTGACACCGGGCAGGAGGTGCGCGGCGGTCGCCTTGCGCTCGTTCCAGGGCTTGAGCACCATCCCGGCAAGCGTCTGTCCCGGAATGTCGAGCTGGAACACGTGATCGGTCTCCGGGTGCTTGACGAATGTCTCGTAGACCTCGCGCGTGTAGAGCTGGCGCTGCTGCAACGTCGAATTCGGTGCGGCCTGTGCCGACATGATGAGAACGCCCTGGTCTTCCGGGGGCGCGAGCTCGTCCTTGGCGGTCACCCAGAGAAAATAGATGCTGCCCAGGACGATGACCGAGAAGACGGCGGTCACCGGCACCCAGTTGAGCGTGCCGTGCAGCAGGCGCTCGTAGCGGCGGTGCAGCCTATCGAAGGTCTTGTCGAGGAACAGCACCAGGTGCATGTCCCAGCCCTTCTGGTTCGGGTCGTGGGCCCTGAGCAATCTCGAGCACATCATCGGCGACAGCGTGAGGGCAACCACGGCCGAGACGGTCACGGCGCCGACCAGCGTCACGGCGAACTCGGTGAAAAGCGCTCCGGTCAGCCCGCTGAGGAACACGATGGGCACGTAGACGGCGACCAGCACGATGGTCATCGCGATGATGGGGTTGGCGAGCTCGCGCGCCGCGAGGGTCGCCGCCTGCATCGGTTTCATGCCCTCTTCGAGGTGGCGTTCGACGTTCTCCACGACGATGATCGCGTCGTCGACCACCAGGCCGATCGCGAGCACCAGGGCGAGCAAGGTCAGCAGGTTGATCGAGTAGCCGAGCGCAAACATGATCGTGAAGGTCCCGACGAGCGAAAGCGGTATCGCCACCGTGGGAATGAGCACCGAGCGCGCCGAGCCGAGAAAAGCGAACACCACCAGCGTCACGATGATGAGGGCCTCGCCGAGCGTCCAGATCACCTCCTCGATCGCGCTGTTCACGAACTTCGTCGAATCGTAGACGATCTCGCCCTGCAAGCCCTGGGGCAGCTGCGAATGGATCTCGGGCCACACCTTGCGCACACCCGCGATCACGTCGAGCAGGTTCGCCGCGGGCGCGACGTTGATGCCGATGTAGACGGCCTTCTTGCCGTCGAAGCCGACTTCCGAATCGTAGTCCTCGGCGCCGAGCGTCACGTTGGCGACGTCGCTCAGCCGGATGACCGCGCCGCCCTGCTGCCTGATGACGAGGTTCTTGAACTGCTCGACCGTGCGGACGTCGGTCGATGCGGTGAGGTTCACCTGGACCATCTGGCCCTTGGTCGCCCCAACAGCCGACAAGAAATTGTTGGCGGCGAGGGCCGCGCTCACGTCGACCGCGGTAAGGTTATAGGCGGCAAGCTTGTCCGGATCGAGCCAGGCACGCAGAGCGAAGAGCTTCTGACCCAGGATCTCGGCGGTCTGCACGCCCTCGACCGCCTGCAGCTTCGGCTGGACCACCCGAATCAGGTAATCGGTGATCTTGTTGGGCGTGAGCACGTCGCTCGCGAAACCGATGTACATGGCCGCAAAGGTCTGGCCGACTTTCACCGTCAGCACCGGCTGCTGCGAGCCCGGCGGCAGCTGGTTCAAGACGGCGTTGACCTTGGTATTGATCTCGGTGAGCGCCTTGTCGACGTCGTAGTTGAGGCGCAAGGCGGCCGTGATCGTGCTCACGCTCGGGCGGCTCGCCGAGCTCATGAAGTCGATGCCGTTCGCCTGGGCGATGGAGTTTTCCAGCGGCGTGGTGATGAATCCGGCCACCAGCGAAGGGTCCGCGCCGAAGTAGGTCGTGGTTACGGTCACTACGGCGTTCTGCGTGCGCGGGTACTGCAGGACCGGAAGCAGGCCGATCGAGCGCAAACCGAGCACGAGCAGCGTGAGGCTCACGACCGTCGCGAGAACGGGCCGCTCGATGAAAATGTCGGTGAACTTCCTCATGTGGACCCCCTATTGGTCCTTGGGCTGCGGTGCCCGGTCGTTCGTCGGCTGGATGGCGTTGTTGACGATCACCGGAAACCCCGAGCGCAGCTTGATTTGCCCGGCCGTGACCACCGTGTCCCCTTCCTTGATGCCCGAGAGGATCGCAACCTGGTCGCCGCGAGCCTCGCCGGTCGTGACGAATTTCTGTTGCGCGACGAGCACGACTTTCTCGTCCTTCCCCTTGCTCTCCTCCAAGATGAACACGGTGTCTCCGAAGGGGTTGTACGAGACCGCGGTCTGCGGCAGCGTGAGGAAGCGCTGCGGCCCGCCCGAGGCGAGCACCACGGTGGCGAACATTCCGGGAAGCAGGCTGCGCTTCGGGTTGCGCACGGACGCGCGCACCTGCACGGTGCGAGTCGCAAGAGCCACCTTGGGGTCGATCGAGCTCACCTCCCCGGGAAACTCCTGGTCCTGGAATGCGTCGGATTTCAGCGCGATCTTCTGCCCAAGCGCGATCCGGCCGAGTGATTTTTGCGGCGCGTAGAAATCGACGTATACGGGGTCGAGCGCCTGCAGCGTCACCAGCTTCGTCCCGGCATTGACATATTGCCCGACGTCCACCGCGCGGATCCCCAGCCGCCCGGCGAAGGGCGCGCGCACCAGCTTCTTGGCGACCAGCGCCCGCTGCTCGGCAACCTGCGCTTTCGCGCTCTTCAGGGTGGCGGCGTCGGCGTCGACCACGGCCTGGCTCACCGCCTGGATCGCCAGCTGCTTCTGGTCGCGGTCGTAGTTCGCCTCGGCGAGCTCGACGGCCGCCATGAGCGACTGCAGCTTCGCCACGTCCGATTCGTTGTTCAGCTGGACCAGCGGCGCGCCTTCCGCGGCTTCCTGGCCCGACTGAAAGTGGATTGCGGTAATGAGTCCCGACACTTCGGGTGCCATATCGGCCCCGCGCACCGCGCGAAGCGTTCCGACCGCCTGAAACTCACCCTGCCATTCGGTGAGCTGCGCTTTGGCCGTAGAGACGGTCTGCGGCGGAACGCCCTGCGCCGCGATGCTCTCGCGGATCTTGGTTCCCACGAAGGCCTTGAATCCGAACAACCCGCCGAACAATATCCCGACGGCCCCGAGCATGATAAGCATGCGTTTCATCATAACGTCCGACTCCTTGAATTCCTCCCGTACGGCTCAGTTGGCGAGCTTCACCGGCGCCTCACCCGCCTGCTCCGGACGGTTCCACCACCCGCCGCCCAGCGCCTGGAACAGCGCCGCCGTATCTGCGTAGCGCGCTGCCTGCGCCTGCACCAGCGCGAACTTCGCCAGCGAGTACTGCCTTTGCGCGTTGAACAGTGCGAGGTAGTTCGCCGCTCCGACCTTGAGCTGTTGCTGCGTCACTTCGAGGCTTTCGCGGGCGGCGGCTTCGGCTTCGGCTTGCGCCTTGAGGGCGACCGCGTCGTATTCGAGCGCGAGCAGAACGTCGGCGACGTCCTGGAACGCGGTAAGAACGGTCTGCTGGTATTGGGCGAAGGCCTGGTCGTACGCCGCCTCCGCTCCGCGCTTTTGCGCCTGGAGCTGCCCCGCGTGGAAAATCGGCTGGAGCAGGTTCGCTCCGATGTTCCAGAGTTGCGTGCTCGGATTGAAGAGATTCCCGGTGCTCGTCGCGGCCGTGCCGTAGCTTCCGGTCAGCGTCAGTTGAGGGAACATGAGCGCCTCGGCGACGCCGATGCGGGCGTTGGTCTGTCGCAGGATCGCCTCGGCCTGGCGGACGTCGGGCCGCTGGCGCAACAGCTCCGAGGGCAGGCTGACGGGCAAGTCCTGGGGCAGCTGGAACGCGCTGAAGTCGAGCTCGGGCAGCTTGGCGTCGGCGGGCAACTTGCCGATCAGCACCGCGAGCTGGTTGCGGGTCTGGGCGAGCGCCTTCTCAAGAGGAGGCAGCGTCGCTCGCGTCTGGGCCGCCTGGGCGCGCTGGCCGAGCAGGTCCGAGCCCGAAATGGCGCCGAGCGCGAATTGCTTCTCGGCGATCTTGAGCTGGCTGTCCTGCGCCTCCGAGATCTGGCGCGTCGCGCGGACTTCCTCGCGCAAGGACGCCTCGCGAAATGCCGTGGTCGCGACGTTTGCGGTGAGCGAAAGATAGGCCGCCTCGAGCTGGAAGCGCTGGAAATCAACTCCGGCCCTCAGAGCTTCAAGCTCGCGGCGCGCTCCGCCCGCGACGTCGATGAAGTAAGTCACATTGACCGACGCGTTGTAGAGGTTGAAGGTCGTGGAGGGCGCCGACGGATTTCCGAATGTCGCTCCGGAAATGCGCTGGCGCCTCGCGGAGAGGCCTGCGTCGACGCTCGGATAGAGCACCGCGTACTGCGCGTTCACGTTTTCCTCGGCCTGGCGGAGCGCGGCCCGCGCGGCGGCAAGCGTCGGCTGGCCGGCGAGCGCTGTCCGAATGAGAACGTCGAGGTCCGCCGAGCCGAAGATCGTCCACCACTCGGCGGAGATCTTCGCGCCGAGCTCGAAGCGCTGCGCGTCGCCGCCCTGCACGGGAGCCGAATCGGTTTGCGCAGGCTGCGGCCTTTCCGTGTACGTGTCCGCGACGGGCGCCTCGGGCGCGCGGTAGTCGGGTCCGACCGCGCAGGCGGCGAGGAAGGCCGCAGTCGCGACGATCGCGGCCCGGCTCATTTTCTCGACCCCTTTAACGTGGCGCGCTCTTCCGCGCCTGGCGGTTGAAGCCCGATCATCAAGGCGCGGACCGCCTCGCGCAGCTTGCGACGCGCCTTGGCTTCGCCTTCCGCGCCGCCGGAAAAGAAATGATCCTGCATCGCCCGGTTGAAGCTCACGGCCAGCATGAGCTCGGCGATGGTTTCCGGGACGGCGGAAGCCGAGACTCGTCCGAGCTGCTGTTCGGCGCGCAGATAGGCGGAGATCGCGAAGATCGCGCGTCCCGGCCCCATCGAGCGCTCGGCCATCATGCCGCGCACCTTCGCCAGAAGCTCCTGGTCGGAAAAAAGCGAGCACACCAGCGGCGCGATCCGGTGGTGGAAGGCGAAGGCGCTCTCGAGCACCGTCTCGAGGTTCTTCTGTACCGTGTTCTCGCCGATCCGGAGGGGAAGGCTCTGGAGCACTTCCGGGAAGTCCCCGACCTGCTGCAGCACCACCGACAGGATCAGCTCGGCCTTGTCGCCGAAGTGGTGATAGAGCGCCCCTTCCGCGACGTTCGCCTCCTTCGCGATATCGCGCGTGCTAACGCATCCCAGTCCCTGCGAGGCAAGCAGCTTCTCGGTCGCCGCGATGAGCCGTTCCTTCAGGTCGGGCGGGGGCGTCCGCAGAGCGGAACGGGTTGCGGAGAGCTTCGCCATGTCGGGACGGTGTGCGATGAGACGATGGAATTGAGCAAACGCTCATATATTATGAGCGAGCGCTCAAAAAAATCAACTACGCCCCTACCGCGAGTGGGGGCAATCAGGCCGCGGCGCGGCTTTTTTGCTTTTGCTGCGCGGCCTTAACGTGCATCGAGGCGTAGGCGCCGTGCGCCGCGGCCTCGGCATCGCCGACGTGGACGTTCATGCCCATGTCGGAGAGCACCGATCCGAGCGCAGACAGGCACAGCATCACGTTGTCCGGACGGCAGGAGTAGCCCATGATGCCGATGCGCCAGATCTTGCCGGCAAGAGGGCCCAGTCCGGCGCCGATCTCGATGCTGAACTCGTTCAACAGGGTCTTCCTCACTTCGGCCTCGTTCACGCCCTCCGGGCAGCGCACCGCGTTCATCTGCGGCAGCTGATACTTCTCGTTGACCAGGAACCTGAGGCCCATCGCCTCGAGACCGGCCTTCAGCGCGTTGTGGTGGCGCTGGTGGCGCGCCCAGGCGTTCTCCATGCCCTCCTCGCGCAGCAGCAGCAGCGCTTCGTGCAGGCCGAAAAGCGAGTTCGTCGGCGCGGTGTGGTGATAGGTGCGGTTGGTCGCGCCCCAGTAACCGAGCAGCAGGTTCATGTCCATGAACCAGGAATGGATCTTGTCCTTGCGCGCTTTCACGTAGTCGACCACGCGCTCGGAGAAGGACACCGGCGACAGCCCGGGCGTGCACGACAGGCACTTCTGGCTCGCCGAGTAGATGGCGTCGATCTCCCATTCGTCGACGTGCACGGGCGAGCCGCCCAGGGTGGTCACCGCGTCGACGATGGCGAGCGCGTCGTGCTGGTGGGCGATCTGCACCAGGGTCTTCGCGTCCGATTGCACGCCGGTCGACGTCTCGCCGTGGATGAATGCGACCACGCGCGCGTCGCGGTTCTTCTTGAGTGCGTCCTCGAGCTTCTGCGGGTCGACCGGCGCGCCCCACTCGTCCTCGACGACGATCGCCTTGCCGCCCGCGCGCTCGACGTTTTCGATCATGCGGCCGCCGAACACGCCGTTGCGGCACACGATCACCTTGTCGCCCGGCGCGACCAGATTGACGAAGCAATATTCCATGCCGACCGAGCCGGGCCCCGAGATCGGGAAGGTCAGCGGGTTCTTCGTCTGGTAGACGTAGCGCAGAAGCCCTTTGAGCTCCTCCATCATCTCGACGAAGACCGGATCCAGATAGCCGATCGCCGGCTGGCTCATGGTGGTGAGCACGCGCGGATGGATCTCGGTCGGCCCCGGGCCCAGGAGCGTGCGTTGCGGCGGGTGGAACGAGCTGATGCGTTTGGCGGGGGCGAAATCGTCCATGGCTTCCTTTCCCGAGAGAGGCGACCCGAACAGATGACCGTCGGGACGCGATTTGACCTTGACCGGCTTCTTGGCGTGGGCTTCGTTCAGCACCTCGACCGCGGGGATTCTTCCGTCGGTGACGTGCTCAACTTCCATTGCCCAGCGCGCCGGCACGTAGCCGGACTTGACCCAGTTGTTCACGACCGCCCGATCGAGGCGAAAGGCGCGGGCGACTTCTGCCTGGGTGCCGAAAATTTCGACGAGACGAGCAGCGCAGTTCATGGCTGTCGAAGATTATCATGTCAAAGTAATCTTGACAATCGGGCCCAGACGTAGCCGGAGATGCGGTCCCCCTCAGGCCGTGATGTCCCCGACGAGGATGACCGGACCGGTCGGCGCTCCGGTGGGAGAGCCGCCCGCAGGCTCGACCGATACGGCGAGCTTCGCCCCCGCGCTCAAGCGCCCCACCAGGGCGGCTGGCAGCGCGAAGCGGGCATCGAGGCTTCCAAGAACCGCGATCGAGATCGGCGCCGCCTTTCCTTCGGGCAGCAGCCACAGCTCGTAGCTCTGCGCCGGTCCCGAGACGACGGGGCGCGCGGCGCGCAGCTCGAGCGTGCGCCCGTCGCGCGAGAGCATCGCGGTGACTTGCGCCGCCTCCGCCTTGCCCGCAAGAGTCGCGATCGGCAGCAAAGGCGCATCGGGTGTGGGCCGCAGGATTTGAAGACCGATCGCGAGCGCGAGCGCCGCCGTCGCGGCCACCGCCCACCCGCGCCAGAAGCCCGCGCGGCGGTGCCAGGGCACGCGATAGCGGGCGAGGCCGAGCTCGCGCTCGAGCCTCTTCCAGACGTTTCCGGAAGGCTGCGCTTCGATCATCTTCGTGTACCTCGGCGTGAACATTTCCTCCCAGTGACCGAGGCGCAGCGCCACGCGCGGCTCATCGCGCAGCGCGCGCTCGAAGCGCCGGCGCGCGGGCCCGCGCAGGGTGCCGAGCAGATATTCACCGCACAAAGCGTCGAGCTGCGCGTTGTCGGCCAGTCTCACCTCGCCGCCCCCATACAGGTCTCCACGCATTGGCGCAGGTTGTCCATGCCGCGCCGGACCCAGGTCTTGACCGTCCCGAGCGGTTTTTGCAGGTGCGCGGCGAGATCGCCGTGGCTCAGGCCGTGCTCGTACGCGAGCACCAGCGCCTGCCGCTCGGCCGCCTTGAGCTTGCCGAGGCAGCCTCGCACCCATTGGGTGGCGCGGCGCCGCTCCTCGGCGTCGTCTTCCCCCGGGCTCCAGTCGAACAGCCGGTCGAGCATGCCCTCGGGGTCGTCGTCCGCGCCATGATACGAATCCACGCGCGCGACGTCGTGGCTGGAGCGAACGTCGATCGCGCGATTGCGCACGATCGCCACCATCCAAGCAACCGGCCGGGCGGTCAGCGGATCGAATTTTGCCACCGAGCGCCAGATCGCCGCGAAACTGTCGTGCAGCACCTCTTCGGCCAGCTCGCGCCGGCCGACGACGCGCTGCGCCACCCCGAGGAGGAGCGGGGCGCAGCTCTTGTAGAGCTGCTCGAACGCCTCCGCGGAGCCTTCGTCCCGGGCCGCCGTCAGAAGCAGGAGCCTCTTGATCTCCCGATCGTCGTGCATGAGAAGGAGACGCTCGAAGGCCCCGTTTGGATGTCTCCCGGGCTACTCCGCCCGCAGGCCGATACGCTTGATCAGGGCCCCGAAGCGCTCGTGCTCCTCGCGCAGCATCTTCTCGTACTCCTCCGGCGTCGAGCCGGCCGGCTCCATGCCGATCGCGCCCATGCGCTCGACGACGTCCGGCGCTTTCACCGCCTCGATCACGGCGCGGCCGACGCGCGCGACGATTTCGCGCGGTGTGCGGCCCGCGACGAATACGCCCAGGGGCGCCGCCATGTCGAAGCCCGGGTCCACGGTCTCGGCGACCGTCGGCACTTCGGGCGTGAGGCTCGAGCGCCTGGCCATGCTGAAGGCGAGCACGCGCAGCTTGCCGGACTTCATGGCGCTCGCCGCCGCCGGGTAGCCGACGAAACCGAGCAGCACGTCGCCCGCCATCATCGCCGGGACCGACTGGCCCGCGCCTTTGAAGGGCACATGCGTGAAATCGACCGCCAGGTCCGCCTTGAACCGTTCCATCGTGATCTGGTGGATCGATCCGTTGCCCGAGGACGCATAGGGCATCGGCTGCTTCTGCGACTTGGCAAGCGCGATCAGCTCCTGGATCGAGTTCGCTTGCACCGACGGATGCACCACCAGCCACATGGGCACCACCACCGCGAGCGACACCGGCTGAAGATCGCGGAAGGGATCGTAAGGAAGCGACCTGAACAGGTGCGGCGCCATAGTGATGACGCTCGAGTCGCTGATGAGGACGGTGGTCCCGTCGGGCGGCGACTTGGCGGCGAGATCGGCGGCGACCGTGCTGCCCGCCCCGGGGCGGTTCTCGACGACGAATTGCTGGCCCAGGGCGACGGTCCACTTCGCCGCGAGTATGCGCGCGAGGGTGTCCGGATTGCCGCCGGGCGCGAGTCCGACGAGGACGCGCACCGGCTTCTGCGGCCAGGACGGGGACTGCGCGCTCGCGGCTCCCGAACATGCCGCCGCGAACACCACGAGCAACAGCGCGAAGCGATTCATCCTCTCCTCCTTCGTCAGAGCTCGGCGTGGATGCGCAGCAGGTTCGGAATCGTCTCGGGCGGCCGCCGCCCGAAGCCGCATTCGGTGGCGATGCCGAAGTCGCGCGCGTATTTCGCCGCGGCGGCGATCCGCTTCCTCGTCCCGCTGGCGCCATCGGAATCATGCACCAGCCCGAGGAAGAGCTTCGTTTTCGGGCCGAGCTTCAATCCGGCGAGCGGCTTGAAATAGGCCTCGTCGCCGCGATCCACGGGCACGGGCATGTGGAGGTAGTCGATCGGGCACTCGAGCTTCGCGGCGAGCCGATTGTGAACCTCGACCATGTTGGCCGTGCTCTCGGGCTCCTTCCAGTGGCGCCCGCCGTAGCTGCCGTAGCACAGGTGCAGCCCGAGCTCCACGTCGCGCGGCACGCGAGCGCCATGGAGCGCGAGGCGCTCGATCACGCCCGGCTTCAGGTCCGGAAAATGCGCGTGG
>JBGQKK010000020.1:0-19392 GCA_041499545.1 Gammaproteobacteria bacterium | reverse complement strand
GCTCGAGATAGACGATCACGAAATACTCGGAACGCTCGCCCTTGGGTTTGATCGCAAACTGAGGGTAGCCCTGCGGATGAATGCTGGTGTCGCGGCGCACCGCTTCCTCAAAGCGCTCCTTGTCCTTCGCCCGGACATAGGCCGCGTAGTTCAGGGAGATAAAACCGGGATAGCGGTTCTCCAGGTCGAGAGACTGGATGAAGCGTTGAAATCTCATCCGCTCGATCTGGCCCTCCCCGGCGAACAGTGCTCGTAGCGCGTAGAGCACGTCGCCGTAGGATCGCAGCCGATCCTCGATCGTGCTGGCCACGTCTCTTGCTTCGCGTTCGAACCGCAGGCGAGCAACATGCTCGACCGAGTCCTGGATCAAGGAAACCAGGAAGAAGGAGGCCGGAATCCCGATGGCCAGTACGATCCAGGGGAGCACGGCCGAGCGAAATATTCCCCGTACCGCCGTCCGGCTCTTGCCCATAACAATCATGGTCCCCGTCATCATGCTGGGTCCGAACTCCCCCTCTGCCGCCCTTCGACCGTGCCCCCGCAAACCATTATGCAACATTCAACAAGACGGCTGATGCGACTTAGTCACGCTCGCAAGACGAAGCGAAGGCCGGAATTCGATCCGGCCTTCCGGGCGTAGACCTGCCCAAACTTATGCGACCACAGCCACCGCTCGTGCGGGCTCTTTCGCCGGAATCGCGGCGCCCGACATCGCCGCGCTCTCCGCCCTGATCGCCGCACCCGACATCGCCGCGCTCTCGGCTCGAATTGCCGCCCCGGACATCGCCGCGTTCCGCGCCCGAATCGCGGCTCCCGACATCGCGGCGCTTTCCGCCCTGATCGCCGCACCCGACATCGCGGCGCTCTCGCCTCGAATTGCCGCTCCAGACATCGCTGCGCTCTCGCCCCGGATCGCGGCACCCGACATCGCAGCGCTCTCCGCCCGAACCGCTGCTCCGGACATCGCCGCGCCCTTCACCCGTATAGCCGCTCCGGACATGGCTGCATTGTTAAGGTCCATAGGTGTTCCCAACCAAGCGGCGTTGGAATCCCGCTCGCTTCCGAACTCGTTCTGGTACAGGCGCCGCGTCTTCTCCGCCTGACCGGTCCTCCGTTCGACATCGGCCTCCGTCACCTCCCCGATATGAGGAGTGTGGTGCAAGTACTTTCCGAATGCCGCTTCGCAATCATCGGTGTACTTGATCGTCTGCAGGATGTACGTATGCCAGAACTCATCGACGTCCTCGCTAAGAAGGATGTCCTCGGCGTCGTCCTGGTATTTCACCAGCATGGTCAAGTAGTTCTTGAACGCGATCTCGATGCTGTCGGCGTGGGCGCGCGTCCAGCCCTCCCCGAGCTTGGGATCGGTGATTCTCAGCTTGACCGACTCCAGGTCGAGCGCTTGAATCGCGGCAAGTGCTTGTTCAACGGGTTGATCTGTGATTCTCGTTTGCATCTTCTTCTCCTGTGTGTTTGAAAAACACCCCACCGCGACCAGGGTGACCGGTCCCTGTTCCGGCAAGGCATGCGCGTCTTGAGCCGATATTCGGCTCAAGATGAAAAGTCGAATGGAACGTCCACGACCTCCTTTGACCGCGATCGCCAAAGGGACATCTCCGGAAAACCGGAGTACGAGGTGCTCGGCCGTTCCCCTCTCGTGGCGCGCCGCGCGCGTCCAACGGATACTGCACTGCACCGAGCGTTATCTAATCAGGCGGCTAGGGAAATTGCTGCCAGGAGAACCTGACAAATGATGTCCGGCGAACACCGACAAAGCCTACCGATCGTCGACAAATGCGGGGCTGTCCCAGGCTGCGCCGGACCCCCAAGAGAGGCTGCTGAGAACGGCTGGAGCGTTCGCGAGCCGCTTACGAGCCCGCGACGATCACCAGCTCGTTCTTGACCGACTTGACCCCGGCGACACCCGAGGCGACCCGCGCGGCCTTGTCCCGGTTCGTCTTGTTATCCGCGGTCCCGTAGAGCGTCACGACCCCATCGGACGCGCCGGCGTCGATTGCCAGGAGCTTGAGCGCCGGGTCGGCGCCGAGCGCGGACTTGACCCTGCCCGCGAGCACCTTGTTCTCGTCGACCGGGGGCTTCTCAGTCTCGAGGGGTTTCGGCGGCTCGGCCGGCTTCGCGACCTCGATCCTTCCTTCGGCGGGCGCCTGCGCTTGCGGGGGAGGCTCGCTCTTCCACAGCGACTGGATCTGGTCGCATGCTCCGAGGAATAGTACCGCCGCGGCTGCGGCGACGGCGGGCAGGGCGCCGCGCCCCTTGTCGTTCGAGCTCATGAGTCGCTCCATCGTTGAATGGAACACGAAGCTCAGACAGGGTGCCGCGACGATAGTTTCCCCGCCCCAGCGACCCCGATGTCGCCCCGACCCGACCGCGTGGCCGTCCGCGCTACACTTGCACCGCTCGCGATGCCACGGAAAGCGCCATGCCGATCCCGCTCCGCCTCGAACCGAAGCTCGCCGCGATCCACGCCGCGGAGTATCCGCGCTTCTCCGACGGCGAGATGGCCCGGCGACGCGCAGCGCTCTTCGGCGTGATGGAGCAGGCGGGCGTGGACCACCTGCTCGTATGCGGCGAGCAGCGCGCCGGCACCGGCGTCGCCTGGCTCACGTCCTGGCCGGCCACATCGAGGCCTACGTGATCGTCGCACCCAGCGAGCCCCAGCTGATGGTCATGGAGTGGTACAACCATTGGCCGCTCGCGAAGAAGCTCGCGCGCGACACCGAAGTGCGCTGGGGCGAGCACCGCGGCTTCGACAAAACGATCGCCGAGCTCAAGGCGCGCGGCGCGAAGCGCGTCGGCGTGATGGGTCCCCTCGCCTACTCGCGGAGCAGAAAGCTCGAAGCCGCGTTCGGCGAGCTCGTCGATCTGAACCGCGAGTACGTGCGCCTGCGCCTGGTGAAATCGCCCGAGGAACTACAGTGGATGAGAATCGGCGCCGCGCTCACCGACCTCGCCATCGAAGGACTGCGGCGCGAAGCGAAGCCCGGCATGACCGAGCGCGAGCTCGGCGCGATCTGCGAAGCCGCCTACCACCCGCACGGCGGTGTGACCTTCATCCACTATTTCCTCGTCACGCCCATGGCGGGCCCCGAGTACTGCGTGCCGCGGCAGATCGCGTCCAGCCGCAAAGTGCGGCCGGGCGACGTCATCGCCACCGAGATCACCGCGAACTTCCACGAGCATCCGGGGCAGATCCTGCGGACCTTCACCGTCGCCGCCGAACCGACGCCGCTGTTCCGCAGGCTGTACGACACCGCCGAGGCGGCCTTCGACGCGGTGACCCGAGTCATCCGCCACGGCACCACCATGCAGCAGATCATCGACGCCGCGGGCGTCATCGAAGATGCCGGCTTCACCGTGTACGACGACCTCATGCACGGCTTCGGCGGCGGCTACTTCCCGCCGGTGCTCGGAACCCAAAGCCGCCCTGCGGGCCCGCTACCGGACATGACGCTCGAGGCGGGAATGACCTGCGTCGTGCAGCCCAACGTGATCACGCCCGATCAGAAGGCCGGAGTGCAGGTCGGGGAGCTGGTGTTAGTGACGGAGAGCGGATTCGAGAGGATGCACCGGGTGGAGCGGGGGTTGTTCAGGATTGAGTAGCGCGGACGTGCGCGCGAACCACTTCAGGCACTGCCCTTATCGAACCCTGATCGCCTTCCCATAACACGTAAACGCCTGCGACCCGCCGAACAAACCCGAGTCGCCGTAGCAGTCCACGTTGGTCAGTCCGTTCGCGTCGAGCGACGTGGCCTTGTCTCTCAGCGCCGCGATGCCGTCGTCGTGCGATGAGTAGGTCGGTACCCAGAATGCGGTACGCCAGGAATCGACCCAGATCCGCCCGACCGTCTCGTATTCGCTCTGCTTGAGCTCCGCGGGGCTGTAGATCTTGACGTCCTCGGTCTTTGTGGGGGTCGCGCACGCCGACACGACGTAAGTCAAGGCGATCGCGGTTAGCGCTGCAATTCGTTTTGTCATGGTTTTCGGATGCTCGGTCTCGACCCACGATTATATTCTCACGGACGCGGGGATCGCCGGCGATCTTTTGCGCCCTGTCGTCGATCTGCTTGGCGACTGGCGCCGGCGTGCCCCTGGGCTCGCAACCCCGCTTGCGTGAGCACGTAGGTACGATCGGCGGTTTTCGCGGCCGCCGAGGAATGCGTGACGAGTATCCCCGCTGCGCCCTCCCCCTTCACGCATTCGCGCAGCAAGGCGAGCACCTCGGCCGCGCTGTCTGGATCGAGGTTGCCCGTCGGCTCGTCGGCGAATACCAGGCGCGGCCTGTGCACCAGGGCGCGCGCGATGGCGACGCGCTGCATCTCTCCGCCCGACAACTCCCGCGGCAGGCTCTCGCCGCGGTCGCCGAGCTTGACCGCAGCGAGGAGCGAGCCGATGCGCTCATCCATCGCCTTGTCCGCGACGCCGTTCAGCACGAGCGGCAGTGCGACGTTCTGCGCCACGGTCAGGTAGGGCAGGATGTGGAACGCCTGGAACACGAATCCCATGTGCTTGCGGCGGACAACGGTCGCTTCGTCGTCGCCGAGCGAGCTGAGCACGACGCCGTCGAGGAGGACTTCCCCCGAATCGGGCCGGTCGAGCCCGGCGATGAGGTTGAGCAGCGTCGATTTCCCGATCCCGGATTCGCCCATCACCGCGACGTAGTCCCCGGGCTCGAGCTCGAAGCTGATGTCTTTCAACACCGTCTTCGCGCGCGGGCCGGAGAAGGATTTCGAGAGGTTCCTGACCGACAGCACGCGGGCGAGATTACTTGTGCTCGGGTTTCAAGGCAAGATCACACGCCGAGATAGCGGTGCTGCACTTCCCGGTTCCCGGCGAGCTCGGGCGACGCGCCGCTCCACACCACGCGCCCCTTCTCGATCACGTAGTGACGGTCGGCGATGCGCGTGAGCGCCTTCAGATCCTTGTCGATGACGAGGATCGACAGGCCCGACGCCTTGAGCCGCTCGATCGCGCGGTAGATTTCCGCGCACACGAGAGGCGCCAGGCCCTCGGTCGCTTCGTCCAGGATGAGCAGACGCGGATTGGTCATCAGGGCGCGGCCGATGGCGAGCATCTGCTGCTCGCCCCCGGAGAGCTGGCTTCCCAGGTGCCGGCTGCGCTCGGCGAGCTGCGGGAAGAGCGCGAACACCCGCTCGAGGGTCCAGGGCTCCGCCCCGGCGGACCGTCTTGCCGCGGTCGCCACGAGGTTCTCGCGCACCGAAAGATTGGGAAACACCTGGCGCCCCTCGGGCACGAGGCCCAGCCCCGCCTGCGCCACGCGGTACGAGGGCAGGCCCTGCAGCGGCCTGCCGCCGAAGCGGATCGTCCCCGCGCGGCTGCGCACCATGCCCATGATCGAGCGCACGGTGGTGGTCTTGCCCATGCCGTTCCGCCCCAGGAGCGTCACCACCTCGCCTTCGCGCGCGGTGAGCGACACGCCGAACAGCACCTGGCTGCGCCCGTAGGCAGTCTCCAGTCCCTCGACCTCGAGCGTCACGCCTCGACCTCCTCGCCCAGGTAGGCCCGGCGCACCTCGGGATTCGCGCGGATCTCCTGCGGCGTCCCGGTCGCGATGATCCGGCCGTAGACGAGCACCGAGATACGGTCGGCGAGCGAAAACACCGCGTCCATGTCGTGCTCGACGAGAATGATCGTCTTTCCCCCTTTGAGCGTGGAGAGAAACGCGATCATGCGCTGCGTCTCCTCGGCGCCCATCCCCGCCACCGGCTCATCGAGCAGCATGAGCCGCGGCCGGCCGGCGAGCGCCATCGCGATCTCGAGCGCCCGCTGCTCGCCGTGCGCGAGGTTCGCCGCGAGCGTGTCGGCGCGGGCGCCTAAGCCCACCTCATCGAGCAAGTCTCGAGCGGGCGAGCGCAGCGCCCCCTCCTCGCGCGCCGGGCGAAAGAAGCGAAAGCTCGAGCCCGCGTGCGCCTGCACCGCGAGCATCACGTTCTCGAGTGCGGAAAAATCGGCATAGACGCTGGTGATCTGAAACGAGCGCGCCAGGCCTTTGCGAGCGCGCGCGGGAGCGGACAGCGCGGTGATGTCCTCGCCGGCGAAGCGCACCTCACCGCGGTCCGGGCGCACTTCGCCCGCGAGCTGGCCGATGAGGGTGGTCTTGCCGGCGCCGTTCGGCCCGATGATCGCGTGAGTCTCGCCCTCGCGCACTTCGAGACTGATCCCATCGCTCGCCAGCAGCGCTCCGAAGGTCTTGGTGAGACCGCGGACTTCGAGAATATTCCTACTCATGTTTCCTGAAGAACACGCCGGCGAGGCCGCGTCTGAAGAAGAGCACCGAAAGCACCAGCAGCGGCCCGAGGATGATCTGCCAGTGCTGCGTCCAGCCCGAGAGCAGGTCCTCCAGGACCAGCAGAGCGAACGCTCCCAGCACGGGCCCGGCGACGCTCCCCATGCCGCCGAGGATCACCATGAACATCAGCTCCCCGGAGCGCGTCCAGTTCATGAACTCCGGCGTCAGGTAGGCGGTGTGATTCACCAGCAGCGCTCCGGCGAGCCCGCACACGCCGCCGGCGATCACGAACGCCGCGAGGCGGTAGGGATAAGCCGAGAAGCCTATGGCGCGCGTGCGCGCCTCGTTCGACTTCGCGGCGCGGATCACCATGCCGAAGCGGGAATTGACGAGGCGCTGGCCGAGGAAAAGCACCAGCACGAGAACGGCGAGAACGAGGTAGTAGAAAGTATTGCCCTCGTTCAGATCGATCCCCGGAAACCGGCTCTTCGCGGCGAGCCGCATGCCGTCGTCGCCGCCGAACTCCTGGATCGAGATGCCCAGGTAATAGAGCATCTGCGTGAACGCGAGCGTGATCATGATGAAATACACGCCGCTCGTGCGGATCGATACCGCACCGATCGCGAGCGCTACCAGCGCCGAGGCCCCGATCGCGAGCCCCCACTGCACGACGCCGTCGTGCACGCCGTAGTGCGCGAGCACCCCGACCGCATAGCCGCCGATACCAAGGTAGGCGGCGTGCCCGAAAGAGATCATGCCGCCGTAGCCGAGGATGAGATTCAGGCTCGCCGCCGCGATCGCGAAGATCATGATGCGGCGCACGAGATCGAGGTAGAACGGCTGATTGAAGAGTACGGCGAGCGGCGGCACGGCCGCGAGCAAGAGCAGCCCCAGGGCGAGAGCGATGGCGCGATTGCGCGGGCTCACAGGCGCGCGGGAAAGAGGCCCTGCGGCTTGAGCGCGAGCACAACCGCCATCAGCAGGTAGATCAGCATCGACGCGAGCGCCGGGCCGGCGGCCTGGGCGGCGACGGGCGAGAGCACCGTCGCGAGCGTGGGTTTCAGGAACGCCCGGCCGAGCGTGTCTACCATGCCGACGATCAGCGCACCCGCGAGCGCGCCGCGAATCGAGCCAATGCCGCCGATCACGATGACCACGAACACCTCGATCAGGATCAATTCACCCATCCCCGGCTGCACCACGTAGATCGGCCCTGCCATCAGCCCCGCGAGTCCGGCGAGCGCAGCCCCAAAGCCGAAAACAAACGTATACAACAAGCGGATGTTGACGCCGAGCGCCGCCACCATGGCGCGGTTGGACGCCCCGGCGCGGATCAGCATCCCCAGGCGCGTGCGCGCGATCACGAACCACAGGAGGCCCGCGACGGCCAGGCCGACCGCGATGATCACGAGGCGATACAGTGGATAGTGAAGACCGGGAAGCAGCTCGACGTGCCCCGACAGGGTGTCGGGGATAGTTGTATACAGCGCAGCCCGCCCCCACACCATCGCTGCCAGCTCGTTGAAGAAGAGGATCAGGCCGAAGGTCGCGAGCACCTGGTCGAGATGATCGCGCTCGTAGAGCGTGCGCAAAGCCGCGATCTCGACGACGATTCCCACGACCAGGGTACCCGCGAGTCCCAGAAGGACGCCGAGGAAATACGATCCCGTCACCTGGGTGAAGTACGTCGCGAGGTACGCGCCCACCATGTAAAACGACCCGTGCGCGAGATTGACCAGGTTCATGATGCCGAAGACCAGCGTCAGCCCCGCCGCCATGAGGAACAGCGTCACGCCGAGCTGCAGGCCGTTGAGGGTCTGCTCGAGGACAAGAACGAAGTTCACCGGAGGAAGAACGAAAAAGGGGCGCGGATCGTACCGCGCCCCGGAGTCTCGATGCGTTCTGGGCCCGCCCTTACTTCATTCCGCATTCCTTGTAGTAGGAATCCTTGTGGTTGGTGAACACCGTCTGCTGGATTTCCATCACCGGATCCTGGCCCGCCGGCCCGGCGACCGTCTTCAGCAGGTAGAAGTTCTGGATCGGGAAGTGGTTCGTGTTGTAGCTGAACTTGCCGCGCGTGGAGGGGAAGTCCGCCTTGCGCATCGCGGCGACCATCCCCTTGGTGTCCTTGAGATTGCCCTTGACCGCGCGTACCGCCGAGTCGATCAAGAGGATGCCGTCGTAGCTCTGTGCCCCGTAGAACACCGGCATCTTGCCGAATTTCTTGCGGTAGTCCGAGACGTATTTCTGGTTCGCGGGGTTTTTCAGGTCGGGACTCCAGTAGCGCGTCTCGTACTGACCGAGCGCCGCATGCTTGACCGCCGGGATCGAGATCTCATCCACGGTATACACCGAGTAGAGAGGATACTGACCGCGTAGCCCGGCCTCCGAGTATTGCCGCAGGAAGGAAATCCCCATGCCGCCGGGGTAGAACACGAACACCGCCTTGGGGTTCTTCGCGCGCAGCTGGGAGAGCTCCGCCTGGTAGTCGGTCTGTCCGAGGCGCGTATACACCTCGTCGACGATGCGCCCTTTGTAGGAACGCTTGAACCCGTTCACCATGTCTTTGCCGGCGGCGTAGTTCGGCGCCATGATGTACACATCGCCGATACCCTGGTCCTGCATCACCTTCCCCAGAGCCTCGGGCGTGTCGTCGTTCTGCCAGGACGTGGTGAAGAACAGCTCGCTGCATTGCTTTCCGGCGAGCTCGTGCGGGCCGGCGTTGGTGCCGACCATGATCTTGCCCGCGTCGGTGACCGTGGGCGCGACCGCCAGCATGACGTTCGACCAGATGATTCCCGCGACGAAATCGACCTGCTGCTTCTTCAGCATCTCCTCGGCGACCTGCTTGCCCACGTCGGGCTTCACCTGGTCGTCGCCGTAGGTCACCTCGACGTCGAGACCGGCCATCTTGCGCCCGAGGTGGTCGAGCGCGAGCTCGACCGAGTTCCTCATGTACTCGCCGATCACGCCTTGCGGGCCCGACAGCGTGGTGATGAAGCCGATCTTCACTTTTTGTTGCGCCGCCGCCGGACCTGCGGCGAGGAGCCCTGCCGCGATCCCCAAGAACAGAATGCGTAACATCTTTTCGCTCATGGTCCTGCCCTCCTCCGTTATGCCTAGAACCGAATGACCGGGCTTATTCTACGAGCACCGGCCCCTGGTACGCCAGCGCCGACTCGATCGCGAGGCCCGCCGAGAGCACGCGCTCGTCCTCTCCCGCGAACCCGACCACCATCAGGCCGACCGGCGCCGTCCTGGGCGCGTGGATCGGCAGCGTAAGCGCGCAACCGTCCAGGAAGTTGACCGGACTGGTGTTGCGCAACATCTTGCCGTTCGCGAGGCGGAAGGTCTCCGGATTGCGCTCCAATCCCTCTATTGCGGGCGCGATGCGCGGCACGGTCGGCATGATCAGCGCATCGACGTCGTCGTAGTTGGCCCGCGCGAACCGTTTCATGAGATGGGCACGGGTCGCGAGCAGATCGATGTAGTCTGCCGCAGTGACCGATCCGCCGCGCAGGATCCGCTCCAGCACCCGCGGGTCGATGTCCCGCTCGCGCTCGATCCATCTTCGGTGCACCGCATAGGCCTCCGGCGGCGAGATTCCTCCGCCCGCGTTCGCCCTCGCCGCCTCGTCGAACTCGGGCACGACGATGTCGACGATCTTGGCGCCCCGGCGGGACAGGCGCGGCAAGGCCGACTCGAACGCCTCCCTGACCTCGACATCGAGGTCCTCGAGCATGTAGTTCTTCGGAATTCCCAGGCGCATTCCGCCGAGCGCGGCGGGCTCGAGCGGTCTCGGTTCTTCGGCCGCCAGCACCTGGAACACCGCCGCGCAGCACGCGACCGTCGGGGCGAGCGGTCCCACCGAATCCAGCGTCGTCGAGAGCGGGAATGCCCCCTCGCGCGGAACGCGCGCCGCGGTCGGCTTGAAGCCGGCAATACCGCACAGGGCGGCGGGAATGCGCACCGATCCGCCGGTGTCGGTCCCGAGCGCGAACGCCGCCATGCGATCCGAGACGGAGACCGCCGCCCCGGACGAGGAGCCGCCCGGTATCCGCCGCGAGGCGCGCTCGTAGGGATTGGCCGGCGTGCCGTAGTGCGGGTTGATGCCGATTCCGGAGAAGGCGAACTCGGTCATGTTGCTGCGCCCGATCACCACCGCGCCGGCCGCGCGCAAGCGCGCGACCGCGACCGCGTCGGCCCCGGCGGGAGGCCGTTCGCGCAGGATTTTCGACCCCGCGGTAGTCACGTCGCCGGCGATGTCGAAGAGATCCTTGATCGACACCGGCAGGCCGGCTAGCGGAGAGGGCACGACGCCTTGCTTTCGCAGCCGATCGGAAGCGTCGGCGGCCGCGAGCGCGCCCTGCGCGTGCACCAGGGTGAAGACGCGCCCGCCTTCGCCGTTCGCGTCGGCGACGCGCGCGAGCGCCTCTTCGACGAGCCCGCGGCTCGTCGTCCTGCCCTCGGCGAGGTCACGCGCGAGCGCGGCGATCGGCGTCACGGGAGCGTCGGCCATTCTCTTCGCGCGGCTACCCTGCTACCGCCTCGTCGTAATAGTGCATCTCGAGCAGCAGGCAGCCGGTCTCCGACTTGAACGGCCCGTGCAGCGTGCCCGGCGGGCGGCAGGCGTAGGTATGCGGACCGAAGCGCGTGCCGCCCTTTCCGTCCCTGTCGCTGCCTACGATGAGATCTCCGGAAACGACGTACACCTCTTCCCAGTACTCGTGGACAAAGGGCTCGGTGGTGTAGACCCCGGGCTCGAACTTGAGGTGGCGCGTGCGAAAGCCGCATCTCCCCTTCTCGTCGAGGTATCCGGCGAGCACCTGCTGCCGGATTCCGGCCGGATAGCCGGGAAGGGCTTCCCAGCCCCGGTCGAGATCGATCTTGTGGAACTCCATGTGCTCTTTGCGGATCGCCATGAATCCTCCTCGTTCTGCGCCTTCAGTCAGCGATCGCGAGCGTGCGGACCGCGTACTCGTGCCTGAGGCTTCGATTCCTCACCGCGTCGTGCAGCTCGATTTCGAAACGCTCGCCTCCGCCGATCTCTCCCTGCACCGCGAGGGTCCCGCAGAACATGGCCGTCCCGGGAGAAAGCGATCCCGCCGGGCCCGAGAAGCGCGCGATCAACTCGCGCGGCGCGAGCATCTGGCTGACCTCGCCCTCCTGGTAAAGCCGGCGCCTGCCCTGGCGCGTGACGTGCGAGCGCAGAATCAGACGATCCCAGTGCGAGTCGAGCTGGTCGAAGGGCCACAACTCTCCCCCGATCGGCTTCGGGCACATCTGCTTGGATACCGTGACGCCGTAGGCCTCGACTTTCCTGTCGGTGTGGTCGGAGCCGACGCCCACGTACAAGGCACCGGGCGCCGAAACCAGCACGAACTCGACTTCGCCGCTCGAGTTCTCGCCGACGACCTCGACTTCGCGCGCCGCCGTCAGCAGGCTTGCCGCGACCCGGTAGAAAACGGGCACCTTGCGCGGACGCTTGACCCCGATCGCAGCCAGCTCCGCGATGTGCTTCTCGACCGCGGCCTTCTCGCGCCCCGTCCAGCCCGCAATGACCAGCTGCGAGATCTCGATGCTGCGCGGAGAGCGGTCGATCAGAAAGTCCATGGTGCGCTGCAGCCTCCCCGATGCGTATCTTACAGGGGCCGTTCCGCAAGGGGGTGGGCCCGCTCCCACGGCAAAGTATTCTTTGCATTCCGTCCTTCGCCGGAGTAGATTTTTACGCCACCGATTTCCGCAAGGAGCCGTCGATGTCGAAGTTCGTGATCAGCCCGCATTTCAGGCTGCAGGAATGGGTCGCCGAGGAAAAGGGGTATTTCAGGGCCGAGGGACTCGACTACGAATTCCGCGACAACTACGGCCCGGGCGACGTCGCGAAAAAGCACGCGACGCCGAACAAGATCGGCGCCTTCCAGAGCATCGAGCAGGGCCGCGCCTGCGACGTGAGCGGCGCGTGCCACTGGACGGTCAACGTCGCCGCCTCCACCGGCCACGGCAAGCTCTACGCCGACGCCTATTCGGTGGCGCCCTGCGGCGTGTTCGTCCCGCCGGAATCCGATATCAAGCATCCGAGCCAGCTGAAAGGCGTGCCCATCTCGGTCGGCTACCAGTCCGGGAGCCACTACTCGACCATCCAGGGCCTCGAGCAGTACCTCGCGCTCGACGACATCAAGCTCTCGTTCGCCGACGGCCTGCTCTTCTCGCGCCTGGAGAAGCTCATCGACCGCAAAGTCCCGGCCGCCTCCCTTTTCAGCGGCCCATACTACTTTCTCGAGCAGCTCGGCTTCCGCAAGGTGATCGATACGACCTTCATGATGGCGATGTCGATCTCGGGCAGCCCCGACGCGGAAGACCTGAAGAAGTACTTCCGCGCATTGCGGCGCGCGCAGCGCGACATCGACCTGCGCCCCGAGCTCTACACGCATCATTACAAGAAGGAGTTTCCCGCCCGCTTCGTCGAGCAGATGGACACCCGCCGCTGGGGACCGGGCGAGCGCATCGTCTTCGAGCCCTACACCAAGGAAGTGTTCGAGGAATCCTTCAAGTGGATCGCCGAGCGCAAGATTTTCCCCGAGGGCGGCATGGGCGCCGGTCGCTACGAGGAATCGGTGATTTCGCTCGCGGCGTAGCGGTTCGGGCCTATTCGAAGTTCAAACCGAATGCGTCCGGGGGCTTGGGCCCCCAGGCGTAGAGGGAATCCTCCGCGGGGTAATTCGTCGGCGTCCATTTCACGTCCGCAGGAATGTAGTCGATGTCGCAGAAGTATTCCGCCATGCTGTCCCAGGGATCGCGGATGTAGTGGAAGAAGTTCGAGCCGATGACGTGCCGGCCGAAACCCCAGCCGTCCTTGTAGCCCTGGTCGAGCAACCTGCAAGCGCCCATCCCGATCTCGTCGACGTTGCCGACCTCGAAGCTCGCGTGGTGGAAGCCCGGCCGGTCGGATTTGATGAACCCGAAGATGTGATGATCGCTGCCGCCCTGTCCGCGCATGAAGGCGACCAGATCCTGCGCGCGGTCCGAAAGCTGGAGCCCGATCACGCGCGTGTAGAAATCGACCATCTTTTCCACTTGCGGGGTGAAGCGCAGCGTATGGCCGAGGCGCGTCGGCTGCACCCGGATGTCGCGCTTGGGGTGACCGGCGACGCCGGCGCGGTTGAGGTGCCCCGGATTGTTGATCTTCCACTCGGGGGCGGTGCGCCATTTCGCCGGCTCGGCGACGCGCACATTGACCAAGAGCCCGTCGGGATCGCGGAACCAGAGGCCCTCGTAAGGCGTTTCCTTGGGCGCATCGAGGAGCCGCGTGGCGTTCCCCGCCAGCCGCCCCTTCAGGGCGTCCAGGTCGTCGGCGCGCGTACCGAAGCCGATGTGATGCATGTGTCTCTTCTTGCCCTCGACGAGCACGATTTGATCCTGGTCTCGTCCATGGCAGCGCATGACGATGGTGTTTTCCTGGTCTTTCCCCTCCATCCCGAAATCGGTGTAGAACTTCTTGCCGACCGTGGGATCGGGCACGGCGAGAGCGATGTGCTGCAGATTGCGGACGCCCATTGGTCTTCTCCTCGTTCCCGCCGAACGCGATCCGCTCCTGCGCTCAGCCGCGCCTCGCGCCCGCGCGCTTTGCGCCCAGCACGCCCGAGGCCTCGATCACGGGCCCGATCGCCGAGTGAAAAGCCGGCGCCATTACGTGCGCGCCGGCCACGCCCGGGGTCTGCGCGAGCTGCTGCAGAAGCTCGACGCAGATCTTCCGGCCCTCGGCCTTCGAGTCGGCCGCGCGCTCCAGCCGCTCGACGATGCGGTCCGGGATCATCGCTCCGTAGAGTTTTTCCTTCATCCAGCGCGCCGAGCGCGCCGAAGGAATGGGAGCGATGCCGATGAGGATCGGCAACTTCTGTGCGACGCCCAGCTCGAGCAGGCGCGCCGCGTAGCGCCGCACCGCATCCGGGTCCATGCAGAACTGCGTCTGGATGAACTCGGCACCCGCCTCCATTTTCGAGAGCAAGCCCACCGGGCGCCAGTCCGCCGGCGGATCGACGGGCAGCTCCGCCGCACCCAGAACGAAGCTCACCGGCCCCTTGATCTCGGCGCCCGAGGGAAGACGCCCTTGCGAGCCCATCTGCTGGGCCGTCGCGAGCAGGGCCGTCGTGTCGAGGTCGAAGACCGCTTTCGCGTCCGGCTGGTCTCCGAGCTTCGGATCGTCGCCGCGTAAGGCGAGAATGTTGCGAATGCCGAGCGCGGCGGCGCCGAGCAACTCCCCCTGCAAGGCGATGCGGTTGCGGTCGCGGCAGGTCATCTGGAGGATGGGCTCGATGCCGCTGCGCACCAGGAAGTGCGCGGCAACGAGGCTCGACATGTGTGCTTTCGAGCCCGCGCCGTCGGTGACGTTGATCGCCGTCACGAGTCCCTGCAACGCGAGCGCGCGGCCGACGAATTCCGAGGGATCGGTCGAAACGGGAGGGGAAAGTTCCGCGGTGACCACGAAGCTTCCGTCCCGCAGACGCCCTTGCAGCTCGCTCACGGCGCTGCTCGACTGGTCCTTCGTAGCCAAATCCATTCTTCTTGATGTCCCGAATCAGGCGCGAGTGTAGCACGCCGCGCGCGCGCTTCAGCCTCGTTCGGCATCGACGCGAGCCATGAATTTCGGTGCAATCGCGCGCAGCCGCTCGTCGGTCATGCGCCCGCTCCTCGTCATGTAGTCGTACGCGAGCTGCCACGGCTCCAACTTCATCTTCTCAGAGAATTGTTCGTACCAATACGAACTGGCGTTCGCCGCGGCGAGGAGCTTTTCGACCACCGGCCTGCGCTCGCGCTCGAAGGACGCGAGCGCGCCCGTCACGTCGTCGCCGTGTTCGGCAAACGCGCGGTCCAGCGCGATCGCGTCTTCGAAGGCCAATCGCGTTCCGGAGCCGATCGAAAAGTGCACGGTGCGCAGCGCGTCGCCGAGCAGCACCGCGTACCCGGAGCCCGGGCGCCGCGCCGTCCAGCGCCCGTTCCGAACGAGCGGGAACTGCCGCCACACCGATTTGTTCGACTCGAGAGCGTGCCCGCCGAGGTCCGCGGCGAATACGCCTTCGCAATACTTCCGGGACCCTGCGTCGCTCATGCGATCGAGCCCCGCCCTTCTCCATGTCGCTTCACCGCACTCGACGACGAAGGTGCTCATCGAAGGCGAATGCCGATAGTGGTGCGCGACGAAATCGCCGTGCTCGCTTTCGCGGAACGTCAGGGTGAGGCAGTCGAACGGCTGCGCCGTCCCGTACCACGCAAAGCGGTTGCTAAGCACCTCGACGCTCGGGGCGAACTGCGAAGCGAGCGCGTTGCGGACTAGCGAATTCGCCCCATCGGCCCCGACCACGAGATCGGCGCCGGCCAGCTCCTCGAGCGAGGAAATCGCCCGGCCGTACCGGATCTCGACACCGGCGCGGCGGCACAAGCTCTGCAATACCTCCTGGAGCGCGAGGCGCGCGATCGCCGAGAACCCGTTGCCGTCCACCTCGACGCGTTCTCCGCGATGCACCAGGCGTTGCATCGGCCAGCGCTCCATCGCCGCCTCGACGATGCGCGACAGCTCGGGCTCGTCGCGCTCGAGGAAGGCGAGCGCGTCGTCGGAAAACACCACGCCGAAGCCGTAGGTCGCGCCCTGCGGGTTCTGCTCGAAGATCTTCACCCCCCACGCCGGGAAGCGGCGCTTGATGAGCAGCGAAAACAGCAGGCCGGCCGCCCCGGCGCCGACGACCGCGATGCGCCTGCTTATGCCTGTGTCATATTTCACGATCGCCGGCCGGTATTTGTATGACTACGTCATATTTCACGAACTGCCCCCTCGCCACCTTGTCCAACCCTGCCTCCGGGCCTAATATGGCACAATAAGAATCGATCGTAATCTCATGATTCTTCGAGATAGCACAAGGTGAAAACGTGGATGTAATCGTCGCGGGAAGACCGACCAGCCTGGCCGCCTCCATGGCGTATGCCCGGCAGCTGGTCTTTACTGCCGCCGCCTATTTTGCCGCAGGCCAGCTCGCTCTGTCGGCGGGGATCTCGCCGAGTCACGCCGGGGCGGCGTGGCCCGCAGCGGGAATCGCCGTCGCCTGCGCGCTCTCGTTCGGCTACCGCGTGTGGCCCGGCGTGTGGCTCGGCGCAGCCCTGGTCGAGGCCATGCTCGGGTCGACGCCCTTGCTCTCGGTGCTCGCCGGGGCCGGCAGCGCGCTGGAAGCGCTCGCTGCCGCCGCGCTGGTGCGGCGTTGCATCGGCGCGCCCGGGACCTTCGAGCGCGGGGAGGACGCCGTCGAGTTCGTGGCGATCGCGGCCTTGAGTTCCGTGATTGCGGCGATCGCCGCCGCGGTGGCGGCGTGGGCGCAGTCGCTCGCTCCGCAGGCACTCGCGTGGAGCGCGTGGACGCGGTGGCAGGCCGACGCGATGGGCATCATCACCGCGGCGCCGCTCGTTTTCAGCTGGTCCGCCCAGTCCAGCACGAGCTGGTCGCGCCGGAAGATCCTCGAGCTCGCCTGTCTCGCCCTGCCGATGCTCGTCGCGACTTACGCGATCTTCGGCAACGATCTGCCGAGCACTCTCCCCTCGTTGCCGCTCACATTCGTGATATTGCCGTTCGTGATCTGGGCCGCCCTGCGATTCGAGCAGCGCGAGGTCGCCACCTTGAACGCCATGGTCTGCACGCTCGCCATCTGGCACACGCTGGCGGGCCGCGGGCCGTTTGCGGCCCTGCCGCTGCAGACTTCGTCCCTGCTCCTGCTCGCCTTCACGAGCACCGCCGTGATCACGGGCCTAGTCCTGAACGCCGTCGTCGGTGAGCGCGGCCGCGCCATCGAGGCGCTCGCGCAGGCATTGAAGAGCCTCAAGGAAGACGCGATCCGGGATCCCCTGACCAGCCTCTACAACCGGCGTTTCCTGCAGGACTACCTTTCCCGCGAGCTGCTGCGCGCCGAGCGCGAAGGTATACGCGTCGCGGTGATCATGATCGACCTGGATCATTTCAAGCGAGTCAACGACACCAAGGGCCATGGCGTGGGAGACTTCGTGCTGATCGAGATCGCGGCGCTGCTCAAGCGCCACATCCGCGGCAGCGACATCGCCTGCCGCTACGGCGGCGAGGAATTCACGCTCGTGCTTCCCAACGCTACGGCACAGAGCGCCCGCAGCAGAGCCGAGGAGATCTGCTCCGCCGTGAGGGAGGAAAGCGCCCGGCTCGTGGGCGTCACCGCGTCCCTGGGCGTCGCGATCTTCCCCACCCACGCCGAGAAGCCCGAGTCTCTGCTGCGCGCGGCCGACCAGGCGCTCTACCAGGCCAAGGGGCGCGGGCGCGACCAGGTCAGGATGTTCTCGCGCGGGCCCGCCTCAGTCTCCACCCTCCGTCCCAGGACCGCCAAGCGCGCGCACGGCTAGTCCGCGCCGGAGACCCGGCGAGGCCGGGGTCGCACTAGGCGCGGGTGAAATCCAGGCGGGTGTCGAGCAGCACGCCGTACAGCTTGATCGGGTCGCGCCGCGGAATTTCCAGGGGAGGCAGCTCCTCGGCGTCGAGGGTGACGCCCATCTCTGCAGCGAGATCCTTGAGCGTCTCCGATAGAACGAACTCGCCCGCCCGGGCGCGATGAAGCAGCCGGTTGGCGATGCTCACGCAGTCGCCGAACACGAACAGCTGCTCGGGCGTGGGGCTTTTCTCTGCGAATCCCACGACGGCGTCCCCGCAATGCAGCCCCATCGAGACCGCCGCCCGGATGCCGAAATCGCGCTGCCACGCCTCGGCAAGGACAGCGAACCTGGCCTGGATTTCCTGAGCGGCCGCGATCGCGTGCTGCGCATCGTCCTGGCCGGTAAAAGTCGCCATCATCGTATCGCTGAGGATATCCACCACGGCGCCCTCCTGCTCTTCCACCGCGTTCCAAACCAAGGACACGAATTCGCCGACGCGGGCGATCACGACGGCGGGATCGAGCATGTCCGACATGCCCGTGAAACCGCGCATCTCGGCGAACAGGATTACCGTCGGGGAGCGTTCGGGCTTGTCTACCTCGTTCGTCGCCATCTAAGAAAGTCCGAATGTACGTCCCAATGCAAGCCGCCCGGCGGAGTATAATTTTTCACCCCGAAACCTTCAACGGGAATTCTCAAAGTCCGGGTCGGACACGCACCGCGGTCGTCGACGCCCGACCCACCACCACAACGGAGGCAACAATGGCAGTCCGCATCGGAGACGAAGCACCGGATTTCACGGCGGAGACCACCGAAGGCAAGATCCGGTTCCATGAATGGATCGGCGACAAGTGGGCGGTCCTGTTTTCGCACCCCAAGGACTTCACGCCCGTGTGCACGACCGAGCTGGGGTACATGGCGAAGCTCAAGCCCGAGTTCGACAAGCGCAATACCAAGATCATCGGGCTTTCCGTCGATCCGGTAAGCGACCACCAGCGCTGGGTGAACGACATCAAGGAGACCCAGGGGACCGCGGTCAACTACCCCATGATCGGCGACGCGGACCTTACGGTCGCCAAGCTCTACGACATGATCCACCCGAACGCGAGCGGCGGAAAGCGCACCGCCGCGGACAATGCCACCATACGCTCGGTGTTCATGATCGGGCCCGACAAGAAGGTCAAGGCAATGCTCGTGTATCCGATGAGCGCGGGACGCAATTTCGACGAGGTTCTGCGGCTGCTCGATTCGCTTCAGTTGAACGCCAAGCACTCGGTGGCGACGCCGGTGAACTGGAAGCCGGGCCAAGACGTGATCATCCCGACCTCGGTATCCGACGAGGAAGCGAAGAAGAAGTATCCGCAAGGCTTCAAGACCCTCAAGCCCTACCTGCGCACGGTCGCACAGCCGAAGTAGGATAGCCGCGATTACGAAGGAGAACCTTATGCAACGCCTGTGGAAGATTCTGGGCGTGGGCGCGTCTGCGGTCCTCATTGGAGGATGCCAGAACCCTCCGCCGACCCAGGCGGAGATGGGTGGCTACGACTACGGTCCGCGCCCGGAGAGCTACCAGAAGCTTATCCGGGACTACCTCCAGCCCAAGCTCCTCGATCCCGCGGGCGCGATCGTCGAGTTCAAGGCGGGGCCCGGGCTGCTCTACCAACCGGACAACGTGCTGCGTCCGCGCCAGT
>JBGQKK010000019.1:0-19467 GCA_041499545.1 Gammaproteobacteria bacterium | reverse complement strand
CTCCGAGGAGGGACACGAGCACGCCGAGAAGCTGCTGACGCGGGCGGAGCTGCTTCCGGAGGGCCGCAGTCTCTACGAGCCCGCCCACGTGAATCTCATGCATCACCTCAACGCGGCGCTGCGGGCGCACAACCTTTTCTTCCGCGACCGGCACTACGTCGTCCAGGAGGACGATGTGGTGATCGTGGACGAGTTCACGGGCCGGCTCATGCCGGGCCGGCGCTGGTCCGACGGCCTGCACCAGGCGATCGAGGCCAAGGAGAACGTCTCGATACAAAGCGAAAACCAAACCCTCGCGTCGATCACCTTCCAGAACTACTTCCGCATGTACCGCAAGCTCGCCGGCATGACCGGTACGGCGGACACGGAAGCCTATGAATTCCAGGAGATCTACGGCCTGGAAGTGGTCGTCATCCCGACGCACATGCCGATGGTCCGCGCCGACCGCAACGACCAGGTGTTTCGCACCTCGGGGGAGAAATACAAGGCCATCATCACCGACATCAAGGACTGTTACGAGCGCGGCCAGCCGGTGCTCGTCGGCACGACCTCGATCGAGAACTCGGAGCTGATCTCGGGAATGCTGTTGAAGGACAAGTTTCCGCATCAGGTCCTGAACGCAAAGCAGCACGCGCGCGAGGCGGAGATCGTGGCGCAGGCGGGCCGCCCGAAAATGATCACGATCGCGACCAATATGGCCGGCCGCGGCACCGACATCGTGCTCGGCGGCAACGTCGAGAAGCAGGTCGACCTCCTGCGCGAGAAGGACGATGTCGCTTCGGTCGAAAGGGAGACGCGGATCGGGACGCTGCGCCGGGAATGGCAGGACCTGCACAACCAGGTCATCGCCGCGGGCGGCCTGCACATCATCGGCACCGAGAGGCACGAAGCCCGGCGCATCGACAACCAGCTGCGGGGCCGATCGGGCCGGCAGGGCGACCCGGGCTCCTCGCGCTTCTATCTCTCGCTCGAGGATCCGCTGCTGCGGATCTTCGCCGGCGAGAGGGTCAACGCCATCATGGAACGCCTGGGAATGCCGGAGGGGGAGCCGATCGAGCACGGTCTCGTGACCCGCTCGATCGAGAGCGCGCAGCGCAAGGTCGAGGCGCACAACTTCGACATACGCAAGCAATTGCTCGAATACGACAACGTCGCCAACGACCAGCGGCGCGAGATCTATCACCTGAGAAACACCATCCTCGAATCGCAGGACGTGTCGGACCAGATCCAGTCGCTGCGCGAGGGCGTGATCACGGACTACTTTCGCGTCCACGTTCCCGAGGAGAGCATGGAAGAGCAATGGGACATCCCCGGTCTGGAAAAGGTCTTCGCCGCCGAGCTGCGGCTGGACCTGCCCCTGTCCAAGTGGCTGGCCGACGACCCCAGCCTCGACGACGGGGCGCTGCTCAAGCGCGCGATCGAAGAGGCGGACGCGGCGTACCGCCGCAAAATGGCGAACAGTCCCTCGGAGGGCGTGCATTACGTGGAGCGCCTGGTTCTGCTGTCGACGCTCGACAACCACTGGCGCGAGCATCTCGCCGCGCTCGACCACCTGCGCCAGGGCATCCACCTGCGCGGCTATGCGCAGAAGAATCCCAAGCAGGAATACAAGCGCGAGGCGTTCGAGCTCTTCGGCAGCATGATCGAGTCGGTCAAGCTGGAAGTGACGCGCACGCTGATGACGGTCGAGCTGCAGCTGCGCGAGCAGGTCGAGCAAGTGGAGAAGCTGCAGGCACCCGCGGTCGAGAACGTCCAATACCAGCACGCGGGCTACGAGGAGGCGCTCGCCGGAGCCGACCCCTCGGCTGCGCCGGCGACGAAGGCCGCGCCCTTCGTCAGGCACGTCGGCAAGATCGGCCGCAACGATCCCTGCCCCTGCGGCTCGGGGAAGAAATACAAGCACTGCCACGGGAAGTTGGCCTAGAGCCGGGACTGCCCGAACCGAATGGCCGTCAATCTGAATCCTCCGCGCCCGGAGGATTTGCGTCCAGTCAAGGGCGTCAAGCTGGGGATTGCCCAGGCGGGGATCCGCAAGGCGGGCCGCAAGGACTTGCTGCTCGTGACCCTCGCGGAAGGAACCCGCGTCGCCGGCGTGTTCACGCAGAACCGTTTCTGCGCGGCTCCGGTGCGGGTCGCGAAGGAACATCTCGATTCGGGAAGATCTCCCCGGGCCCTCGTCGTCAATACCGGCAATGCCAACGCCGGAACCGGTAAGACCGGCATCGCCCATGCAAGAGCGACTTGTGAGCACGCGGCGCGGCTCCTCGGCTGCGATCCACGCGAAGTGCTGCCGTTCTCGACCGGGGTGATCATGGAGCCGCTGCCTCTGGAGCGCCTCGTCGCGGGGCTGCCGGCGTGCGTGGCGGACCTGCGCGAGGAGAACTGGGGTCGCGCCGCGGAAGCGATCATGACGACCGATACGGTCCCCAAGGCCAGGTCGCGGCGCGTGGGCGGTGCGGCGACCGTCACCGGGATCGCCAAGGGCGCGGGAATGATCCGCCCCGACATGGCGACCATGCTCGGCTTCGTCGCGACCGACGCCGCCGTCTCGCAGAAGGCGCTCGAGCGCCTGGTCGCTGAAGCGGCGGCGAATTCCTTCAACCGCATCAGCGTCGACGGCGATACTTCGACCAACGATTCCTTCGTCCTGATCGCGACGGGCGCCGCCGGGCGCTGCGACCCCTCGGCGCTGCGCGACGCGGTGCTGGAGGTCTCGCAGGGGCTCGCGCAAGCCATCGTGCGCGACGGCGAAGGCGCGACCAAGTTCATCACCGTGCGGGTGGAGAAAGGCCGAAATGAGAAGGAGTGCGCGAGCGTCGCCTACGCGATCGCCCACTCGCCGCTGGTGAAGACCGCGTTCTTCGCCTCGGACCCGAACCTGGGGCGGCTGCTTGCCGCGATCGGCAATTCGGGTCTGCGCGATCTCGACGTCGATCGCGTCGAGCTGTATCTCGACGACGTCCAGGTCGCGAAGCGGGGCGGCCGTGCACCCGGCTACCACGAGGACGACGGGAAGCGGGCGATGGCAAAGAGCGAGATCACCGTCCGCGTGGTGCTGAAGCGCGGTACCGCGTCGGCCACCGTGTGGACCTGCGATCTGTCGCATGAATACGTTACCATCAACGCCGAATACCGGACCTAGGGCGGGGATATCGGATGTCCGAGCTGGAAAAACTGATCAAGCGCGGCGAGGCGCTGCTCGAGCGCGTCGAGACGCTGCTTCCGCCGGCGTCGCGCCCCGTGGACTGGCAAGCGAGCATCGCTTTCCGCTGGCGCAAGACCTCGCGAGGCCGCTTCATCCAGCCGATCGCGAACGTCCACCGCATCCGCCTCTCCGACCTCCACGGCGTGGACAACCAGAAGACCCTGATCGAGCAGAACACGTGCCAATTCGTCGAGGGCCGCACCGCCAACAACGCGCTCCTCACCGGCGCGCGCGGCACCGGAAAATCCTCACTGGTAAAAGCCGTGCTCGACAAGTTCCACCGCCAGGGCCTGCGCTTGATCGAAGTGGAGAAGCACGACCTCATCGACCTGCCCGAGATCGTCGACCAGGTGGCGGCGCGGCCGGAGCGCTTCATCCTGTTCTGCGACGACCTGTCATTCGAGCCTTCGGAGGCGGCGGGCTACAAGGCGCTCAAGTCCGTGCTCGACGGCTCGATCGCCGCGACCTCCGAGAATCTCCTCATTTACGCGACTTCCAACCGGCGCCACCTCATGCCCGAGTACATGCAGGAGAACCTCGAGACCAAGCACTTGGGCGAAGAGATCCACCCCGGCGAAACGGTCGAGGAGAAGATCTCGCTTTCCGAGCGCTTCGGATTGTGGGTCTCTTTCTATCCCTTCGACCAGGACGAATTCCTCGCGATCGTGGCGCACTGGCTGCGCGAGCTGGGCTGTCGCGAGGGCGAGGTCGCGAAGGCGAGGCAAGAAGCGCTGCAATGGGCGCTGCAACGGGGCTCACGCAGCGGCCGTGTCGCCTGGCAGTTCGCGCGCGACTACGCCGGGCGCCACGCCGGCGACGGCAAGTCCAAGCGCTGAGTCGCGGAAATCATGTCGGCCCCGGTGGACGTTGCCGTGGCGGTGCTGGTCCGTCCCGACGGCGCGGTTCTCCTCGCGCGGCGTCCCGAGAGCAAGGTCTATTCCGGTTACTGGGAATTCCCCGGCGGCAAGGTCGAGCCCGGCGAGCCGGTCGCGGGCGCGCTCGGGCGCGAGATCCGCGAGGAGCTGGGCGTCGAGATCGAGCGCGCGCATCCGTGGATCACCCGGGTGTTCGTCTATCCGCACGCGACAGTGCGCCTGCATTTCCACCGTGTTTATGCCTGGCGCGGCGAGCCGCGCGCGCTCGAGCACGAGGCCGTCGCCTGGCAGCATCCGGAGTCCGTGGAGGTCGCGCCCATGCTGCCGGCGAACGGCCCGGTGCTGCGCGCCCTGTCGCTTCCCGCCGAGTACGCGATCACGCGCGCCGGGGATCTCGGTGAGAGCTCGTTTTTTTCCAGGCTCGAGGCGCGACTGCGGGGGGGCTTGAGGCTCGTACAGGTTCGGGAAAAAAACCTCCCGCGTGACACCTTGAAAGGATTCGCGCAGCGGGTGCTCGCCCTGGCGCGCGCTCACGGCGCAAAGGTGCTGCTGAACTCCGATGTCGAGCTCGCGCGTGCGATCGGGGCCGACGGCGTCCATCTCACCGCCGCCCAGCTGCTCGGCGCTACGGGCCGTCCCAACCTTGCCTGGTGCGGCGCCTCGTGCCACTCGGTCGAGGAGCTGCGCCGCGCCGGGGATCTGGGCGTCGACCTCGTCGTGCTCGGACCTGTTCGCGCGACGCCCTCGCATCCGGGCGCAGTTCCGCTCGGCTGGGATCGATTTCGGGAGATCGCCGCCGGGGCCTCGATACCGGTGTATGCCCTGGGGGGCGTATTGCCGCGCGATCTGGAGAAGGCCCGAAGCTGCGGCGCGCACGGTCTCGCGATGGTTCGGGGGGCATGGGAGACCTAGTCCGGCTCCTTCGCCTCCGGCTTGTCCTTGTCTTCCTCCACCGGCACGCGATACTTCTCCATGGCCCAATCGCCTAAATCGATCAGCTTGCAGCGTTCGGAACAGAACGGACGGTAGCAGCTCTCCGGCTTCAGCGCCACTTGAACGCCGCAACGGGGGCAGTTCACGAAGCGGGTCTGGGTCACGAAAACTAAAGGTTGCAGAACGTCAGCTCGAACTCGACGTCGGCTTCGCATATCCGCGTGCCGAAGGTGCTGAAGCGCACGTTGAGCGCGTAGCGGTTGGCGCTGATCTCGGGGATGAACTGGGAGGCGCGCGGCAGGCGGATGCGCACCATCTGCGAGGACTTGCCGCCCAGCATCTGCGAGAAAACGGCGCGGTGAGCGACGTGCTTGACCGGCCTGCCGCCCTCGCGAAGCAGCTTCAAGACGATGGACGAGGCTTCCTTGATCGGCAGCATGGGAGAGATCCAGGCGCTGAGGTCGGCGTTGCGCCTCGGGCCATCGCGGTTCAGCCAGAAATGATACGAGGGCAGGTCGAATTCACAGGCGCCGCCTGGAATTCCGGTGCGCTGCTTGATCGACATCAGCCAATCGTTCTCGCGAAGGTATTGCCCGATCTTTCCGGTCATGGCGAAAAGCGCTGCGCTGACCCGCTCGATGTCCGCAATCACCTGCTTGAGGACGTTTTCCGCGATCTGCGGGTTGTTGCGGAATCCGAGGAGGACTTGCTTCTGGCGCTCCAGTTCCTGCAGCAGCTCCGACTTGAGGTCGGCGCGGCTCGCCACCTCTATGATCTCGAACAGCGTCAGGAGCGCCGCATGGTGATCGCGCGAGTCCTCTTCCTTGGAGAGGAAGTGGTTGGCGCGTTCGAAGAGGTTCTCGAGGCGCAACAGCGTGCGGATACGCTCGTTGAGCGGATACTCGTAGGTGATCACGTCACAACTGAGGCTCGAGAGGTAGGCGATTGATTAGAGTGAGTTTTGCCGGATTTTCCCCGATCCGGCGCGAATTGACAACGGGCGTTCGCTATGACGCTCTCTCGGATGCAGCCGCGAGCGTGAGATATTTCTCGTTCAACCGCGTTACCTGCTCGTGCAGGGCTCCGAGCGCGCCGCTGTTGTCGATCACATCGTCCGCCGCAGCCAGGCGCTGCTCGCGGCTCGCCTGCGAGGCGAGTATGGCGCGGACCTCCGCTTCCCTTAGACCGCTTCGCCGCATCACGCGCTCGATCTGCAGCGCCTCGGGGCAATCGACCACGAGCACCCGCGTTGTGCGCGA
Organism: Gammaproteobacteria bacterium; assembly: GCA_041499545.1. GTDB lineage: Bacteria > Pseudomonadota > Gammaproteobacteria > Burkholderiales > SG8-39 > VBDM01. The sequence goes on along the minus strand of JBGQKK010000019.1, from coordinate 13,195 downwards.
CCGGTCGACGCCGCCTTCCACCAGGAGCGGGATGACGAGAATCGCGTAGGGACTCCGGGCACGCTCGACGCGGCGAGCGCTTTCGGCGCGTATCAGCGGGTGCAGAATCGCCTCGAGCCGTCTCCTCGCTTGAACGTCGCCGAAAACGAGCCGGCGCATCCTGTCGCGATCGAGCGAGCCGTCCGTCGCGATCGCCTCGGCGCCGAACGCGGCGCGTATGAGCGCGATCGCCTGGCCCCCCTCCCGCGTAATCTCGTGTGCGATCTCGTCGGTGTCGATCACCTGCACGCCGAGCTTGGCGAACAACCCGGCCACCGCGCTCTTTCCGCTGCCGATCCCGCCCGTGAGTCCGACGGTGTAAGGCTTCACATGAACTGGCTGAGGTACTGCCGGGTGAGCTGGGGTCCCCAGAACAGCGCGACGACACCTGCGGCGCCCAGATAAGGCCCGAAGGGGATAGGCACGTTGCGCCCGTGCCGGGCGAACACCATGAGCGCAATCCCCACCGCGGCGCCGATGAACGACGAAAGTATGATGGTGAGCGGCAACATCTGCCAGCCGCACCACGCGCCGATGGCGGCGAGCAGCTTGAAATCGCCGTAGCCCATGCCCTCCTTGCCGGTGACGAGCTTGAACAGCCAATACACGCTCCACAACACCAGATACCCGGCGACGGCACCGATCACGGCGGAGCGCAGGTCGATGAATACGCCGCCCGCGTTCAGCAGCAGCCCCAGCCACAGCAGGGGCAGCGTGATCGTGTCGGGCAGGAGTTGCGTGTCGAAGTCGATGAAGCTGGCGGCGATGATGGACCACAGGAACACCATCGCGCCGAACGCCGCGGGAGTGAAGCCGAAGCGGGCCGCCGACCACGCCGCTGCGATCCCTCCCAGCAGCTCGACTACGGGGTAGCGCGGGCTGATGCGCGCCTTGCACGCGGAGCAGCGCCCGCGCAGCACGGCCCAGGAAAGGACCGGGATGTTCTCCATGGCCGTGATGCCGTGGCCGCAGGCCGGGCAGCGCGAGCGCGGGACGAAGAGATTGTAGGTCTCGGCGGATTTGGGCTGGGGAGCCCCGTCTTGCAGCTCTGCACACTCCTCTTTCCAGGCGCGCTCCATCATCTTGGGAAGACGGTGAATGACGACGTTGAGGAACGAACCGACCGCCAGCCCGATCAGGAGGCACACCAAGGGAAACACGGCGGGGTGGGCGACCGCCTTGAGAGTGTCGCTCATCCGCGCGAGGAGCGCGCTGCTAGACCGCTTGGCCGATCTTGAATATCGGCAGGTACATCGCGATCACCATGCCGCCGATCACCACCCCGAGGACGACCATGATCATCGGTTCCATCAGGCTGGTGAGCGCATCCACGGCATCATCGACCTCGGCTTCGAAGAAGTCCGCAACCTTGCCGAGCATGGCATCGAGTGCGCCCGATTCCTCTCCGATCGACACCATTTGCACCACCATGTTGGGAAAGACGTTCGATTCCTGCATCGAGGTCGTGAGGCTCGTGCCGGTGCTCACCTTTCTCTGGATCTCCCTGGTGGCCTGCAGATAGACGTAGTTTCCCGAGGCGCCGCCGACCGAGTCGAGCGCTTCCACCAGTGGCACGCCCGCCGCGAACATGGTGGACAGCGTCCGCGTCCAGCGCGCGATCGTCGATTTCCGGATCAGGTCGCCGAAAACCGGCACCTTCAGCGACCAGCGGTCCATGAAGATCTGGACCGGCACCGAGCGCTTCCACAGCTCGAGAAATCCCCAGGTGCCGCCGATTGCGACGGCGAAAATCAGGTACCAGAATTGTACGAAGAAGTCCGATACCCCCATCACGAACAGGGTCGGGGCGGGAAGGTCCGCGCCGAAGTTCGTAAACACCTGCTTGAACGCCGGGATCACGAAGATCATGATCACGGCGGTGATGATGAACGCGACCACGACGATCGCGATCGGGTAGAACAGCGCCGACTTGATCTTCGACTTGATGGCGAGGATTTTCTCCTTATAGGTCGCCAGCCGGTCGAGCAGCGTCTCGAGAATCCCGGCCTGCTCGCCGGCTGCGACCAGGTTGCAGAACAGCGCGTCGAAATGCAGCGGAAACTTCCGGAACGCCGCGGCGAGCGAGGATCCGGTCTCGACGTCGGTCTTGATGCTCATCAGCAACCTCGCCACCGCCGGGTTGGCGTGTCCCTTGCCGACGATGTCGAACGACTGCAGCAGCGGCACGCCCGCCTTCATCATGGTCGCCATCTGCCGGGTGAAGAGCGTCACGTCCTTGTCCGACACCCTGCCGCCTCTGCCGATGCGCTGCTTGGCGACCTTGGTGACGACGATGCCCTGGCGGCGCAGATGCACGTTGACCAGCGCCGTGCCGCCGGCGCGCATCTGACCCTTGACGATCTTGCCGGACTTGTCCTTGCCCTCCCAAAGGTACATGATTTCCTTGACCTTTGCGACGGGCGCTGCAGTTGCCATGGCGTCTCCTGCTTTATTCTGCGCGGAGGATCTTGCGATGCTGCACCCCCCCGCGGAAGGTGTTGCGATGATGCATGGGCACAGGGCGTTTGTAAAGTCTCAAGACTCTCCAGCAATCCATTGAAGAAAATGGGTAATCCGGGTGCCGGACCGTGATTTTTTCCTCCTCAGGCAGCGGCTCGGGCGCTGGCCCTCACGCCGCGCGCGCGAGATCGGAGGCGTGCGGCCGGAAAAGCCGCACGGTCTTGATCACCCGGTCCTGGGTTTGGACAATCTCCATCGGCACCTCGGCGATCTTCAGCGCGACCCCGGCGTCGGGGATGTCCCGAAGATGCTCGAGGATGAGGCCGTTCAGGGTCTTCGGTCCGTCGAGGGGCAGCGCGAGCCCGAGCTTGCGGTTCAGCTCGCGCAGCACGCTCGATCCCTCCACGAGCGCGCTGCCGTCCTTGTCCCAGGCGTAGACCTGCGACTTCACCGGAGTGGTGGTAGTGAACTCGCCGATGATCTCCTCGATGATGTCTTCCAGCGTCACCAGTCCCTGCAGCTCGCCGTACTCGTCCACCACGAGAGCGATGCGCTGGCGGTTCTCCTGGAAGTACTGCAGCTGCGTGAAGACCGGCGTCCCGGCCGGAACGAAGTACGGCTCGGCCAGCAGCCCGTCGAGCGCCTTCCGGTCGAACTCCTCCGCGCGCAGCAAATACATGGCCTTGCGCAGGTGGAGGATGCCCGCGAGGTTGCCGAGCTCGCCGCGGTAGGCGACCAGCCGTGTGTGGTACGCCGTGGTCATCTGCGCGAGCAGGTTCTCGGCCGAGGCCTCGAGATCGACGGCCTCGATCTGCGCCCGGGGCGTCATCACGTCCTCGATGGTGATCGCCTCGAGGTCGAACAGGTTGACGAGGATGCTCAGGTGCTTCTTCGGCATGAACTGCCCCGATTCGAGCACGAGGATGCGCAACTCCTCGATCGACAGCCGCTGCGCCTTCACCTCCGCCGGGACGCGCAGCAGCCACAGCAGGCAGCGCACGAAGAGATTGGCGATCCACAGCATCCAGCCGAAGCCCTTGACGAGGGGCTTGAGCACGTAGCTCGCGGCGAGCGCGGTCTGTTCCGGGTAGCGCGCGCCGATTACCTTGGGCGTGATCTCGGCGAACACGAGGATCAGGAGCGCGACCACGACGGTCGCCGCCCCGAGCACGATCCTGTCGTGCCCGAACAACTCGATCGTGATCACGCCGACGATCATGGTGATCGCCGCGTTGACCAGCGTGTTGCCGGCGAGCAGCACCGAGAGCAGCTTGTCGGTCTCGCGCAGCAGCTCGGAGGCGAGCCGCGCGCCGCGGTGACCGGTGCGCTCGAGCGCGCGCAGGCGATACCGGTTGATCGCCATCATTCCGGTCTCGGCCATCGCGAAAAAGGCCGAGAGCACCAGGAGGAAGACGAGACCGACGAGCAAGGCGACTAAGGGAAAGCTGTCCAAGTCGAAACCTCCGGCGGGGCCCTTTGTCCCGGCCTAGACGAAATCGCGCCGCAGGATCACCTCGAGCACGAATCGGCTGCCGATGTAGGCGAGCAGGAGCGCGATGAATCCGGCGAGGGTCCAGCGCAGCGCCGTGCGCCCGCGCCAGCCGTAGAAATAGCGGCCCGCGAGCAACGCGGCAAAAATGAACCAGGAGGCGATCGCGAACACCGTCTTGTGGTCGAATTTCATGGCGCGGCCGAAGAGCGTTTCCGAGAACGCGATTCCGGTGACGAGCGTCAGCGTCAGGAAGGCGAACCCCGCGAGGATCACGCGGAACAGCAGCCGCTCCATTGTGAGAAGCGGCGGCAAACCGGCGAACGGCCCGACGGGGGCTCCGCCGTGCAGGCGCCGCTCCATCAAGGTCATCAGGAGCGCGTGCAGCGCCGCGATGGTGAACAAGCCGTAGGCGCTCACGGCGAGCGAGAGGTGCAGGCGGAGCTCGGTCGAGTGCGCGAACCCCGGGCTGGCGAGTCCCGGGAAGATCGCGGGCAGGGGGACACAGACCGCGGCGAGCGCGAGGATCGGCGCCTGCATGCCTTCGAGCTGGAAGAACAGGCTCTCGATCCAGTAGAGCAGGACCGAGAGCCAGAGCATCGCCGAGAGCGCCTGCCCGAAGCCGAAACGGAGCTCCGCCTGCGAGAACAGCATCTCCCAAACGAGCCAGGTATGCAGCGCGAGCGGCGCGAGGATCGCAGCCCGTTCCCAGGCCGCGATATGCGGCATGCTCTGGCCGCGCCAGCGCGTGCGCCAGAAATGAAATGCGAGCGCCGCGTAAAGGAGAGAGGCTGCCGCGTAGAGTAGAATCACCGGCATCCTCGCAGTGTACACCAGGGTTTTCACCGCATCCCGTGCTCGACAACCTGACCCAGCGGCTTTCGCGAGTCGTCAAGACGCTGCGCGGCGAAGCGCGCCTCACCGAGAGCAATATCGCCGACGCACTGCGCGAGGCGCGCGTGGCGCTTCTGGAAGCGGACGTGGCGCTGCCGGTCGTGAAGACGCTCATCGAACGCGTGCGCGAGAAGGCGCTCGGGCAGGAGGTCGCCGGCAGCCTCACCCCCGGACAGGCGCTCGTCGGCGTGGTGCACCGCGAGCTGACCGCGCTGATGGGGGGCGAGAATGCCGCGCTCGATCTCGCGGTCGCGCCGCCCGCGGTCGTGCTTCTTGCCGGGCTGCAGGGCTCCGGGAAGACCACCACCGCGGCGAAGCTCGCGAGACTCTTGAAGGAAGAGCGCGGGAAGAAACCTCTGCTCGTGTCCTGCGACGTCTACCGCCCCGCGGCGATCGATCAGCTCGAGGCGCTCGCGCGCCAGACCGGCGTCGATCTCTTTCCCTCGCATGCCGGCGAACGTCCGCTCGCCATCGCGCTCGCCGCGCTCGACCACGCGAAAAAGCACTACCACGACGTGCTCATCGTCGATACTGCCGGTCGCCTCGCGATCGACGCGCCGATGATGAGCGAGATCGCGGAGCTGCACGCGGCGCTCTCGCCGGTCGAGACATTGTTCGTCGTCGACTCGATGCAGGGCCAGGACGCGGTCAACGTCGCGCGTGCGTTCGGCGAGACCCTGCCGCTCACCGGCGTCGTGCTCACCAAACTCGACGGCGACGCGCGCGGCGGCGCGGCCTTGTCGGTGCGCCAGGTGACCGGCAAGCCGATCAAGTTCGCGGGCGTGAGCGAAAAGCCCGACGGCCTCGAGCCTTTCCACCCCGAGCGCATGGCCTCGCGCATTCTGGGGATGGGCGACGTGCTTTCGCTGGTCGAGGAGGCGAACAAGAGCGTCGACCTCGAGGGCGCGAAGAAGCTCGCCGACAAGGTGAGGAAGGGCAAGGGCTTCGACCTCGAGGATTTCAGGCAGCAGATCGGCCAGATGCGCAAGATGGGCGGGATGGCGTCGCTCCTCGACAAGCTTCCGGCACAGTTCGCTCAGGCCGCTCAGGCCCCCGGGATGGACGAGAAGCAGCTGCGCCGCGTCGAAGGCATCATCTGCTCGATGACGCCCGCCGAGCGGGTCCGTCCCGAGATCATCAAGGCTTCGCGCAAGCGCCGCATCGCGGCCGGCGCGGGCGTTGCGGTGCAGGAAGTGAACCGGCTCCTCGCCCAGTTCGAGCAGATGCACAAGATGATGAAGATGATGAAGGGCGGCAAGCTCACGCGCATGATGCGCGGCATGAAGGGCTTCATGCCGGGGATGAGATAGCCGTGCCCACGGGGCGCGCCGTGCTCGCCCCCCGGACTGGAAGCCGTGCTAGGACGGCACGAGCAGCCTAGGCCGCAAGCGGCAGACCCGGCTGGACACGTGCCGCGAGGGCGCGGTTGTAGGCGCTGCTCGGCTTGAGCGCCGTGCGCTCGGCGGCGAGGGCGCGCGCGAGGCGGACTTGGTGGCCGCGCAGCGCGGCCTCGACGAGGGTGAGGTGGATGGCATCCTGCTGTGCGTGGCTGCCGCTCAGCTGGCCCATGACGCGGATTTTGCCCAAGCCCTCGATCGCGGCGCCGTAATCTCCCTTTCCGAACGCGGCGAACGCCTTGGCGATCGGCAGCGAGATGTCGCGGACCCTTCGCGCCCCCGGACCGTCGCTCGAGGCGCGATTGTGCAGCGTCCTCAGGGACTCCTCCACGTGTCTCGCATCACCCGCTCCGACAAACGCGGCCATCGCGTGCAGATCATAGAAGGGACAATAAGCGCTCAGGCGCTTGGCTGCCCATTGATCGGCTAGCTCGCGCCAGCGCCCGCCGAGGGACAGCCCCCGGAGGTGGAGCCGCCACAGCAGAGCCGAGGCGTCCGCGAGCGAGGACAAAGCCATCCCTGGACGAGCGCCGATGTGCGCATCGTAGATGTCGAGCGCGGTCGACACTTCGTTGAGATCGAGATGAAAGAGCGCGAGATGCCACCAGAGATGGGTGGCCGTCCCGTTACCCTGATCCCACTGCGCAGCGGTTTCCTTGAGCCAGGCAATCCCCTCGCATTGCCGCCCCTGCATCTCCATGACATGCGTGATCGCGTGGACGGCGCCCGGATTGGGGCGGTCGAGCTCGAGCGCGCGCCGTGCCGTGTCCTCCGCCTGTGCGTAGTGCGCCGTCTCTTCCAGGCCGAACGCGTACATGCCCAGGACGTAGCCATAGCCAGGGACGCTTTCGTCCCAATAGGGCAGCACCTGCGCGAGGCGGTCGCGCAGCATGGCTTGGTACCCGAGATAGAAGTCGCCGAAGTGGGCGACGCGCAGTGCGACCCGGTCGCGCGGATAGTCGATCAGCACTTCGCCATACAGCCGGATGGCGCGCGCGAAGTCGCGCTCCAGCCACGCGCGCGCGGCGGCGATGTGACGGCGCTCGCGGTCGTTGGCGCGATGCGCGAGCTCCTCGGCGGCGGCGACGCACTCGCGCAGCGCCGGCTCCATCGCTTCGTCGGCGGACAGGATCAGCACGGCGGCGCGCAGGCAGTGGCCCATGACGAAACGCGGATCCTCGGCGAGCGCCGCCGCGACTGCGCCTTGCGGATCACCGGGTCGGCCGAGCAGCATTCCGATCGCCGTCTCGTAGTGGTCGATCGACGCGCGATTTCCGCTCGACAGGGGCACTCCGCAGGCATCGAAGAGGTTCATGCGGCGAATGATGCCGCCGGCTGTGCCGCCTGACTTGACCGCAGCGCCGTGTTTCTTGTGCGATCGTCCGATTCTAGGGGGAGGACGCCGCGCCCGGATTCCGCGGCCCGTGGCGGCGCCAGGCCGCGGGCGGCATGCCGAACTCGCGCTTGAAAGCGCGGTTGAACGCCGATTCCGAGTCGTATCCGGATTCCTCGGCGACCCGGGCGATGGTTCGCTTGCCCGCGCGCAGCGCGGCGGCGGCGAGCGCCAGACGCCAGCGCATCAGGTACTGCATGGGCGGCTCGCCGACCAGCGAGGCGAAGCGCTCGGCCAGCGCCGAACGCGAAAGGCCGACTTGCTCGGCGAGATCGTCGACCGTCCAATCGCGCGCAGGCTGCCCATGCATCAGGGTGAGCGCGCGCCCGACGTGCCGATCGCGCAGCCCCGCGAGCCAGCCGGTCTGCCGCTCGGGGAGCGCCTCGATATAGCGGCGCATCGCCTCGACGAAGAGCAGCTCGGCGAGCTTGGCGAGCAGCGTCCCCGAGCCCGGACCCGGCGCGCTGTTCTCCTGCGCGCCGCGGCGCAGCAGGCTCATCAGCCACGCGGCGCCGGGGTCGTCTCCGAGCGGCACGCGCACCAGGCGCGGCAAGGCATCCAGAAACGGGCGGCTGAGCTGCTTGTCGCAGGACAGGAATCCGCACATCAGCCGCGTCTCTTTCCCGCCGCCTTCGTAAGCCATGGTGAGCATTCCGCCAAGCGGCGCCGGCCGCACCAGCGAACCGGCATCCACGGGTGCGAGCTGCAGGTCGCTGCCGAGCACATGCGTGTCGTCCTGGGGCATCAGGATGAGGTCGCCCGCGGCGGCTTCAAGAGCCTCGCCGCCCGCGGCGAGCCGCACCTTGCAGCCTCCCTCCGTGATGATGTGGAAGAACACGATGTGGTCGAGCCCGCCGAACATGCCGGAGGACTCGTGACCGGAATGCGATTCGATGCACCACGGCGCGGTGAAGCGGCCTTCGAGGAACAAGGCCCCGTTCAGCTTCACCGTGTGCAGCAGATCGGAGAGGGCATCCATGGGGTTTCGGGCAATAACCGCGGGGTTTCGGCCAATACGCGATACAGGGTGGTGAAGATACTAGCACTCCTTACTGCACCCACATCACAAGGAGCACAGCCATGTCCGCAGTCCTTTCCCCTTCGGCGCCCGCCGTCGATCTCGCCGCGGTCAAGTCCCGCCAGCAGGCCGCTTGGTCCACGGGCGACTATGCCGTCGTCGGCACCACGCTGCAGATCGTCGGCGAGAACCTCTGCGAGGCGCTCGACCTGCGCTCAGGTCAACGCGTGCTCGACGTCGCCGCGGGCAACGGCAACGCCACGCTCGCGGCCGCGCGACGTTTTTGCGACGTGACCTCCACCGATTACGTACCCTCGCTCCTCGAATCCGGGCGCTCGCGCGCGCAGGCGGACGGCTACGAGGTCCGGTTCCAGGAAGCCGACGCCGAGAACCTGCCCTTCACCGACGCGTCGTTCGATGCGGTGATGTCCACCTTCGGCGTGATGTTCACCCCCGACCAGGACCAGGCGGCGAGCGAGCTCGCGCGCGTGTGTAAGCCCGGCGGGAAGATTGGCCTTGCGAACTGGACGCCCGAGAGCTTCATCGGGCAGCTCTTCAAGACGATCGGCAAGTACATTCCGCCCGCGCCGGGCGTCAAGTCGCCGGCGCTGTGGGGCACGAAGGCAAGGCTCGAGGAGCTTTTCGGCAGGACCGCGAAGGCAATCCGCACGGCGAGCCGCCAGTTCACCTTCCGCTACCGCTCGCCCGCGCACTTCATCGACGTGTTCCGCAGCTACTACGGCCCGATGAACAAGACCTTCGCCGCGCTCGACGCCGCGAAGCAGGCCGACTTCACCCGGGACCTGCTCGCTCTCATGGAGCGCGGCAATCGCTCGGGCGACGGCACGCTGGTGCTGCCGAGCGAGTATCTCGAAGTCGTGATCGAGCGGAAGTGATCGGCACGCCCCCGCCGCAAGCTGGGCGTACTGAAACAAGAGAAACAACAACGGCCTCTCTTCGAAATTCCGCTGACGCGGTCCGGAGCGAATATTCCGAGGTCGTAATCGAACGAAAGGAACAGGAGCAAATCATGAGCAAGGGAAAAACTTTCCAGGGAAGCTGTTTTTGCGGGTCGGTCCACTTCACCGTCACCGGCGAGCCGGCGGTGATGGGTTATTGCCACTGCGAGTCGTGCCGGAGCTGGTCGGCGTCGCCGGTCAACGCGTTCACTCTGTGGAAACCCGAGACGGTGCAGATCACGAAAGGCGAGGACAAGATCGGCACCTACAACAAGACCCCGCGCAGCTACCGCAAGTGGTGCACGACCTGCGGCGGCCACCTCTTCACCGACCATCCGCACTGGGGACTCATCGACGTGTATGCGGCGGCGATACCGGACTTCCCGTATCAGGCCGGCGTGCATGTCAACTATCAGGAGACGAAGCTGCACTTCAGGGACGGGTTGCCGAAGATGAAAGACGTCCCGAAGGAAATGGGCGGCTCGGGCCTCACCGTGCCGGAAGGGGACGTTCTCGAAGCCGTCGGCTAAGCTTGGGCGTCCATAGGAGACGCCATGCTCGAACTCCGCCCGACCTGCGAACACTGCAACAAGGCGCTGCCGCCGGACTCGCTCGAAGCGCGCATCTGCACCTACGAATGCACGTTCTGCGCGGCGTGCGTCGCCCGGGTCTTGGGCAACGTCTGCCCGAACTGCGGCGGCGGGTTCGTGCCGAGGCCCATCAGGCCGTCGAGGAACTGGAAGGGCGACAATTTCCTCGGCAAGGACCCGGCGAGCACCCAGGTCAGGCACAGGTCCGTCGATCCCGCGGCTCACGCGAAGTTCTCGGCGCCGATTAGGAACATTCCGCCGGAGAGACGGTAGACGCTGGGCGCGCGAAACAAACGAAACAAGAACGGCTTCCCCTTGAAATTTCCCTGATGCAGCCGCCCGCTAGACTGCGCGATTTTCTTAAATCGCACATTCAAAGGAGACTGCAATGGGAGCATTCCTGTCGCTCGCGTACGGCCTCGCCGTGTACGCGTTTTTCCTGGCGACGTTTCTCTACGCGATCGGTTTCGTCGGCAATGTCTTCGTGCCGAAGACGATCGACACCGGCACGCCGGCGCCCCTCGCTCAGGCGCTGATCGTGAACCTGCATCTGCTCGGCTTCTTCGCCGTGCAGCACAGCCTCATGGCGCGGCGCTCGTTCAAGCGCTGGTGGACGCGCATCGTGCCGCCCGCGGTGGAGCGCAGCACCTACGTGCTCGCCGCCACCCTGGCGCTCGCGCTGCTGCTGTGGCAGTGGCGGCCCATCGACGAGCCCGTCGTCTGGAGCGTCGAGAACGCCACCGCCGCGCAGGCGCTCCGGGCGGTGTTCTGGCTGGGGTGGACGATACTGCTCGCGAGTACCTTCCTCATCAACCATTTCGAGCTCTTCGGCTTGCGGCAGGTATTCGCCCGCCTCTCAGGCCGCGAGCTTCCCGAGCAGAAATTCCGGACTCCGCTCTTCTACCGCTACGTGCGCCACCCCATCTACCTCGGCTTCCTGCTCGCGTTCTGGGCGGCGCCGGTCATGACGGCCGGGCACCTCCTGTTCGCCGCCGCCACGACGGGGTACATCCTGGTCGGCATCTGGTTCGAGGAGCGCGACCTACTGGTGCAGTTCGGCGACCAATACCGCCGCTATCGCGACCAGGTCGGGATGCTCGTGCCGAGCCGTAAGGCACAATGAGCGCCGTGCAGGCAGACCTCACGCATCGACTCGAGCCCTTCTTTCGCGAGGCCGGAACCGGCCCCGGGGTCGTATGCACGCACGCGAACGCGAGCTCTTCGGGGCAGTGGCGCGGACTGATGGAGCTTCTCGCGCCGAAGTTCCGCGTTCTCGCCCCCGATTCCTACGGTTCCGGAAAGAGCCCGGAGTGGCCCTCGGACCGCGTCATCAGCCTTCGCGACGAGGTGGCGCTCATCGAGCCGGTCCTCGCTAGAGCGGGCTCGCCGCTCGCTCTGGTCGGCCATTCGTACGGCGCCGCGATCTCGCTGGTGGCGGCCCTCTCGGATCCGAGCCGCGTGCGCGCCATGGCGCTCTACGAGCCGACCCTGTTTGCGCTCATCGATGCGGAGGGCGCTCCGCCGAACGACGCCGACGGAATCCGCAGCGTGGTGGCCGACGCGAGCATCGCCCTTGCCGCGGGAAACCGGGACGGCGCCGCGGAGCGCTTCATCGACTACTGGATGGGCGAGGGAAGCTGGGAACAGACCCCGGAGCAACGCAAGGCCCCGATCGCCGCGTCGGTGATCAATATGCGCCGCTGGGGCCACGCCCTGTTCACCGAGCCCACGCCGCTTTCGGCGTTCCGCGCGCTCGACATTCCGGTGCTCTACATGGTCGGCGGGCGCTCGACGACCTCGGCTTGCGGGGTGGCGCGGCGGCTGACGAAGGTCTTGCCGCGTGTCGAAGTCGTGGAGTTCGAGGAGCTTGGGCACATGGGCCCGGTGACTCATCCTGAGCGAGTCAACGAGGTGATTGCGCGATTCCTCGAAAGGGCCTGACCGTCACTCTGGCCGTTTTTCCCTTGCCAATCAGAGCCTCGCTCGCGTAAAATCACGCCCTTTTCGTCTCTCCGGACTTCCCGATATGGTGGTGATACGACTGGCGCGCGGCGGGGCCAAGAAACGGCCTTTTTTCAACGTCGTGGTCGCCGATTCGCACAAGGCCGCGGGCAAGCGCTTCATCGAGCGCGTCGGTTTCTACGATCCGAAGGCGCCCCAGGGCCGCGAGTCGCTGCGCTTCGCGACCGACCGCCTGACGTTCTGGCGCGGCAAGGGCGCGAAGCTGTCCCCGACGGTGGCGCGGCTGTTCAAGGGCTACAAGGCGCCGGCCGAGGCCGCGGCCAAGTAGGGCGGCGGGCTGGTTGGCGGCGCCAACCAAACTGGTGGTGATGGGGCGGGTGCTCGCGCCCTGGGGCGTGAAAGGCGCGGTGAAGATCCAGCCTTTCGGCCGCAACCTCTGGAAGTTTTCCGAGTGGTGGGTCGGCGAGCCGGGGAAGATGAGCAAGGTCGCGGTGGCGGAGTGCCGCGAGCACGGAGGTTACCTGGTCGCGCGCTTCGAGGGTTGCACAAACCCCGAAGCGGCGGCGGTGCATCGCGGGGCGGACATCGCGCTGGAGCGCAAGGATCTGCCCGAGACCGCGGCGCACGAGTTCTACCAGGCCGATGTGATCGGCTTCGAGGTCGTGAATGGGCGGGGCGAGCGCCTCGGGCGGGTGAAGGAATTCTTCAGTGCCGGCGCGCACGACGTGATGCGGGTCGAGCACGAGGGCGGCGAGCGGCTCCTGCCGGTGGCGGGGGACGTGATCCGAAAGATCGATTTGAGGGCCGGCAGGGTCGAGGTGGAGTGGGGAGCGGACTGGTGATCCGCTTCGATTGCGTGACGCTTTTCCCGGAGGCGTTCGTCGCGGTTGCCGACTTCGGCGTCACGCGGCGGGCGAGGGAAGACGGGTTGTGGAGCCTCGCGCTGTGGAATCCGCGGGATTTCACGACCGACAATTACCGCACGGTCGACGAT
>JBGQKK010000018.1:0-19615 GCA_041499545.1 Gammaproteobacteria bacterium | reverse complement strand
GGTGAACTCGTCGACGATCTGCACCTTGTTCTCGGCGATGATGTAGTGCCGGTCGCGGTGAAAGCAGTGCACCGCGCTCAACGCCTTTTGAAGAAGCTCGCGCCGCCACACGGCGGATTTCCAGACCCCCGCCAGCCCGGCGGCCCATTCGGTGGCGGCCTCCTCGCCCGCGGGCTTGATCCACACCTCGTGGTTTCTCGAGATCTCGTAGTGCTCCCCGGCCCTCATGCGCCCGGCGATCTCGATCGCCTTCTGATAGAGCGCCTCGCCCAGCTCGTCCGGCCGGGTTTCGGAGATGATGAGCGGGGTCCGCGCCTCGTCGATCAGCACGCTGTCGGCCTCGTCCACGATGGCGAGGTGCAGGCCGCGCAGCAGCATGCCGGGCTGCGCCCCCGGGCGGTACAGCTGGCGCAAGCGCAGATGCGCCGCCACGGTGTCGCCGGCGGCGATGCGGTCCTTGAGGTAATCGAAGACCAGCTCCTTGTTGGAAACGTAGACGATGTCGCAGGCGTATTGCGCGCGGCGCTCCTGCGGAGGCATGTCCTGCTTGACGACGCCGACGGAGAGGCCCATGAACTTGTAGAGCGGACCGTTCGTCTCGGCGTCGCGCCCGGCGAGGTAGTCGTTCACCGTGACGACGTGCACCGCCGCGCCCGCCGCCGCGGCGGTGCAGGCGGCGAGAGTGGCGACGAGCGTCTTGCCCTCGCCGGTCTCCATTTCCGCGATCCGGCCCTGGAGCAGCGTCCAGCCGCCCACGAGCTGCACGTCGAAGTGGCGCATGCCGACGGCGCGCGTCGCGGCCTCGCGCACGGCGGCGAATGCCTGCGCCACCAGGGTGTCGTCGAAGCCGCGCCGCCGCATCGGCGCGCATGCCGACCGGAACGTTTCCAGCAGCGCCGCGTCGTCCAGCTTCTTCATCGCGGGCTCGTGCGCGTTCGCCAGGCTCACCATCCTGCGCCAGCGCCTCGCGAGCGGCACCAGGCGCGGCACGCGCGCGAGCCAGGCGCGCAAATGCTCCTCCAGGGCGAGCTCCTTGGGGTCGGTCCGCTCCAGGTAGACGCCGTCGCCCACGGCGTCGGGGCGGCCGTGGAGCAAGGCGGCGACGTTAGACATTGAACCGGCTCAGGAACAATTGGCGGACCCGGCGGAAGCCCTGGCTCGCCAGGGGCTCCCCGCCGTGGTCGAAGCGCACGTGCACCCGCTCGCCGAACGCCCTCGGCGCCGCCTCGGGTGGAAGCTGCAGGTCGAAAACGAACACCCGCTCCAGGGTCTTCACTCCGTTCGAGTCCTTCGGATCCACCGCGATCGAGCCGCCGCCGTTCGGTCCGAGCGCGGCGCTCGGCAGCTCCTCGACCCCGCCCGGCATCTCGCGGATGACCGAGGCGGAGAGCGTGGAGGCGACGGCCTCGGACAGGCGCAATTCCGTGGACTTGAGCCTCGTGCGCACCAGGTCGATGTTGTCCTGGAGAACCACGACTCGGGCGATGAACTGGCTTCGATCGAGCACGTATCCGAGCAGCTCGCCTTTCTTGAAGAACTGGCCCGCCATGTCCTGCGGCTTCGGCGCGACGAGCGTGCCGTCGGCCTCGGCGCGGACGACGAGCTTGGCGTAGCGCTCCTCGGTGCGCTCGAGGACGCGCTGCTCGTGCTCGAGCTGCCGCTTGGAAATTTCCGCTTTCACGGGATTGGTGAACTGCTCCACCCGGTAGCGGGCGGCCGCCTCCTCGACCTTGGCCCGCGCGACGCCCACTTCGGCGTCGAGGAGCGGATCGTCGAGCGCGAGCACCGGCGTGCCGCTCGTGACGGAGGTTCCCGGCGGGACCAGCCAGCGCAGGAAGAGCCCGTTGGTGCCCGCGCGCAGCAGCGCCTGGTCCGGCAGCCATACGACGCCGTCGGCCTGCGTTCGCGTCGGCATGGGCACGGCGCACACGAACACGAGTACGGCCGCCGCCAGGGCGAGCGAAATGCGGATCGCCTGGGTTCGCCGGCGATTCAGCGCCGGGCTTTGCAGCACGTGCCGCGCGGCCCTCCACACCGGAAGGCCGAACAAGGCGACCGTGCTCCACAGCGCGATCAGGACTCCGAAAATGAAGAACTCGCCCGCGATGAACAGGATGATCGAAACGGTGATGAGCACCCGGTAACACCACGAGAGGATGCTGTAGCAGACCAGCCAGCGCTTCTCGGCGGGGCTCTCGATGGGCACTTCCGCCTCGCGCACGCCGAACACGTAGCGGTCCCACAGATAAGTGAGATAGCGCTGTCCCCGCTGGGCGAGGTTCGGCATCTCGATCAGGTCGGCGAGAATGTAATACGCGTCGTAACGCAGCAGGGGGTTGCCGTTCACGATCAGCGTGGAAATGCCGGCGATCAGCATGACGTTGAACGCGAGCGCGCGCACCAGCCCCGGCTCCACCAGGAGCCAGACGTAGAGGGCGAGGGCGGCGAGGAAGACCTCGACCAGCATTCCGGCGGCGCCGACCACCGCGCGCTGGAACTTGGAGGGAAACGCGGACGCCGAGGAGGCCTCGACGTACGGGACCGGTGCGAATACGAGAAACATGATTCCCATCTCGTGAACGCCGCCGCCCCAGATTTTCGTGGTGAAACCGTGGCCCAGCTCGTGCAGCACCTTGACGACGGGAAATATCAGCGCCATCAGAACGAGGTTTCTCGCAGACAGGATGCGGTCGGACATGTTTCCCGTCAGCTCGGTCCAGTGCTGCGCGGCGAGGATCAGCGCGGGAACGACCACGGCGAGCCAGATCAAGGCGCCCTTGATCCCGAGCATCCAGGCGAGCCGGTGCGCCCACTCGCCCAGGAAGGCGTCCGGATCGATCAGCGGCAGCTTGAGGGCCATCGGGTTCATGAGCCACTGCTTCCAGGTCTGGTCGCGGCGCTTCTTGTAGCGCTCGAACAGAGCCGCCGCATCGGGCGTGATGTCGGCCTGCAGGAGATCGGCGGCGTGCAGCTGGATCAGGAGGTCGACGACCTCGTTCTGGGTCGGGATCTCGTCCGCCGCGCCGCGGCAGGCCTCATCCCACAGGGTCTGAACCGTGGCGTTTCCGTCCATGCGATCGATCATCGCGTGCGCCGCGGGAGAGAAGCGGTGGTAGCGGCCCCCGGCCTGGTCCTGCACGACGTACCAGACCTGGCCGCGGTAGACGTGCCTGTGGATGCGCGCGCCCGGCAGGAGGCGCGGCTTCAATTCGGCGACGCTGTGCCAGGATTGGCTGAAAAGGGGACGGGCCACGGACCGCGCTTCAGGGCATCCACGACCACAGCGTCAGGCGCAGCCAGTCGGTGAAGCCGTGGGTGAGAATCCACCACAGCCGCCGGTCTCCGACGCTGATCTTGCCTATGCCTTCCATGCCGGGGCGCAGGCGCGGGGGCGCGTGCTCCAGGCGCGACTCGACCCGGAAGAAATTGCGGCCGTCCTGCGCCGTGGCGACCGGAGTGACCTTCACGACGCTGAACGGCGTGGGATCGCCCGCGATGCCCGATATCACCAGGGCCCCGGTCTGCCCGACCTCGACGTGGCGGATCTCGCGCTCGTCGACCTGCAGGATCACCCGGTAGCTGGAGAGCGGCGCGATCTCGAACAGCTTCTTTCCCTGCTCGACCGGGGAGCCGATCAGCTGGCTCAGGTCGCCGGAAACCACGATGCCGTCGAAATGCGCGACGATTTTAGCGCGCTTGATGCGCTCGGTCGCGAGGGCGAGCTGCGCCTCGGCCTGCTTGAGCTGGGCGCCGATGATCTGGATTCCCGCAAGCTCGCGGTTCGCCATGGCTTCGCGGAGCTTCTTCTCGTGCTGGTCCCGTTCGCTCGCCCACTTGTTCTGCTCGATTTTCAGGTCCCGGTCGTCGAGCTCGCACAGGACCTGGCCTTCGCGCACGATATCGCCGGCGCGCACGTGGCTCACCGCGATGAAACCCTCGAACGGCGCAGCGGCGACGCGCTGCACCTCTCCCTCGATCACGGTTTTGGCGGTCACGCGGTAGTCGATCTCGACCAGGGTCAGCAGCGCCACCGCGATCAGCGCGAGCGCGGTCCCGAACTTCCACGCCAGGTGCCGCGGCCCGAGGAGTTTTCCGAGCAGGCTGCGGCAATCGTCCCGGATGCGCGCCCAGTAGCCGCGTTCGGCGCGCCGCCTTTGATCGATGATCGAGGGCGCGAGCGCGGCAAAAGCCTCCATCCACGCGCGCTGGTCGGTCCCGAAGGCTTCGCCGCCGGAGCGCTCCAGCGTGATCACGCCGATGCAGGTCGCGCCGAGCAGCAGAGGCACCGACAGGATCGAGGTCGCCGCGGTCTCGCGCGCGAGCTGTTCGTGGGCCGAGAGACCCGCGTCGGCGGACGCGGCGGAACCGGCGTCGGGCCGGGAGTGGGCGACCATCTCGCGCCTGTCGAAGGCTTCCTCCATCGCGGCCGAGTAGCGCTTGATAACGCTCGCGCCCTTTTCGAACCAGGCGGCGTCGGACAGCGCCGCGACCCGCACGGCGTGCCCGTCGGTCAGGCCGATGGCGACGCGCGAGCAGTCGAGTTGGCGCGCAAGATGATTGGCGAGGTCGAAGAGCGTCTGCTGAAGACTGCCCTGCCGCAAGGCCGTGGCGACGCCTTCCATCACCGAGCCGATGCGCTGCGTCCTCGCTCCGGCTTCCTGCAGCTCGCGCCGGTGAAACAGGTCGCTCAGCCACCCGACGCTCCAGTGCAGCTGCCGCAAGGCCGCGCCGACTTTCGCTTCGTCGGAAACCGAGATCTCCAGCGCCACGGCGCCGATCGTGCGTTCCAGCACTTGTATCGGGTAGCCGATCTGCGTGGGTGCCTGGACGCGTTCCGTGTCTCTGTGCACGATCCCCTGGCGCTCGGAGAGCGCGCGTTGGGCTACCTTGCCCAGGCGCGACAGGTCGCCGACGGGCTCCGGCCAGACGGCGATCGGCACGAAGGTATTCGTGTCGCTGGATTCCAGCAGGACGGCGCCCGCGGAAACGCCGCCGAGCTGGCGGCAAAGCAGCGCGAGCCAGGCGCGGCAAAATTCCTCGGCGGTCTTGGCGGTCGTGAAAAGACGCCACTGGCCGTCGTCGGCAAGCAGCTCCTTGCCGCCTAGGGACGGCGAGCTATCGGTGGCTCCAGGCGTCACTTCGCAGGCCCCCTTGGGTCTTTTGGCACGTGTTTCCTCGACCTATTATGAAGCAGAAGGACCCGGGCGGGCCCGATGCCGCTAGACCTTTGCCGCGGCCGCGAGGGCGTTGTCGATGTCCCAGAGGATGTCGTCCAGCGTCTCGAGCCCGACCGAGATGCGGATCATGTCGGGCGTGACGCCCGCCTTCGCTTGCTCCTCCTCGGACATCTGGCGGTGCGTGGTCGAAGCAGGATGGATGATGAGGGTCTTCGCGTCGCCGATGTTCGCGAGATGGCTCATGAAGGTCGCCGCCTCGATGAATTTCTCGCCTGCCTTCGCTCCGCCCTTCACGCCGAAATTCAGGAGGCCGCTCGCCCCTTTCGGAAGATATTTCTTCGCGAGCGCGTGGTACTTGTTGCCGGGGAGGCCCGGGTAGTTGACCCACGACACCCGTGGATGCTGCTCGAGGAATTTCGCCACGGCGAGCGCGTTCACGCAGTGCCGCTCCATGCGCACGGGCAGCGTTTCCAGGCCCTGGAGCAGCATCCAGGAATTGAAGGGCGAAATCGACGGGCCGAAGGTCCGCAGCGTTTCCATGCGCGCGCGCATGGTGTAGCCGAAGTCGCCGAAAGTCTCGAAGAAGCGCACGCCGTGGTAGCCGCGCGAGGGTTCGGTCATCCCCGGGAACTTGCCGTTGTCCCAGGGAAATTTCCCGGATTCGACGATGATCCCGCCCATGGTGGTGCCGTGGCCGCCGATGTATTTCGTCGCCGAGTGAACGACGATGTCCGCGCCCCACTCGAAGGGCCGGCACAGGTACGGTGAGGGCACCGTGTTGTCGATTATCAAGGGGATGCCCGCCCCGCGGGCGATTTTTGCAACCGCTTCGATGTCGACGATGTTGATCAGAGGATTGCCGAGCGTCTCGGCATAGAAGAGCTTGGTATTGCTCTTGAGCGCGCGCCGGAAATTCTCGGGATCGTCCGGGTTGACGAACGTCGTCTCGATGCCGAGCTTCCTCAGGTTCACTTCGAGCAGCGTGTAGGTGCCGCCGTAGAGCGTGGAGGCACTCACGATGTGGTCGCCGCCCTCGCACAGCGTGAGGATCGCGGTCATCTCGGCGGCCTGGCCCGTGGCGGCGGCGAGCGCCGCGCGCCCGCCCTCGAGCGCGGCGACGCGCTCCTCGAACACCGCCGTGGTCGGGTTGGAGAGGCGGGTGTAGACGTTGCCGAAGGTCTGTAGGTTGAACAGGCTTGCCGCGTGGTCGGCCGAATCGAACACGTAGGAGGTGGTCTGGTACAGGGGCACGGCGCGGGAGCCGGTGGCGGGATCGGGGATCTGGCCCGCGTGCAGCGCGAGCGTTTCGATGCCGAACTTGCGGTCAGCCATGCGGCGTCCCGGATTTGCCTTGCGCAGCGGTGTCACGCCGGCGGTAGATGAGGTGATACACGAGCGCGACGAGCACGCTGCCGCCGACGATGTTGCCGGCGATCACGAAGGCGAAGTTGCGAAGCATGTGAGCCGTATCGATCAGTTCGGCGCCCGGGATGGCGGACGGCGCCTGCGAGAGCTGAAGCATGGCGAGCGGGAAGAAGTACATATTCGCGATGCTGTGCTCGAAGCCTGCGGCGACGAAGGCCGAGATCGGGAAGATGATGGCGAGCGTCCTGTCGACGACGCTGCGGCCCGCGAAGGCCATCCACACCGCCATGCACACGAGGACGTTGCATAGGACCCCGCGAAAAAACGCCTCCGACGCGGGCAGCGCCGCCTTGGCCGCGGCGATCTTCACCGCTTGTGCCGCCACCGCCCCGTCGTTCATACCGAGGTGTCCCGAGAGATACACGAGCAGCGCGAGTCCGGCGGCGCCCGCGAAGTTGGCGGCGCAGACGATGATCCAGTTGCGCAGGACTTCCGCAGAGCTCACCTTACCCTCGGCCCAGGCCATGGCGATCAGGTTGTTCCCGGTGAAGAGTTCGGCGCCGGCGACGGCCACCAGGACCAGGCCGAGGGAGAAAGCAAGCCCTCCCAGCAGGCGCGACGCGGCGAATCCGAGCGTCGCATCGCTGGTCACGAGCGTGAAATACAGCGAGCCGAGGCCGATGAATCCTCCGGCGAGTACGCCGAGCATGACCAGCGGCAGGAAGGGCATGCGCGCCTTGGCAACCCCGACCTCCTCGACACGTCTTGCGATCTCGCGCGGCGAATACGCATCGAAGCCGTAGAGATCGGTCATTGCGAGGAAGGAATCAGTATGACAGCCACTGCGGGCGCTTCGCCGAGATCACACGGGTGTTGACTCCGCACCAGTTCAGACCCCCGAACAGCCGCCCGTGCTCGATCTTCACGCAGCGGTCCATGACGGCCTCGAGCCCTGCGGCCTCGGCCTTTTTCACGGCTTCCGCGTTCAGCACGCCGAGCTGCTGCCACAGGACTTTCGCGCCGATGGCGATCGCGTCCTCGGCGATCGGCATGATGTCCTGGGTCTTGCGGAAGCAGTCGACGATATCCACCTTGACCGGAATGTCTCGCAGCGATTTGTAGCTCTTCTGCCCGAGGATGGCGTCGTAGCGCGGGTTCACCGGAATGACCGTATACCCGTGCTCGATCATGTATTTCGCGGCGAAGTAGCTGGGACGGAACCAGTCGCCCGACAGGCCGACGACGGCGATCACCCTGCTGGTCTTCAGTATGCGGCGCAAGCCGGGGATGTCGTCGACCATGGCTCGGTATTCTATCGACTCAGCACCGCTGCGGTATAGTTCCGCCTTTCGGGAAACGGGTGACACGATGGCCGGATCGATCCCCTCCAGAACCGCCGCGCAGATCCTCGTGGACGCGCTCAAGATCCACGGTGTCGACACCGCTTTCTGCGTGCCCGGCGAGAGCTATCTCGCGGTGCTCGACGCGCTCTACGACGCGCGCGATTTCATCCGGCTGATCGTCGCGCGACAGGACGGCGGCGCCGCCTACATGGCGGAAGCCTACGGCAAGGTCACCGGGAAACCGGGCATCTGCTTCGTCACGCGCGGCCCCGGCGCGACCAACGCCTCGATCGGCGTGCACACCGCGCACGAGGACTCGACGCCGATGATCCTCTTCATCGGCCAGGTGCCTGGTGAGTTCGCCGACCGCGAGGCCTTCCAGGAGATCGACTACCGCCACATGTTCGGGCCGATGGCGAAGTGGGTGGCGCAGATCGACCGCCCCGAGCGCATGCACGAGTACCTGAGCCACGCTTTCCATCTCGCCATGTCGGGCCGCCCGGGGCCGGTGGTGCTGGCGCTCCCCGAGGACATGCTGACGCAGACGGCAAACGTCGCCGACGTCGCGCCCTACCAAGTGGTCCAGGCGAGCCCCTCGGCGGCCGACGTGGAGAAGCTGCGGGGCCTGCTCACCCAGGCGAAGCGGCCGCTCGTCATCCTCGGCGGCACGGTCTGGACGCGCGAGGCCTGCCGCGACCTGCAGGCCTTCGCCGAGTCGAGCGGGCTGCCGATCGCCTGTTCGTTCCGCTTCCAGGACCTGTTCGACAACAATCACGATCACTACGTCGGCGACGTCGGCATCGGCATCAATCCGAAGCTCGCCGAGCGCGTGCGCACCGCCGACGTGCTGCTCGTCGTGGGTGCCCGCCTGGGCGAGATGACGACCGGGGCGTATACGCTGGTCGAGCCGCCGCGGCCGAAGCAGAAACTGGTGCACGTGCACGCTGGGGCGGAGGAGCTCGGCCGCGTCTTCCAGGGAGAGCTGCTCGTCAACTCCGGCATGCCCCAGTTCGCCGCCGCCTTGAAGAATCTCAAGCTCGACGGCAGCGCCTGGAAGTCCTGGCGCGAGCAGGCGCGCGCCGACTATCTGGAGTGGACCAGGCCAGCGCCGAACCCCGGGCGGGTACAGCTCGCCGAGATTGTCGCGTGGATGCGGGAGCAACTGCCGCGGGACGCGATCATCGCCAACGGCGCGGGCAATTTCGCAGGCTGGATCTCGCGCTTCTACCGCTATCCGGGCCTGCGCACCCAGGTCGCGCCCACCAACGGCGCCATGGGCTACGGCGTCCCCGCCGGCATCGCGGCGAAGGTCGCGCAGCCGAAGCGCCTCGTCGTCTCGGTCAACGGCGACGGCGATTTCCTCATGAACGGGCAGGAGCTCGCGACCGCGGTCCAGTACGAGCTGCCGGTGATCTTCGTCGTCGTCAACAACGGAATGTACGGGACCATCCGCATGCACCAGGAGCGAGAGTACCCGGCGAGGGTCTACGCGACCTCGCTCAGGAACCCGGACTTCGTCGCGCTCGCCCGCGCCTACGGCGCGCATGGCGAGGCGGTGGAGGACACCGCCGCGTTCGCGCCCGCCTTCGAACGCGCGGCGAGGGCCGCGGAATCCTCCCGCCGGCCTTCGCTGATCGAGGTCCGCATCGATCCGCAGGCGATTACCACCTCCACGACGCTGGACGCGATCCGCGCCCGCGCGCTCAAGGGCTGAGCGTTCCGCGGCACCTCACTGCAGGTCGACGAGATAGATCACGTAGGGCGGGATGTCTCCGCTCGGATAGAACGTGCCCCCGTAGCGCTTCCAGAGCTCGCCGGCCTGCGCGGGTTCGCCCGCGGCGATGGCGCCGAGCATGGCGGTGCTGAGTAGGTAGCGACCCCATTCTTTCCCCCCTTGGGGAGGTCCCTCGAGCCGTGCCCGGGCGAGCTTGAGCATCGCTCGGGCATCGCGCGCCGCGATCGCCGCGTAGATATCGAGCCGGTCGCGCACCTGCGACGATCGGGGCGAGCAGCCGAGCCACTTGCGCTCGATCCACAGGACGCGGAGCCGCTCGGGCGGAAGGGCGCCGAGCGTGACCTCGGCGGCGCTGCGCAGTTGATCGAGGGCGGCCTTCGGCGGTTCGTCCGCGCACAGCGCTCCGGGACGCTTCAGCACGAGGGCGATCTCCGTCGCCACCGTTTCGCCCGAGCGCAACGGGTCCGCGTTGCGATCCTCGAGCAGCCGCGCGATCTCCACCGCCGCGGACTGCCTGCGAATGCGAAGCGACGGCACGAACTCGGGCACCTGCTCCTTCAGGTATGTTCCCGGCCCGCCGCCGGTCATCGCGAGGATGGGCAGCGGAGCCATCGACAGGCTCTGAAGGCCCTGGGCCCTGCTCTGCTGAAAACGCGCGCGGGGAGCCTCGAGCTGCACGAAGGGATGAAAGTCGGAATTCACGGGCATCGCGAGCGACGCGAACAGCGGCTCGATCTGCTTCTTCGCGCCCAGGCTGCGCGAGGAGATTTCCTCGCTGCGTGTTATGCCGAGCCTGCGAAGCTGCTCCATGAACCCGCTTTCCTTCTCGGGCAGAGCGCCCGGACGCGGCACCCGGCCTTCGGCGACCGCGACGACCAGGAAGTCTCCGCCATTCGATTCGTAGATCTCGTAGTCGGAAAAATTCTCGCCGAGAGCGGCGAGAATGGACCCCAGCAGCCGGTCGTTGAATTCGTAGACCTGCAGCCACTGGACGAACAGGCCGCCCGGTGCGAGATAGCGCTTGCTATCGCGGTAGAACTCGGTGGTGAAAAGGCTCGCGACGCCGTTGACCCAGGGATTGGAAGGCTCGGCCATGATGACGTCGTAGCGCTTCCCGTGGCGGGCGAAATAGCTCTTCGCGTCCTCGTAGTGAACGAAGCTTCGCTCGTCGCTGTAGGGTCGCGCGACGCGCGGCGAGAAGGCTCGCGCCCCGGCAACCA
Organism: Gammaproteobacteria bacterium; assembly: GCA_041499545.1. Lineage (GTDB taxonomy): Bacteria > Pseudomonadota > Gammaproteobacteria > Burkholderiales > SG8-39 > VBDM01. Next base: position 8,775 of record JBGQKK010000018.1, on the reverse strand, counting down.
TCGCGGGCTCGATCTCGATGTTGTCGACCGTGCGCGGCCCGCCGTGCGAGAGCACGACCTCCGCGGTGAGGCCCGACCCCCATCCGATATTGGCGAAAGTCTTCGCCTCGGGCTTGATGAGCAGCGGCAGCGCGGCGATCAGGCTCATGGTGTATTCGTCCGGCGTGGGCGGGAGGGCCGGGTCGAGCTGGATCCCCGCGTCGGGCTTGCCGTTGGTGACGATGGTGACGATCCCGTCCTTGCTGCGCGCCGCCACCGACGCGGTCTTGCCGTCGCGGTAGAAGAACACCTTGCCGGAATCGGGAGACGCCTGGCCGTAGCGGAACACGCCCGAGGAAAGCCGTTCGGGCTCCAGGATGGCGGCGCGCGCGGTCCCGGCGGCGGCGAGCATGCTGATGAGGACCGCGGCGAGGGCGTGGGTACGCCGCGCCGCCGCCTGGGAGTAGCGCAGCAGCCAGGTGCCGAGCAGCATGTCCGCCGCCGCGCCGACCACCAGCGCGAGCTTCAAGCCGGCGTTGGGTACCAGCAGATGCACCGCGAGGAGCACGCCCGCGATGGAGCCGAGCGTATTTGCCGCGTATACCTGGCCGATGGCGCGCTCGCCCCGACCGCCCCGCAGGAGCACGTGTGTGAACAGCGGCAGGGTCATGCCGGCAAGGAAGGTGGCGGGCAGCATCACCGCGAAGGCGAGCGCATGGCTGAACAGGTTGAAGAGCGGATACGCGCCCTCGTTGTGCTGCAGCACGCCGAGCGCCCACGCCATCCAGTCGAAGGTCCAGTGATAGACGAAAACGGTGAGGAGCGCGGCGAGACCCATGAAGACCTGGACCAACCCTGCGAAGCGCACTGGATCGGCGATGCGGTCGATTCGCCGCCGGATCCACAGGCCGCCGAGCGCGAGCCCGGTGATGAAGGCCGACAGCATCAACTCGAAGGCGTGGAAGGACGAGCCGAGCACGAGCGACAGCATCCTGATCCAGACGATCTCGTAGACGAACGACGCGAGCCCGGTGACGAAGGCTCCGGCGAGGAAAAGCCGCACGATGTAGTTCCCGGCCGGGGTCGACCGGTCCGCGCCTGCCGCGGCGACGGCGGCGGGCTCGCCGCGGCGGGCGAGCGAGAGCACCGCCGCGGCGAGCGCGAGGTTCAAGGCGCCCGCGAGCCGCATCGTGCCCGGCATGCCCATCCAGCCGATCAGCAGGAACGCCGAGGCGAGCGCACCCGCCGCAGCGCCGATCGAGTTGGTGAAGTAGAGCATCGCCAGGTGGTACCCGCTCTGCTGCGGCCCGCGACGGATGACCGCGCCGGCGAGAAGCGGGAAGGTCATTCCCAGCAGCACCGTCTGCGGGACGATCAGCGCCGCGCACAGCGAATACTTGTAGAGCTCGACCGCGCCCGGAGAACCGAGCGCCGGTATCACGCGATCGAGCGAGAGCTGGGTCAGGAGCACGAACACCTCGTGGAAGAGGAGCGCGGCGACGCCGATCGCCGCCTCGATCCACCCGTAGGCGGCGAGCACGTTCGCGATGCGCGCGCTCCAGCGGCTCGCCAGCCAGGCCCCGAGCGCCATGCCGCCCATGAAAGCGACGAGCACGAACGACTGCGCGAACGCCGCGGCCCCGAGGAACAGCCTCAGGTAATGCGACCAGACCGACTCGTAGATGAGTCCCGTGAAGCCCGAAAGCGTAAACAGGGCGAACAGCAGCTTGACGTCGCGATTCATGGTCGGCCCGGGGATCGAGGAAGGCGGAAGTGTACCTGAGCGGCGTCGTGGCGCCGCGAAAAATCCCCGCGCCTTGCGCCGGCGCTCAGTGCTGCAGGATCTTGGAGAGGAACTGCTGCGCGCGCTCGGAGCGGGGCTTGCCGAAGAAGTCGTCCTTCGCGGCGTCCTCGACGATCTCGCCCCGGTCCATGAAGATGACCCGGTGCGCGACCTTGCGCGCGAAGCCCATCTCGTGGGTGACCACCATCATGGTCATGCCCTCCCGGGCGAGACCCACCATGACGTCGAGCACCTCGTTGATCATTTCCGGATCGAGCGCGGAAGTCGGCTCGTCGAAGAGCATCGCGATCGGATCCATGGCGAGAGCGCGCGCGATCGCCACGCGCTGCTGCTGGCCGCCCGAGAGCTGGCCGGGGTACTTGTCCTTGTGCGCGAGCAGGCCCACGCGATCGAGCAGCTTCAAGCCCTTCTGCGTCGCCTCTTCGAGGCTGCGTCCCAGCACTTTCGTCTGCGCCAGCGTCAGGTTGCGGGTCACCGTCATGTGAGGGAAAAGCTCGAAGTTCTGGAACACCATGCCGATTCTCGCGCGCAGCTTCGGTAGGTCCGTTTTCGGGTCGTTGACCGAGATGCCGTCCACTCTGATCTCGCCCTGCTGAAACGGCTCGAGTCCGTTGACGCATTTGATGAAGGTCGATTTTCCGCTGCCCGATGGGCCGCAAACGACCACCACCTCGCCTTTTTTCACTTCGGTAGAGCAATGGGTGAGCACCTGAAGGCTGCCGTACCATTTGCTGACGTTCTTGAGTGAGATCATGGGCCCTACTTGATGATTGCGATGCGCTCCTGAAGCCGCCTGACCAGGGACGACACCCCGTACGAGACGATGAAATACACCACGGCCACGAAGCTGTACATCTCGACCAGGCGGTAGTCGCGGTTGGCGACCTTCGCGGCCGCTCCGAGGAAATCCGTGGCGGAGATCACGTACACGAGCGAGGTGTCCTGGAACAGAATGATAGTCTGGGTGAGCAACACGGGCAGCATGTTGCGGAACGCCTGCGGCAGGACGATTCTTGCCATGGTTTGCCAATAGTCCAGACCGAGCGCGTAGCCCGACCACACTTGGCCGCGCGGGATCGACTGGATGCCGGCGCGCATGATCTCGCAATAGTACGCCGCTTCGAACATGGTGAAGGTGACGAGGGCGGAAAGGAACGCGCCGACCTTGACCGGTTCCTTGGCGCCGATGATCCACGCTCCGATGTACGGCACGAGGAAGAAGAACCAGAAAATCACCAGCACCAGCGGAATCGAGCGCATCAGGTTGACGTAGGCGCCCGCGAGCATCGCCACCGGCTTGATGCTGGAGAGCCGCATCATCGCGAGCAGCGTTCCGAAGGCGATGCCCCCGGCCATCGCCAGGGCCGTGAGCGTCAGCGTGAAGCTCATCCCCTCCCTGAAGAGGTAGACCCAGGAGCGCTGAATGACGTCGAAGTCGAAGCCGGAATCCACGGCTCAATGCCCCGCCTGCGGCGCGCCGCCGGCTGCGATCAGGCCCGGGACGCGCACCTTCCGCTCGAGCGCGCGCATCGCGAGCACCACCACCAGGTTGGTCAGCAGATAGATCACTGTCGCCGCGGTGAACGCCTCGAACACCCTGAAGCTGAACTCCTGCATCGAGCGCGCGCGCCCGGTCAGCTCGAGCAGCCCGATCGTCAGGGCGACCGACGAGTTCTTGATGACGTTCATGAACTCGGAAGTGAGCGGCGGCAGGATGATGCGGAAAGCCTGGGGCAGGATCACGTGGCGGTAGGTCTGCGTCTCGGTGAGGCCGGTCGCGGTTCCGGCCATGCGCTGGCCGCGCGGCAGGGAATTGATGCCGGCGCGCACCTGTTCGGCGACGCGCACGGACGTGAAGATGCCCAGGCACAGCACCGCCGGGACGTACGATCCCCAGGGCGGCGGCATCTGCTTGATCCAGTCGCCGAGCGCCTTGGGCAACAGCTCGGGCAGGACGAAGAACCACAGGAACATCTGCACCAGGAGCGGCACGTTGCGGAAGATCTCGACGTAGAGATTGCCGAGGCGCACCGCCCACTTCAGCGGGGTCGTGCGCAGCGTGCCGACGACGGCGCCGATCGCGAGCGCGATCACCCACGCGGCGAGCGCGGTGGCGAGCGTCCAGCCCAGGCCGACGAACAGATAGTGGAGGTAGCTGCCGGTCCCGCCGGGCTCCGTGTCGAGCAGGACCTTCCAGTGCCAGTTGTAGTTCACGTCCCTCCCGACGCGGGAACTACAGACCGCGAATTGTTACTTGTATACGGCCGGGTCGCCGGAGTCGGTGGGGTTCGCGACCACCTTCTTGAACTGATCGCTCATCGGGATGTTCAGGTTGATGCCCTTCGGCGGTATCGCCTTCAGGAACCACTTCTCGTAGATCGCGTTGATCTGCCCCGACTTGTAGAGGTTGGTCATCGCGGCGTTCACCACCTTCTTGAAGGCTGCGTCGTCCTTGCGCAGCATGATGCCGTAGGGCTCGACCGACGTGGCTTCGGTGGAAATCGCGTAGTCGCCCGGGTTGCGCGACTGTGCGGCCAGGCTGTAGAGCAGGATGTCGTCCATCACGAAGGCGGCCGCGCGGCCGGTCTCGACCATCTGGAACGCCTCCGGATGGCCGTTGGCCGAGATGATGTTCAGGCCCAGGTTCTGCGCCGCGTTGATCTCGGTGATCCCCTTGATGTTGGTCGTGCCGGCCGTGGAAACGACGGTCTTGCCCTTCAGATCGACGAGCTTGCTGAGGTTCGCCGACTTTTTCGCCACCCAGCGGTTGGCGGTGACGAAGTGGGTGATGGTGAACCACACCTGTTCCTGCCGCCCCACGGTGTTCGTCGTGGAGCCGCATTCGAGATCGATCGTGCCGTTCGCCATCAGCGGGATGCGGTTGGCGGAGGTCACCAGCTGGTACTTCACGTCGATCTTCGGCATCTTGAGCTCGGCTTTGACCGCGTCGACGATCCTCAGGCACAGATCCATCGCATAGCCGACCGGCTGCTGCCTGTCGTCGTAGTACGAGAAGGGGATCGACGCGTCGCGGTGGCCGATGGTGATCGCCCCGCTGTCCTTGATTTTCTTGAGCGTGCCCTCCTGCGCTGCGACCGGGGCGACGAGCGCCGCGGAGGCGAGAGCGGCGAGAACGAATTGAATTGTCCGAGTCATGGTGCTCTCCCAGGATCATTGATTACCGGAACGCGATTTTACGCAGTCCCCGATGTCTTGTCTAAGCGTTTGAAACAGGCGGTGCGCCTGAAACGTTTGAAACAAGCTCCTGTCGAAGCGCCACCGCCGGGCCGCGGAACGGCAAAACGTCGCCGGCGGACTAGAATCCCATCCCCGGCCCGAAAAAGGAGCGCGACATGAGCCAGGTGCCGACCCGCGTCGAGCACGATCTTCTGGGCGACCTGCCGGTGCCTGCCGCGGCCTACTACGGCGTGCACACGCTGCGGGCATTGGAGAACTTCCCCATCACCGGCACTGCGATCTCGATCTATCCCGACCTCGTGCGCGCGCTCGCCTGCGTGAAGCAGGCGGCGGCGCTCGCCAACAACACTCTGGGCCTGCTGTCCGACGACAAGACGCAGGCCATCGTCAAGGCCTGCGAGGAGATCCGCGCCGGGGCGCTGCACGCGGAGTTCGTCGTGGACGTGATTCAGGGCGGCGCCGGCACCTCGACCAACATGAATGCAAACGAGGTCATCGCCAACCGCGCTCTGGAGCTGATGGGACACGCGCGCGGAGAGTACCGCTTCCTGCACCCGGTGGAACACGTCAACATGAGCCAGAGCACGAACGACGTCTATCCGACCGCGGTGAAAGTCGCGCTGAATTTTGCGATCGACCGGCTGTGCCTCGCGATGGGAGCGCTGCGGCGCGCTTTCGAGGGCAAGGCCGAGGAATTCTCCGGGCTGCTGAAAATGGGCCGCACGCAGCTGCAGGATGCAGTGCCGATGACGCTCGGCCAGGAGTTCAGCACCTACGCGGTGATGCTCCAGGAAGACGAGGATCGGCTGCGCGAGGCGGCTCAGCTCACGACCGAGATCAATCTCGGGGCGACCGCGATCGGCACCGGAATCAATGCGCACCCGGACTATGCGGCCCTGGTGTGCCGGCGGCTTTCCGAGATCGCCGGCATCCGTCTGGTCACGGCGGCGAACCTCGTCGAGGCGACGCAGGACGCGGGAGCGTTCGTCCAGCTCTCGGGAGTGCTCAAGCGCATCGCGGTCAAGCTCTCCAAGACCTGCAATGACCTGCGGCTGCTGTCCTCCGGTCCGCGAGCGGGTCTGGGCGAGATCAATCTGCCGCCGATGCAGGCCGGCTCCTCGATCATGCCGGGCAAAGTCAACCCGGTGATTCCGGAGGTCGTGAATCAGATCGCTTTCGAAGTGATCGGCAACGACGTCACCGTGAGCTTCGCGGCGGAAGCGGGGCAGCTGCAGCTCAACGCCTTCGAGCCGGTCATCGCCCACAGCCTTTTCAAGAGCATCGTCCACCTGACCAAGGGGTGCCATGTGCTGCGGGAGCGCTGCGTCATCGGGATCACCGCGAACCCCGAGCGTATGCGCGCGATGGTCGAGCGCTCGATCGGCATCGTCACGGCGCTCAATCCGTACATCGGCTATTCGAGCGCCACCGAGGTCGCGCGCGAGGCGCTCGAAACGGGGAAGAGCGTCTACGAGCTCGTGCTCGAGAAAAAGCTCCTGAGCAAGGAGCGGCTGGACGAGATCCTGCGACCGGAAGTCCTGACGCGGCCGGGGTTCCACGTTCCGCCCGGGCCGTCGGGAACGAAAAAGCCGGGAGCCTGAAAATCATCGGGGGTCATGCCGCGCGCCTCACTTTTTTTCCGAGCACATTGCGCAGGTATTGGCCGGTAAAGCTGCCTTCGGCGGCGGCGATATCTTCCGGCGTGCCCTGCGCGACGACGCGCCCGCCCCCTTCGCCGCCCTCGGGCCCGAGGTCGATCACCCAGTCGGCCGTCTTCACGACGTCGAGGTTGTGCTCGATCACGACGACCGTGTTGCCGGCGTCCCTCAGGTGGCGCAGCACCGAGAGAAGCAGGTCGATGTCCCTGAAGTGCAGGCCCGTGGTGGGCTCGTCGAGGACATAGAGCGTGCGGCCGGTGTCGCGCTTGGAGAGCTCGAGAGACAGCTTCACCCGCTGCGCCTCGCCGCCGGAGAGCGTGGTTGCCGGCTGGCCGAGCTGGATGTAGCCCAGGCCCACCTCGAGCAGCGTCTGGAGCTTGCGCTCGACCGCGGGCACCGCGTTGAAGAATTCATGCGCGGCCGCCACCGTCATCTGCAGCACCTCGTGGATGCTCTTCCCCTTGTATTGCACCTCGAGCGTCTCGCGGTTGTAGCGCTTGCCGTGGCAGACGTCGCAGGCCACGTAGATGTCCGGGAGAAAATGCATCTCCACCTTGATGACGCCGTCGCCCTGGCAGGCCTCGCAACGCCCGCCTTTCACGTTGAAGGAAAAGCGCCCCGGCCCGTAGCCGCGCTCGCGCGCCGCGGGGACGCCGGCGAAAAGCTCCCGTATGGGAGTAAACAGCGCGGTATAGGTCGCGGGATTGGAGCGCGGCGTGCGGCCGATCGGGCTCTGATCGACGCTGACGGCCTTGTCGAAGAATTCCAGTCCCGTGATCGAATCGTAGGGCGCGGGCTCGTGGTTCGAGCCGTAGAGCTCGCGCGCGACCGCGTTGTAGAGCGTGTCGTTGATGAGCGTGGATTTGCCCGAGCCCGAGACACCCGTGACGCAGACGAGGAGCCCCACCGGCAGGGCGAGCTCCACGTTCTTGAGGTTGTTGCCGCGCGCGCCGCGCAGCCTGAAGACCCGCGTCTTGTCGAAGCGGCGGCGGCTCCCGGGAAGGGCGATCTCGAGCGCGCCCGAGAGGTACTGGCCCGTGAGCGAGGCGGGGTTCGCTCGGATGTCGGCTGGCGTGCCCTCGGCGACCACCCGCCCGCCGTGCTCGCCCGCGCCCGGCCCCATGTCGAGCACGTGGTCGGCCGAGTTGATCGCCTCCTCGTCGTGCTCGACCACGATCACGGTGTTGCCGAGGTCGCGCAGATGCTTGAGCGTGTCGAGCAGCCGGCCGTTGTCGCGCTGGTGCAGTCCGATCGAAGGCTCGTCGAGCACGTACATTACGCCCGTCAGCCCCGATCCGATCTGGGAGGCGAGGCGTATGCGTTGCGCCTCGCCCCCCGAGAGCGTGTCCGCGGAGCGGTCGAGCGAAAGGTAATCGAGCCCGACGTTGTTGAGGAAGGAAAGGCGCGCGACGATCTCGTTGACGATCTTCTCGGCGATCGCCTGCCTTGCGCCTTCGAGCTTGAGTCCGCGGAAGAACTCCAGCTCCTGCTTCAGCGGCACCGCGCTCACCTCGTAGATGGCCCGGTCGCCCACTTTCACGTTGCGCGCCTCCGGGCGCAAGCGGGTGCCCTCGCAGTCGGGGCAGGCCTTGCTGTTCAGGTACTTCGCCAGCTCCTCGCGCACGACCAGCGAGTCGGTCTCCTCGTGGCGGCGCTCCAGGCTCGGCAGGACGCCCTCGAAGGCGTGCTCTTTCACCACGGTCCGGCCGCGCTCGCTCAGGTAGGAGAACCGGATTTTCTCCGCGCTGCCGTAGAGCACGAGCGTGCGGACGGACTCGGGAAGCTTCTCGAACGGCGCCTCGACGTCGAAGCCGAAATGCGCGGCGAGGCTGGTGAGCATCTGGAAATAGAACTGGTTGCGCCGGTCCCAGCCCCGGATCGCGCCGCCCGCGAGGGAGAGCTCCGGATGGGCGACCACGCGCTTGGGATCGAAGAAATTGATCGTCCCCAGGCCGTCGCATCCCGGGCAGGCGCCCATGGGATTGTTGAACGAGAACAGGCGCGGTTCCAGCTCGGCGAGCGAGTAGTCACACACCGGGCAGGCGAAGCGCGCCGAGAACAGGTGTTCGCGCCCCGAAGCCAGCTCGAGCACCACCGCACGGCCGCCGGCGTGGCGCAGCGCGGTCTCGAACGATT
>JBGQKK010000017.1:0-19762 GCA_041499545.1 Gammaproteobacteria bacterium | reverse complement strand
TTCATCGCCACGCCGTCGCTGCTCGAAGGCCTTCCGGCGAGCTACGTCGCGAGCTTCCGCGCTCCGCCCGGCGACGCGAGGCTGACCCTGCGCCTGTCGCAGGCTTTCCCCAACCTCACAGTGATCGACGTCGATGTGATCTTGCGCGAGGTCCAGGCGGTGATGGACCAGCTGATCGGCGCGGTGCAGGTCGTCTTCCTGTTCGCGCTCGCCGCCGGGGTGCTGGTGCTGTACGCGGCGCTGCTCGCGACCCAGGACGAGCGCACGCACGAAGCCGCGGTGATGCGCGCCCTCGGGGCGAGCCGCGCCCAGGTGCTCGCGGCGCAGCGCGCCGAGTTCGCCGTGCTCGGGGCCATCGCGGGCGTGCTCGGCGCCTTCGGCGCGACCGCGATCGGGTGGACGCTCGCGACGCGCATCTTCGAGCTCGATTTCCTCTGGAACGGCTGGATCTGGCTGGCCGGACCGGCGCTGGGCCTCGCCTGCGTGGTGCTGAACGCCCGGGCGGGCGCGCGCGCCGCGCTCAGCCGGGCGCCGATGGCCGCGCTGCGGGAATCGGCGTGAACCCCGCGCGGGAAAAGCTCACTCTCTTCCTTTCCGCCTGGGCGGGCCCCAGTCGTATACAGAGCGTTTCGGCCATCCCCGACGTTACAATGGCGCATGGCTGAAATCACTCTCGCCGCCCTTGTGGTCGCGCTGATCGTTCTCTTCCGGGTGCTACGCCGTCTCGTCATGCTCGAGCGTGACTTTTGCGATCCCGCTGCCGTGCTCGGCCCGACGCTGGAGCAGAAGCACCGCGAGATGCTGAAGGACCTGCACGAGGGGCTCACGCAGCAGGGTGACCGCCTTGGCAGGAACCTCGCCGATTCGAGCGAGCGGCTGTCCGCCAAGATCGACCAGCGGCTCGATCAGATCGCGGGCAAGGTCGACGAGCGCCTGGAAGAGGGTTTCAAGAAGACCAACGAGACCTTCGTCAGCGTGATGCAACGGCTTGCGACCATCGACGAGGCACAGAAGAAGATCGACAGCCTCACCGGGAGCGTGGTGAGCCTGCAGGAACTGCTCGGTGACAAGCGCAGCCGCGGCGCGTTCGGCGAGGTGCAGCTCGAGGCGCTGGTGCGGAACGTGCTGCCACCTGCGGCCTTCGAGCTCCAGTACACACTGTCCAACGGCACTCGCGTGGATTGCGCCCTGCGGCTGCCGCCTCCAACGGGCTTGGTCCCGGTCGATTCCAAGTTTCCCCTGGAGAACTACCACCGCATGTTCGACCGCGAAGCCGATCAGGCCGAGCGCTCGCTTGCGCAGAAACAGTTCAAGGCCGACGTCCGCAAGCACGTCGACGACATCGCGAGGAAATACATCATCGCCGGCGAGACCTCCGACGGCGCGGTGATGTTCGTGCCGGCCGAAGCGGTGTTCGCGGAGATCCACGCCTACCACCCCGAGGTGGTCGAGTACGCGAACGGCAGGCACGTGTGGATCGTCTCGCCGACCACGCTGATGGCGGTGCTCAATACCGCGCGCGCGGTGCTGAAGGACGTCGAGACGCGCAGGCACATCCACATCATCAAGGAAGAGTTGATTCGGCTGGGAGCCGACTTCCTGCGCTTCGACGAGCGCATGAAGAAGCTCGCCGATCACATCCGCCAAGCGCATGAGGATGCCGTAGACGTGCACGTCTCCAGCCGCAAGATCTCGCAGCGCTTCCAGCAGATCGAGGCGGCGGAGATCGAAGAAAAGCCGTCGGCCAACGTGGTGCGCCTCGAGCCGGACCGGAAGTGAATCCGGCGATGACCGCGCCACCGGCCGACGCCCGCGCGAGATGCGAAGCCCTGCTCGAGGTGATGCGCAGCCGGCTGACGACACGCCAGTTCGATCCGGGCTATGTGGTGCCGCGCGAGCACTACGATCTCATCCTGGAGGCCGCGCGCCATGCGCCCTCGGGGGCGAACGCCCAGCCCTGGCACTACATCGTGGTGACCCAGGCCGACACGAAGAAGAAGATCGCCGATTACTTCGTCGAGGAGCAGCGGCGCCGCGCCAAGCTCAAGATGAAATTCCCTACGCCCAACTACCGGGGGCTGGAGACCGCGCCGGGCATGATCGTGGTGGTCGCGGATTTCCGCTTCACGCGCGCGTTTCCGGTGCTCATGGACGGTAGCGACCTCGACCGCCAGTACCACGAGAACGCCGAGCGCATCCTGCTGCAGAGCGTCGCGGCCTCGACCATGTCGGCCCACCTCGCCGCGGCCGCCCTGGGCTACAACGTGTGGTGGGTGACGGCGATCGGGCAGGAGAGCGCGCAAGATGCGATGCGCCCGCTGCTCGGCGTGCCCGACGAGCTTTCGATCATCGACATCTTCTGCTTCGGCCCCGCGGCGAAGCCGCCCTACAAGCGCTGGAAGAAGAAGCTCGAGGAGATCGTCAGCTGGGAGCGCTTCGACGCGAGACACTTCATGACGCTCGATCAGATCGACGAGTGGATCAAGGAAACGCGGCACAAGGTGATGTACCGCGACGAATCGAAAATCGACTAGGAGGACAGGCGCCGTGCCTTCCGCGTTACGCAACAGCGCCGCCGGCTGGGGACTCGTCGCGAGGCTGTTCCACTGGCTCTCCGCGCTCGCGATATTGTTCCTGGTCGGCTACGGATGGTGGATGACGCACCTCCTCGAGCGCGCCGGCCGGCTCGGGCATTACCAGTTGCACAGCCTGATCGGCTGGTACGTTCTGCTGCTCATTGCGCTGAGGCTCGTCTGGCGCGCCGGCAACCCGGCCCCGGCGCTCCCCGAGGAGCTCCCGCGCTGGGAGCGGGCGACGGCGCACGCAGCGCACTGGATACTCTACGCGCTCATGTTCGCAGTTTCGATCTCCGGCTGGATGGTCGCGGACACCTTCCGGCAGCCGATCGAAGGGACGCTGTTCGGCGCCGTTTCGGTGCCGCATCTGGTTTCCTCGCGCTCGTACAGGGAAGCGTTCGAGGGAACGCACATGGTCCTGTCCTACGTGCTGCTCGCGCTGGTGATCGTCCACGCGGCGAGCGCGCTGCGCCATCATTTCCGGAAGAAGAACCGGGTCCTCGTCCGGATGTGGCAGGGCGGCTGACGCGGGAATAGTTCAAGACGACACAAGGAGTCAATCAGTGAGAACAGACATTCTTCGTTTTTCCGCGGCTTGTGCCCTGGTCCTCCTGGCGGCACCGGCGCTCGCTCAGCAGGATCTGTCGAAGGTCGAGATCCAGACCGACAAGCTCGCCGATACCGTTTATATGATGACCGGCGCCGGCGGCAACCTCGGGGTTTCCGCCGGCGAGGACGGCGTCTTCCTCATCGACAGCCAGTTCGCGCCGCTCACGCCCAAGATCCAGGAGGCGATCGCCAAGTTGAGCGCGAAGCCCGTCAGGTTCCTGCTGAACACGCACTGGCATTTCGACCACACGGGCGGCAACGAGAACCTCGGCAAGGCCGGCGCGGTCATCGTCGCGCAAGAGAACGTGAGGAAGCGCCTGTCCAAGGAGGGCCTCATCGCGTTCTTCGGCATGAAGACCAAGGCCGAGCCGCCGGTCGCCCTGCCGGTCATCACGTTTACGCGCGACCTGAGTTTTCAGCTGAACGGGGAGGAGATCCGCGCGTTCTACGTTCCCCGCGCCCATACCGACGGCGATACCATCGTGCATTTCGCGAAGAGCGACGTGGTCCACATGGGCGACACCTTCTTCAACAAGATGTACCCGTTCATCGACACCTCGAGCGGCGGATCGGTCGCGGGTGTCCTCGCCGCCGTGGACCGCGCCCTGAAGATGGTCGGCGACAAGACCAAGATCATCCCCGGGCACGGGCCGCTCGGGAACAAGGCGGATCTGAAAGCGTACCGCGGCATGCTCGCGGCGGTCTCGGGGCGCGTTGCAAGCCAGGTCAAGCAGGGGAAGAAGATGGAGGAAGTCGTGGCGTCCAAGCCGACGGCGCAGTACGACGAGGTCTGGGGCAAGGGTTTCCTCGCGCCGGCAAAATTCGTCGAGATGCTCTACGGGAATCTCAAGAAGTAGGGGTACCGGCAACCGGCAAGGGGCCGCAAATCGCGGCCCTTTCAATTTCGCCGTGAAATTCCAGCGCGACCACGTTTCGGCACTCCGCGAAGGCGCCCTCGCCTCGGCGCCGCTCTTGATCGGCATCGTCCCCTGGGGGATCGTCGCGGGTGTGGCGATGGTGAGCGCGGGCCTCACGCAGGTCCAGGCCGTCGCCATGAGCGTGCTCGTTTTCGCGGGCTCGGCGCAGCTCGCCGTGCTGCCGCTCCTGATAGCGAAAGCGCCGCTGTGGGTGATGTGCGCGACCGCGCTCGTCGTGAACCTTCGTTACGTCATCTACAGCGCGGTGCTCGCGCCGCATTTCGAGCACCTGTCGCGCCCCTGGCGCGCGCTGCTCTCCTACATCACCGTGGACGGCATATTCGCCCTGTTCGTCGGGAAGTACGGGCCGGATGAGGCCAAGCCGCACAAGCACTGGTTTTTTCTCGGCGGGTCGCTGGTGATGTGGACCGGCTGGCAGCTTGCCTCGTGGGTCGGCATCTTCGCCGGCGAGCTGATCCCGCGCGAGTGGTCGCTGGAATTCTCCGCCACCCTCGCGCTGATCGCCGTGCTGATGCCGCTTCTCTTCGACCGCGCGGCGGTGTGCGCGGCGCTGGCCGCGGGCGGGGTGGCGCTCATCGCCGCGAAGTGGCCGCTCAACGTCGGACTGCTCGCGGCGATCGCCGCGGGAGTCGTGGTCGGGCTCGCGGTCGCGCGCTTCGCCCGGCCCAACGGGGGGGAGGGAGCAAGGTGACGGGCGAAGCCTGGTACCCATGGGCGCTGATCGCCGGGATGGCGCTCGTCGCCTTCTTCACGCGCGCCGTGTTCATCCTGCCGGGAAGCCACCTGCGGTTGCCCGCGACCGCCGAGCGCGTGCTGCGCTACGCGCCGGCCGCCGCGCTCATGGCGATCATCGTTCCCGAGCTCGCGTTCACGCAGAACGCCGTTTCGATCTCGATGGAGAATCCGCGCCTCGTCGCCGGCCTCGTCGCCTTCGCGCTCGCCGCGGCGACGCGCAGCATCCTCGCGACGATCGTCGGCGGGATGGTGGTGCTGATGCTGGTTCGCTCGCTTGCGGGCTAGGTTCGCCCCGGCGGCCCCTCAGTGGCCCGCAAGCGGCAGTCGCAGCGTGACATTCGTACCGACGCTCAGGTAGGAACGGATCTCTATGGTGCCGCCCAGGCCTCGCGCCCGCTGCCGCAGGTTTTCGAGCCCGCGGCCCGGCGTGATCTTCGTCTCGTCGAATCCGACACCGTCGTCCGACACGCCGATCTGCAACCAGGCGCCGTTCAATTCGGTGCTGACCGTCACGCCGCGGGCGCGCGCGTGACGCAGGGAATTGGTCAGGGCTTCCAGAACGATTCGCTCGATGTCGAGTACCGCCCTGGGCGTGAGAGAGGAAAACTGCGGCAGGTCCCCAACTCGCCAGTGAAACCGCACGCCGGAGCTCTCGATCGCGGCGCGCATGCGGTGGCGCACATTGCCGAGGATCACGCCCAGATCGCCGTCGGTCGGCTCCAGGGCGTCGACCGCGAGCCGCAGCTCCTGCAGGGCGTCGTGCAGCCGCTGTTCGACTTCCGGTAGGGTGGCCTTCCCCGATTGCACCGCGCCGAGCAGCCCGACGAGGCTCGATCCAAGCCCATCGTGCATGTCCGCCATGATCCGCTGGCGCTCGCGGGAGAGCGCCTTCTCGCGCTTGGCCTCTTCGACTCGCGCGTAGTTCGCCTCGATTTCGCGCGCCTTTTCCGCCACCCGCCCTTCCAGCTCCAGCTTCGCCTTCTCCACCGCCGCGACCGCTTGAAAATGCCGGTCGATGATCGTCGCACCGATCGCGAACAGCACGAGCGGAATGTGAAAGTGCGCCAGCTGGTAGCTGTCGTAGTCTATCCAGCCCATCCACCAGGCGAGGTCATGCGCGTTGAGAAGCACAGCGAGGACAAGCGCTGCGGCCAGCAGCCAGAACGCCCATCTGCGCCGGCCTTGCTGCGAGCGGATCAGCACGATGAGCAGAGCGAACAACGCGGCGAGATAGGTCACGGTCCAGTACGTGATGACGGCCCCTTGCCGCTCTTCGCTGATCAGCCAAGCGAGAACCAGTCCGGCGAGCGTGAAGGCCCATAGCGCCGCTTCGGTCCACCGCCAGTGCTTGCCCGCAACGCGCAGGCAGAGGACCAGCATCGGCGCCGCATAGGCGAAGCGCACGGTAAAGGCGAGCGGGCCGTGGAAGAACGCCGGCGGGGTGAACGCGGCGTGCAGCCAGGGGAAAGCGGCCACGGCCCACGCGAGAGCGGTGATAGCGAACCACAGCAGCGTGGTTTCGCCGCGCGCCCGGAGCCAGAACGCGGCGGCCAGCAGTCCGGCAAGCAGTGCCGCGGCGCCGAACATGAAAAGGCTCGTGACCTGAGTCGCGTACCGGGCCTCGTAAAGCGGGCGTCCCGAAGGTCCTTGCGCGATCATCACGCGCGTCAGCCCTTGGCGGATCTCCGGAACCGCGGCGACTCTTATGTGCAGGAGGTTCCGACCCGGCTTCAGGGACGCGGCGGGCACGGTGTTGATCAGTGGCGGCGCCCAATTGCGGGCGCCCGGATCCCCGTAGCCCACGTTGCCCGAATGTCGGTTGCCGTTGAAATAAAAGTCCATCCGCCGCGCGCTGTTTCTCGGCAGATAAAGCGAATGAGGGATCCGAGCCTGCTCGGGGGAGAGATCGAAGGCCAGCCGGTACCAGCCGACTTGTGCATCGCCAGGGCGCGACAAGTACCAGTTGTCCGGCAGCTTCAGCGGTTGCCATGCCGCGTCGTCCGGGGGCGGCACTCGCGCTTCGCTGGACACGAATTCCGCGTGTTCCAAGACGCGCACCACCAGGTCTTGCGCGTGCGCGCCGTTGACGGCAAAGGCGAAAACCAGTCCCGCGGCGCCGAGCCCGCCCCGGATTCTCACCGAATCAGTCCCAGGCGGCTCGCTTCGAACACCGCCTCGGTCTTCGAATGCACGGCGAGCTTGCGGTAGACGCGCTTGAGGAACGTGTGCACCGTCCCGACGGATATGTTCAGCATTTGCGCCGTTTCGGCGTAGGAAAAACCGCGCGAGATGGCGTTGAGAATCTCGCATTCGCGCGCGGTGAGCGTGTTTTCCTCCTCCGCCCCGGTCTTCGGCAGGCTGTCTCGCCCCGGCGCCTGCAGGCGCTTCAGCACCTGACGCGCGATGACGGGAGAAAGCGGCGAGCCGCCGTTGCGGATGTCCTGGATGTCGAAGGCGATGTCGTGCTGCAGCGAGCCTTTCAGCAGATAGCCGCGCGCGCCCGCCTCCAGCGCCGCGAGCACGTTCGCCTCGTCGCCGAAGATGCTGATGACGAGGATGTCGCAGTCCGGGTGGCGGCCGGCCACGAAACGCGCGACATCGAGACCGGAAACGTCGGGCAGGCCGAGGTCGACGAGCAGAACATCGGGTGCGCGCGAATCCAGGCCCGCCAGAGCTTCGGTGCCGGTCGCGTATTCGGCGACCAGCTCGAGGGAAGCCTGCGCTCGTATCGAAGACGCCAAGCGCGCGCGTGTGTCGCGATCGTCCTCGACTAGCGCCACGGTGGTAACTCGCGCCGTTTCCGATGCCGCTGCCATCTTCCCTCCGTTAGTCGGACTCGACGCATAGAATACCGCGCATCAACTTATTCCAGCATGCTCGCCGCTGTACCCAGTTTTGGGGACGCCTGCGCCCGTACCCAGTGTTGGGGATTGCCCTCACGCGCCCATGCCATACCATTCGGCTAGATAGAAGGGAGACCAATCGATGCTGACTATTCTTCTTACTGCTATCAAGAGCTTCCTGCTGGGGCTCATTTCGCTCGCGGCCCTGATCGCAATCATCGTCGGCGTCATCAGTGGGCATCCGCCCGGAAACCCGCCGACCGCGGCGAGCGCAAGCATCACCACCAACGAGGACACGACCAGCGCTGCGGTAATGCCGAGCGTCAGCGATCCCGACGCCGGCGAAACCTTCACTTTCAGTATCGTCACTCAACCGGCCAACGGCGCGGCCGCCGTGGCTAGCAACCAGCTCGTCTATACGCCTGCCGCCAACTACAACGGCCCGGACAGCTTTACCTTCCGTGCCACTGACTCCACCAACCTGAGCGTCGTAGGCACCGCATCCGTGACCGTCCTGGCCGTCAACGATCCGCCGTCCGTCGCGAACCTGAGCATCTTCGCCAGCGAGGATGCAGCGAGCGCGCCGGTGACACCAGCGGTGACCGATCCCGACGTCGGGGATACGCACACCTTCACCGTCGTGACCCAGCCCGGCCGCGGACTGGCGAGCGTGGTCGGCAATCAGCTGGTCTACACCCCCGATGCGAATTTCAGCGGCCAGGACAGCTTCACCTTCAGCGCGACCGATTCCGGCGGCCTTTCGGCGGTCGCGGCCGCGAACGTGACGGTGGCGCCGGTGGCGGATGCGCCCAGCGCCACTCACGCCGGCATCACGGTGCGCGCCGGGACACCAAGCAGCGCAGTCACTCCCTTTGTTGAGGACGCCGATCTCTGGGAAACCTTCAGCCATCAGCTGCTGAGCGCGCCGGCGAACGGCACTGCATCCGTCGTTGGCAACAAGCTCGTCTATGCGCCCAACCCGGGATTCGTCGTCGGACTGGACAGCTTCGCCTATCGCGCAACCGGCAGTGACGGCTTTACCATCGACGGCACAGCGCTCGTGCGCGTATACGGCGCGAACGGCTTGTCGAGGTGCACCTCGCCCAGCACCGTCAACACCGACGGTACGCTCAATCTCCGGACCCTGGCGACGCCCTGCGGCTTCTACGGCGAGGTCGCGACGCGTACCACGGAGACCGGAGCTCCGGTCATCGTCAAGTACATCGCGCATCGCCCATCGAGCGGCGCGGCACCCAAGGCAGTGGTGTTCCTGATCGGCGGAACCGATCTCGACATGGGTATCACGGGTGACGCCGCGACGGGCGCGATCCTAACGAGCGGCGGCAACTTCCTCGTGCGCACCGCGCAGCTGTTCGCCAACGCCGGTTATCTCGCCGTCGCCATGGACCGGCCCTCGGACCGGCCGACCGCGACGCCCAGTGAACCCGTGCAGAACGTCGATGAATACCGAATCTCCGTGGATCACGCCACCGATATCCTCGCCGTGCTCAAGCAGGTGAACACCGACAACCTGGATGTGTTCCTGTCCGGCATAAGCAAGGGCGCGCTCTCCGTGGTTGCGAACAACCTCATCGCCGCCGGGATTTCGATCTCCAGCGCGGTGACGAGGCGATCCCTTGCTTTTCCCGACAGGCTGTTCATCAACGATCCGGGCTTCCCCAGCCTGCAGCCGGGTTTCGTGCAGCGACCCGCGCACGTGTTGCTGAACACGAGCGATGCCTGCGGCGTCAGCAGGCCGGTCGATTCGCAGGCGCTTTTCGACAATATGACGGCGGCCGGAGTGACTGCCGCCATCGATTCCGTGACCGGCGGGGTCGCCGTGACCAGCCCGCCCGACGCGCTCGACGTCTGCGGAGGGCTGCATTTCCACAGCTACCTGGGGATAGAGCCGACGGCGGTAAGCCGCATCACCGCCTGGCTCGACGGGCGGGTCGCGACCCTAGCCGGCAACAGCCATCCGGATGCGGCGTTCGCCACCGTCGCGACGGCGGCCGGGGTCCAGAAGCAGATCAATCTTTCGACGCTGGCTCGTGACCTGGACGGCGACAGCTTGTCCTATGCCTTGTCGCACGCCACCACGAGCCGCGGCGGCAGCGTGTCTCTCGCCGGCAGCATGGCGACCTACACGCCGCCCGCCGGCGCGAGCAACGTGACCGACTACTTCGTCTACGTGGTCACCGACGGCAAAGGCGGCGTGGGCGCCGCCGTGATCGCGGTGGAAGTTGGCAGTTGAGGGGTAGGGACTGCAGGCGAGCGATTGACCCACGGAAGGCCCGCGCAAAAGAAAAGCCCCGCATAGGCGGGGCTTTTCGTCACAGGCGAACGTCGTTCGGCGCTCAGTGCGGCAACCTCATCTTCGAGACCGTCCAGAGCTTTACATCCTCTTCCGGCTCGTCGCCCGCAGCCGGGGTCAGCGCGATCGCCAGGTTGGTGACGAAGATATCGTTGCCGACGATCACCGGGCTCGCCGGGAAGAGCAGCCCGTCCGGGGTCCCGTCGCGGTTGATGCCGCGGAACTCGCCGAGCTTGGCGACGACCCTGCCGCTCGCATTCAGCCCCACGACTTCATCGGCCTGATTGGCGCAGACCCACAGGAGTCCGCTTGTCTTGTCGAAGACCAGGCCGTCGGCGCCGTTCAGGCTCTCGGCGAACACGCTGACGGTGGGCGCCACCGAGCCGAGATCGGTGATCTTGAGCACGCGATCGTCACCGGTGTTCGCCACAAAGAGCGCGGACTCGTCGCTGTTGAAGGCGAGCCCGTTGGCGCCGAACGGCGGGAAGCCCGCAGTCGCAAGCAGGGGATCATGAGTCACCAAGGCCAGGGTGCAGGTAGGCACGCAGCCCGACGGGTGGGTGATCTTGAATACCGCTCCCTGGAAAGAGTCGGATACGTACAGATTCCCCGCCTTGTCGAACACTAGTGCGTTCGGCACACGCGCGCCGGAGCCGAACGTGATCGTGTCGACGCTGCCGTCCGGGTTGGCTGCGACGCGCGGGGCCGGTGCGCCGATCGGCGGTATGACCCCGACGTCCTCGAGGTTGGACAGGTCCGCCGATACGCGCTGGATCTTCGACCCGGTGCCGGCGAAGTCGCCGACGTTGGTGATGTAGACCTTTTGATTCACGCGGTCGAATTCCAGGCCGAGCGTGGGCGCGGCGATGTCGATCTGCGCGAGGAGCCTGCCGTGCCGGTTGTAGCGCAGGAGCTTCGAGGGCCCCGTGAACGTCGAGACATAGATATCGCCGTTATCGGGATTGGCGGTGATGCCCTCGGGTAGGCTCACACCGTCCGGCAGCACCGCGAAGGTGTCCACGTGGCGGTCGATGGAGAGCCTGAACACGCGGTCGTTATCCGCGAGGACCGGTCCCGCGGTCATGCCGAGCGAGAATAAAAGCGGAACTGCCAGAGCTGCGAATTTCTTTCTCATGTCCCCTCCTAGGGTTTGGATGACCAGCAAAAATTGAGGCTATACCATTTTTTCTGGCAAACACCTTACTGAAGCCTGGAATTCCATTCGGTCTTGCTACGGCGCGACGCTCACTCCCCGCACCGCGTGGCGCGCGATCGCCTGGGCCACGAATCCCGACGTCTTTATATCCTTGGCGAATTCACTCAGGTAGCTGGCGCCGGCGGGCCGTCCCTGCGGCGTGCCCACCGACTGCTGGACCACGGTGAATCGGCCCTCGAGGATGCGCGAACCCGGCAGCGTCTCGGCGTCGCTCACCAGGCGCGGCTTGAGGCCCGAGAGCACCTCGAGCTTGTCCTTCACGAAGATGTCGTACGAGGCCTGGATCCCTTGGACGCGCACCAGCGTCGCGTTCTTCAGGCTGCGGCTCAGGTACAGATCGTAGGCGCTATTGACCGCGACCGCGATCCGGACGCCCTTGCGATCCACCTCGGCCATCGTCTTGATCGGAGAGCCTGCCGGAACCAGGTAGCCCGCCTCGATCTCGAGATACGCCGGGCTGAAAGCGATATCGCCGGCGCGCTGCGGCTCGTTTCCGAGGAAGGCCACATCCCAGGCGCCGGCCTTGACCGCGTCGGCGAGCTTGCCCGCGGTGGCGAAAGGGACCAGTTCCACGGGAACGCCCAGCCGCCGTCCGAGCTCGCGCCCCAGGTCCACCGCGATGCCGCGGTACTCGCCCTTCGCGTCGTCCTTGGTGACGAGAAGGAAATTCCCGTAGTTGATACCGACGCGGAGCTTTCCCGCGGGGGTGAGCTCGGATTTCGCTGCGGGGGAGAGTGCCATGACGCGAGAAGATAGCACAAGGGCTGGCGCGGGGTGCCTACTCGATCTTCAGATCCGCCGCCTTCACGACCTTCCTCATGTTCTCGATCTCGGCGCGCACCATCTCGCGGAACTCCTCCGGCGTATCGGTCGAGACCTCGGCGCCCTGCTTGCCGAATCCCTCCTTCACTTCCGGAAGGGCTACGGTCTTCAAGAGCGCCGCGCGCAGCTTGTCCGCGACGGGGCGCGGGGTCGCCTTCGGAGCGAGCACGCCGACCCAGGCGCTGTAGCTGAACCCGGGAATGGTCTCGGCGACGGCCGGGATGCCCTCGAGCAGCGGCGTGCGCTTCGGGAGGCTGTGAGCGATCGCGCGCAACCTGCCCGCGCGCGCAGGGCCGACCGTCGAAGAGGCGGGCGTGATGGTCCACTGCGATTCTCCCGCCATGACCGCCGTCACCGACGGCCCGCCGCCCTTGTACGGCACGTGCACCGAGGTGAAATCGCCGGCGAGCTGCAGCATCACGCCGGCGAGATGGCTCTGCGACCCCGGGCCCGCCGAGGCCATATTGATCTGGCCGGGACGCGCCTTGCAGTAATCGATCAACTCCTGCACCGTCTTCACCGGCAGCGAAGGCGTGACCACCAGCATGTTCGGCAGCACCGCCACCAGCGACACGAACTGGAAATCGTTCAGCGGATCGTAGGGCACGCTCTTCTGCAGGAGCGGCGCGATCGACACGCCGGAAGGCGAGGCCGCGAGGATCGTATAGCCGTCGGCTTGCGCGTTCTTCAGGTTCTCCATCGCGATCAGGCCGCTCGCGCCCGCCTGGTTCTCGATGATGACCTGCTGGCGGAGGACTTCGCCCATCTTCGCCGCGAAGATGCGCGCCAGCGTGTCGTTCGAGCTGCCGGGGGCGTTGGGCGAGATCATGCGCACCGCGCGCCTCGGGTAATCGTCGCCTTGCGCGAGTGCGGTCTGCGCCAGAACGAGAATCGCCAGCACCGCAAGCGTCTTCATCGGCATGTCCTGCCCTCCATTCAATAGACGCGGTTGCGCGGCGGCTCGCCCCTGAGCGCCCGCTCCACGTTCTCCCAACTGCTCCTGAAAAGGAGCGCGTACGACTGGCGCGTGACCCCGGCGATATGCGGGGTCAGCAGGAGCTTGCTCGCGGCGTCGCCCTCGAGGGCGAGCAGGGGATTGTCCGCGGCGATCGGCTCGGTCGCGTAGACGTCCACGGCGGCCCCGCCGAGATGCCCCGAGCGCAGTTGCTCAGCGAGCGCCGCTTCGTCGACGACGCCGCCGCGCGAAGCCTGCACCAGCACCGCTCCGCGCTTCATCGCGGCGAGCTGCGCCGCGCCGATCAGGCCTTTCGTCGAAGGGAGCAGGGGCACATGCACGCACACCACGTCCGACGTCTTCAGCAGCTCGCTAAGCGGAAGCGATGTGGCGCCCAGGGACGCAGCCGCGGACCGGTCGCGCGGTTCGGGGTCGCAATAGCACAGCTTGCAGCCGAGCTTGGCGAAGGCTTCCGCGACCGCGAGGCCGATGACGCCCAGGCCGATCACCCCGACGGTGAGCCCCTCGAGCGCGGGCAGGTTGTCGGCGAGCAGGCGCGCGCGGAACGCCACGTAGTTGCCCTTGCGGATCTCGGCATCCGCCCAGGCGAAGCGCCGCAACAGCATCGACGCCGTCGTCACGGCATATTCGGCGACCGCCCCGTTGCTGCCGCCGGGAACGTTGGCGACCGGGATGCCCAGCCTTTTCATCGCTTGCGCGTCGAGGCGGTCGACGCCGGCACCCGTGACCTGCACCAGGCACAGCCGGCTGCCCTCGAAGAGCACCGGAGCGAGCTTCGGACCCACCGCCGGCATGACCACCGCGCGAGCTTCCTTGAGGAGCGCCGGGAGCTGCGCGTCGTCGGGCTGGCGATACACGACCTCAAGCGAGCGCGGGGGCAGGGCGCCCACCCGCGCAAAATCGGCCTCGGGCCGGAGGCAGACGACGTCGCTCGTCACTTCGGCAAATCGCGATTCGTGACCCGGGCAACCGGGAAGAAGCACAGCAGCACGAGCGGCTCGGCTCCGGTGTTGCGCGTGACGTGCGCCTCGCCCGCCGGAATCAGGAGCGTGTCGCCGGCCTTCAATCCGTGGTTCCCGCTGTCCGACTCGGTGCGCCCCTCGCCCGAAAGCACGTAGATGCATTCCTCGGTATCGCTGTGGAAATGCCGGCCGCGAGGCTTGTCGCCGGCCTGCGGGACGGCGATCTCCACCAGGCGCAGGGTCACCGCGCGCGAGCCTTTCTCGCCCGAGACGATCTCGAGTGACTTGCGCCCGGGGAGGCCGAGATTTTTCGCCTGTTCCTGCGTGAGGACGCGCGCCATCAGGGGACGACCTTCAGGTGCTTGATCTCGGCGGTGCCCCCTTGCGCCTCGTCGAGCATGCGGAAGAGCTCGCCCGCCTCCTTGGCGATCGCTTCCGCGATGTCGGAGAGCATGCGCTTTCCCTTTTCGACCGTCGCATGCTCGGGAGATCCGTACCATCCGGTGGGCGCGATGGTGCGAATGTCGCTGAGCACGGGCTGGTAGCTGCGCGTGCGCCGCAGCCTGTCCCATTTGCGGCCGTGCGAGTGGTCGGACGAGTAGTCGATGCGGTCGAGGTGCACGAGATCCGGGCGGTGGGCGAGGACCGCGAGGGCCTCGATCTCGCCGCCGTGGGTGAGTCCGCCCGAATCCTTGCCGTAGAGCTCGGCTGCGACGTAGCAGGCCTGCACCGTGAGCACGCTCATGCCGTGGTCGCGGTGCAGCGACTCGGCGGCGATCGCGAGCGACGGAATGTTGCCCTCGTGCCAGTTGAGGACGAGGAGGCGCTTCGCGCCGTGCTTGGCGGTGGAGACGCAGGTCTCGACGACGACCTTCATGTAGGTGTCGGGCGTGAGCGTGATGGTGGCCTCGAAGGGCATGTGCATCGGCGTGACCCCGAGCGGCCCTCCCGGCAGCACCAGCGCGTCCATGCGCTCGGCGACGGCGTGCGAGATCACGTCGGCCGCGTAGATGTCGGTCCCTGCCGGCAGGTGCGGGCCGTGCTGCTCGACGCTGCCCGCGGGCAGGATCACCAGCGGGTTTTTCCTCAGTTGCGCCGCGATCTCGGGCTGGGTCAGCTCCTGGAAGTAGCGGCTCGGTAATTGGGGCATGGGCTCCTCCTCAGGCGGCTTCGCGCGCCACCGCCTGGAGCTTCGCGCGCGTTTCCTCGATGATTTCGGCGATCGCGACGGCGCGGCTGCCGCGCTCGAGCGAGCGCAGCGCAGCGTACACCACGGCGAGCGCCACGTTGCCGTTGCCGGCCGAGAGCTCGCCCGTCTTCCCCGAGCGGCAGCTCGCGGCGAACTGCTCGAGCTCGGCCCTGAACATGTCGCTCGCCGGGACTTCGAGCGCCTCGCGCTTGCCGTAGCCGTCCTTGCCGCGCTGGATGTAGAGGGTGGAGGACCGGTGCAGCAGATGGGGCGTGTCCCAGGTGCCGAAATCGATCTCGTAATGCATCAGGCCTTTGGAGCCGAAGACGCGCACGGCGAAAACCCCGGGCGAAGTCCAGCACGATCCGACGTAGCCGAGCTTTCCGTCGGCGAAGCGCAGGAGCGTCATCGACTGGTCGTCCACCTCCGCTCCGACGGGCGAGAGCTTGGAGGACATCTGGCTCACCTCGGCGATCTCGCCCCCGAGGTAGTGCAGCACGTCGAACTGGTGGATCGCGAGCTGCGACAGGGGGCCGCCGGGCGCCTTGTCCTTGTACCAGCGCCAGGCCTTGGGCGTGAGCTCGAGCGCGCGCTCGTTGGAGAAGTTCGCCTCGATGAAGGCCACGCGGCCCAGCTCGCCCGAATCGATTCGGCCGCGGATCGCGCGGATGCCCGCCATCAGCCGGGCACTGTGCCCGACCGTCACCGTGATGCCGTAACGGGCCTCGAGCGCGGCGATCCGCAGGCCATCCTCGAGGGTATTGGCGATCGGCTTTTCCGTATATACATGCTTTCCTGCGGCGGCGACGCGCTCGGCGAGCGGCCAGTGCTGCTCGTTGGGAACGGTGAGGACGACGCCGCGGATCAGGGGATCGGCGAGCAGGGCTTCCAGCTCTCCGACGCCCGGCACGCCGAATTCGGCTGCAAACGCGGCTCGCTTCTCCGGCGTGCGGCTGTAGGCCGCCGCGATCTCCAGTTCGCGCGACTCACGCGCGGCGCGGGCGAGCACCTTCGCCCAGCGGCCGAGGCCGACGATGCCGATTTTGACTGGAGGCTGCACGAAGAAGGCTCCCGAATAGCGCGCCGGATATTATCGCTTCACCGACCTCCGCCGTACAGCTTCACCAGGCGGTAGAGGAACTCGTGGCCCTCGTAGAGCGTGCGCACGCGGATGCGCTCGTTCAGGCCGTGCACACCCGAGCCGTCGGGGTCGCGGAACATGCCGTTGACCCCATAGGTCGGGATGCCGGCGTTGATCGTAAAACGGCCGTCGGTGGCGGCGACCAGCATGGTCGGCACCACGGGAACGCCGGGCCACATCTGCGCGCTCACGGCTTCGACCGGACCCACGATTTCGCGCGTGAGCGGCGGCGGGGGCGAGAGCGTGGGCTCGTGGGTCGGTGTGATCCTGATCTTGTCGTTCGCCAGAACCTTGGCGAGCGTCTGCTGCACTTCGGCGACGGACTCGCCCGGGAGGATGCGGCAGTTCACCGTCGCGCGCGCGCGCTGGGGCAGGGCGTTGGTCGCGTGGCCCGCCTCGAGCATGGTGGCGACGCAGGTGGTGCGGAAGGTCGAGTTGTTGAGCGGGTTCGCCGACAGACGCGCGATCGCCTCGGCGTCGGGTGGCTCGCGCAGGATCGCCTTCATGTCGGCGGCCGTCTGCCCGGTCTCGATGCCTGACATGCGCTCGAAGTAGGCGCGCGTCGTCGCCGAGAGCTTGAACGGAAAATCGAAGGCGCCCAGCCGTGCGAGCCCGCCCGCGAGGTGCGTGATCGCGTTGTCCTTCACCGGGAGCGAGCTGTGCCCGCCGGGGTTGGTGACCTCGAGCTGGTAGGTCTGGAACACCTTCTCGCCGGCCTGGATCGTCATGCGAAGGTAGTTGCCGCTCTTGTCGAGCAGACCGTTTCCACCTTCGTTCAGCGCGAACTCGGCGTCGATGAGCTTGCGGTGGTTCTCGAGCAGATGCACGATGCCGCTGAATTTCGACGGGATCGTTTCCTCGTCGCAGGTCGCAACCTGGATCAGGTCGCGCTCCGGGCGGTAGCCTTCCTGCCGGTAGCGGATGAGATTGGCGGCGAACACCGCGACCATCGCCTTGTCGTCGGATGCGCCGCGCGCGTAGAAGTAGCCGTTCTCCTCGACCAGCTTGAAGGGGTCGCGCTCCCAGTCCTCGCGCTTCGCCTCGACCACGTCGAGATGCCCGAGCAGCATGATGGGCTTCTTCGCCCCGGTGCCGCGGTAGCGCGCGACCAGGTTGCCCTTCTTGGGGCCGTCCTGTGGAACGATCACCTGCACGTCCTGCGCGGGAAGCCCCGCCGCCTTGAGCCGCGAGGCGAGCGCCAGCGCCGCCTCGGTGCAACTGCCCGCCGAGTCGGTGGTGTTGATCTCCACCAGCTCCTTGTAGATCTCGCGCAGCTGCGCTTGAGCGGGCGTAGGCAATGCGCTCTGCGCGAGTGCAAGCTGAGCGATCGACACGCCGAGTGCGATCCAGACGGCGCCGCGAATTGTCTTCATGCTTCTCTCCAGAGTTTGCCGCACGCGACGTACATCGTAGTACTCGCCGCCGCGTCGCGCAAAAAAAAGCCCGCAACTCGCGTTGCGGGCATCGGACGTGTTTCCGATCCGATCAGTGTTGACTTCCGGTTCGCGTGATCTTCCAGATCACCCCGGTTCCCGGAATCTGGACGAGCGGGGCGTCGTTCGGATCGACGAACCGCGATGCCGGATCGCTGCCGCCCGGATCGCGGACCGCGCCGTAGTCGACGAGGTACAAGGCCCCATCCGGGCCGAAGCGCAAGGTCGTCGGGCGGTTGATGCCGCGCAGCCTGCCGGTGAAGGCCTGGTCGACCTCGACCCTGCACGTCGGGCTGCCGTCCGGATCGTGGGTCTGCGAGGCCCGCGGGCAGTTGAACGCGAAGCGCGAGAGCTCGAGCTCGTGCGGGTTCCCCGAGTCGGTGAAGTTGACCAGCTGGATATCGTGACCTTCACCGGGCTGGCCGTTCTCGGGCGAGAAGCCGAAGTCGCCCTCGCGCGAGAGCAGCACCGCGTTGGGCTTCACCACGCCGCCCAGGAACGATCGCGGCGCGAAATCCAGCCCCACGGCGGCGACGTCCGCGGGCTCGAGAGCGAGCGGCGCGACCGGAGGCCGCGGCGCAAACGCGAGCACGTGGCGCACCGGGGTGTTTTCGGCCTTGATGCGGGCGATGTCGGGAAAGAGATCGTCGCCTCCGCCGCCGATCGGATTGAAGACCGACTGCGTCGAATCGAGGAAGCCGAAGCGGTCGGGCCAGCCGTGGTATTCGGGCGTGCCGTCCTTGTTCTGCCGCGCGATGGCGAGCCGGTCGGGAGCGTTGTTGACCGGCCTGGCGCCGCGCTCGTCCTCGCCGTTTTCCGATATCAGCAGCTCGCCTTTGAGCGGGTGGTCGTTCGGGGAGAAGCGGATCCCGTAGGGATTGCGGAATCCCCAGGCGACCGGCTCGATGGTGTTCATCGGGTTCGAAATGCGGGCGCGCAGGATCGCGCCGGTGCACATGCCGCGGCGAGTCGCGCCCTCGAACGCCGGGACGACCGCGCCGGGACGCTGCACGCCGTGGTTGGAATAGCCGCTGGTCATGTGGCCGTCGCCGGAGTCGAATACCGCCTCGCTCAGCGTGATCTGCTCGCAGGCGATCTCGTGCTGGTTGCCGCCGCCGCCGTTGTCGTGGCCGGTCACGCCCGCGTTGGTCGCGGACCCCTGCGACCAGTACAGCCAGCCGTCCTTCACCAGGATCTGCTCGGTCGGGTGGTCGCCCGTGGGCAGACCGGTGATCACCGGAGTCAGCACCCCGCTGGAGAGGCTCAGCCTCGAGATGCGCGACGTGTTGTTGGCTGCACCCGGCGCACCGCGCACGCCCTGGTTCGAGTCGGTGACGAAAAGCGTTCCTCCGGCCGTGTCGTGCTCGAACGCAAGTCCTATGGCAGGACCGTCGGGCTGAAAGCCGCCGCCCGAAGCCGTGGGCTTGCCGATCGGGCCGGCGATCTTGTTGCCGTTCCGGTCGAAAATGAGCAGGTCAGGCGTGAAGGGGTTGTTCGCCGCGAACTTGCCGATTCCGGGCACCTTGGTGTTGTCGTTGCAGCGGCTCGGCAGGCCGGTCCCCGATTCGAGGACGAGCACCTGGAAATTACCTTTGCTTCCGAGAAAAGCGACGTCGGTCGGAAAATTCAAGCCCTTCGCGAAGACTTCCACCCGATAGCCGCTCGGCACTACGATGTCTTCGCCGTTTCCGGGATCGAAGAATACGCTCTCGACGGGACAAACCGGATTGGATGCATCTGCGAAGGACGCGGCGGGAAAGACTGCGGCCCCCATGAGGATCAGCGCGGCCGCGGCCACGCTCCTTCCTCCGGGGTCCGATGCAACAGCGTGAAGCTGGGATGAGAAGATGCCCTTCATAAGGCCTCCTGAATGAAGAAAAGTTGCTTATTGCGGGACAGACAGGATTCGCCCGGCGATCTTGTTTGAACAAAGATAGGCGGGACCGGAGCGAACGATGAGATTCTATGCTCTTGTCATACGAAAACGCCAGAAAAAGACCGTGTCAGG
>JBGQKK010000016.1:0-22230 GCA_041499545.1 Gammaproteobacteria bacterium | reverse complement strand
CCGGGACACGGCGGACTGTCCTCGAAGAAGGACGTGCTCGCCTACCGCAAGATGGTCGAGACGGTCGTCGCTAGAGTCGAGCCCATGGTCAAGTCGGGCAGGACCCTGCAACAGGTGGTCGACGCGAAGCCTACGCGCGAGTTCGACGAGGAATGGGGCAAGTTCAGGAAGCCCGAAGCCTTCGTCGAGATCGTCTACAACGGGCTCGCGCCGAAGACGAAGTAGCGACCGGCGGCGGCCGGCGCGTCAGGCCGTGCCGGCGGCGTCCCCGCCTTCCTCGAGCTCGGAGAAGCGCACCGGAAGCACTTCGCGCGTGACGAGCTTGCCGTCGGCGGATTTCTCCAGAAGCATCAGCCGCTGCTTGTCGGGGATTCCCGTCGGAATCACCATCCTGCCGCCGGGCTTCAACTGCGCGATCAGGGGCGGCGGAATCAAGTCGGGTGCGGCGGTGACGATGATCTTGTCGAAAGGCGCGTGCTCGCTCCAGCCGTAGTAGCCGTTGCCCACGCCGATCTCGACGTTGCCGTAACCCAGGCGCTGCAGGCGGCGCCGGGTCTCGAGCGCGAGCTCCTCGATGATCTCGATGCTGTAGACCTGCTTGACGAGCTCCGAGAGAATCGCGGCCTGGTAGCCGACGCCGGCCCCGACTTCGAGCACCGTGTCCGCCGCTTGCGGTTCGAGCAAATCCGTCATCAGCGCGATGATGAAGGGCTGAGAGACGGTCTTGCCGTAGCCGATGGGCAGCGGCGAATTGATGTAGGAGTAGGCCTGGAGCTCGACCGGCACGAACTCGTGGCGCGGAATCCTGCCCATGACCTCGATGACGCGCGAGGCGAGAGCCGACTTGCCGAGCTGCGGGGTGAGGAACACGACGTCCGCCACGACCTCCGCGATCATCTGCCGGCGCATCAGCTCGTGCTGCACGTTCTGCACCCGGAGCGTTAGTGAAGCGACGGTTTCTTGAGAAGGTCCTGGCGATCGGTCGAGGCCACCCGAACGCGGGACACCGAACCCTCGCGCACCAGGGTCATGGGCACCTCGACGCCGGCCGAGCCCAGGCTCCAGATCTTCCGAAACAGGTCGGCCAGCCCTCCGACGCGTTCGCCGGCGACGTCCATCACGATATCGCCGGCCTGTATCCCGGCCCGCTCCCCGGGGCCGCCGTCCGCGAGACCCGAAACCACGACGTGCCCCTTCACTTCGGTCGCATAGAGTCCCAGCCACGGGCGCGCCGGCCGCCGCGCGCGGCCGAACTTCAGCAGGTCCTCGAAAATCGGCTCGAGCAAGTCGATCGGAACCATCATGTTGCCCTGCACGCTGCGTCCGCCCATTTCTTCCTGGACCATGAGGGAACCGATGCCGAGCAGGCGCCCGTCGCCGCCGATCAGCGCGGCTCCGCTCCAATGAGGATGCGCCGGCGCGGTGAACAGCGCCTCATCGAGCACGTACTCCCAGTAGCCGGCGAACTCCCGCTTGGCGATGAGCCGCGCCTTGAGGGCGTGCTGGCGGCCGCCGTGGCCGGCAACGACGACCGGGTCGCCGACGCGGCACGACGCGGCGGTGCCCCGCGGCAGCGCCGGGGCCCCCAGCGTGCCCAGGGGCTGCACCAGTCCGAATCCGGTCGGCTGGTCATAGGCGAGCGGATGGGCCGCCACGGCTTTGCCGGCGTTGGTGTTCAGCCAGATGGTCGTGGCCTCGGTAATCAGATAACCGATGGTGAGAACGAGGCCGTCGTCGCGAATGACGACGCCGTTGCCGGTACGCTCGGTGCCGAGTATCCCGGCGGTAAAGGCGTCCTCGGGAACTTCGGCGCGCAACAAGACCACCGAGTCGAGCGCTTCTTCCAGGTCGAATCGCGCATCCTCGGATTTGGGCTGCATCTCGGGCGGAAACGCCCAGTTGCTCAGGTCCGCCATGGTCGCATTCCGCTGTGCTCGGACTTCATTCTAGGGCAGCGCCGCGAATCGTGTCAGCCCGGAGCCGGTCTTTTCGGTACACTCCGCCGGACACATGAACCTATCCATCAGCTTGGCGATGGCTTCCAATCCGAGAACTTGGCCGATTTTCGAAGGCAAGGTCGCGCCGGACGGGATCGACCTGATAAGGAGCGCGGTTCACCCCTCGGAGCTTTTCTGGAGGCAGCTGCGCTTTGCCGACTTCGACGTCTCCGAGATGTCGTTTTCCTCGCTGCTCATGGCGAGGTCCAGAGGCGACGACCGCTGGGTCGGCTTGCCCATATTCACCACGAGAAAATTCTTCCACGCCGAAATCCTGGTGCGGCGCGATTGCGGAATCGAGAAGCCGTCGGACCTGAAGGGAAAGCGCGTCGGCGTTCCCGAATACCAGCAGACCGCCGCACTGTGGACGCGCGGCGCGCTCGAGCACGAGTTCGGCGTCGCGCCCCGGGACATGGAGTTCTGGATGGAGCGCACGCCCTCGCACAGCCACCGCGCCGCGATCGGCTTCACGCCGCCCCCCGGGGTGACGATCAATCAGATTCCGCCGGAAAAGAACATCGGCAGCATGATGCTCTCCGGGGAGCTCGAGGCGGTGATCCACTACATCGTGAATCCCAACCTGGTCGACCGCAGCACCGCGGACCTTTGGAACCATCCCGCCGTCAAGCCCCTGTTCCCCGATCCCCTGGCGGAGGGCATTCGTTACTACCGCAAGACCGGCATCTTTCCGATCAATCACGGCATGGTGATGCGCAGGGAGCTCGCCGAGAAGCACCCCTGGGCCGTCCTGAATCTGTACAAGGCGTTCGAGCGCGCGAACGAGATGGCGAACCGGGAGCGCATCGAGCACGTGGAGTACTACCGCGCCACGGGCCTGTTGCCGCGCGAGGCGAGCGAGGCTTTGCGCACGCCGCTCGTGCGGCACGGCATCCAGGCGAATCGCCCGGTGCTGGAGACCGCGGCGCGCTACTCGCACGAGCAGGGCCTGACGCCGCGCCCGCTCGCGCTCGACGAAGTGTTCGCCGCGAGCGCGATGGAGCAGTAGAGCGGTTCCTACCGAGCTCTGGGGCCGAGCAGCGCTTCGCGGAAACGGCGGCTGAGATGCGTGCCGTCGCGCGGAGGCAGAACCAGCGGAGGCGAGTCCGGCTCTACCTTCACCTGCAGGAAAAGCGGCCCTCGGCCGCGGTATACGTCCAAGCGCATCGGCGCGATTTCGGTGCTCTTCCGGATGACGCGGGCTTTGACGAACCCGCATGCGCGAGCGGCTGCCGCAAGATCGACCCCGTAAGCCGTGTGGGTCTTTTGCATGCCGGTTTCACCGTAGCGCTCGTTGTCGAGCACGACGACCGCGAGATTGCGCGGTCGTTGCACGCCGATGGTGGCGAGGCTCCCCAGGCCCATGAGCATCTCCCCGTCCCCCGTGACGATGAGCACGCGGCGCCTGGGCTGTGCCAGCGCAAGTCCCAGGCCGATCATGCAAGCGGACCCCATGGCGCCCCATAGGGGAAAGGTGAGCGGATGATCGCCCGCCGCGGTGCAATCCCAGGCGGACGATCCGAGCCCGGCGACGACGAGAATATCGCCGCGGTCCCGCAGGAGCGCCTTGACGACATCGCGCCGGTGCAAGGCGGCGCTCACCGCTGCTCCTTGAACGATTTGATCCCGATCAGGCGCTGAGAGATCGTCACCGCGACCGCGGCGCAGCGGTCGAAGGCGACCCCTGCCGCTTCGCTGACCCTGGAAAATGCGTCGGCCTCCCGTGCGAGACGAAAAACCCGTACGCCGCCAAGCTTCAGGGTCTCCGGCGTCGCCTGTCCCATCGGAATCTGCCAGGGGTTCAGCTCGCCCTTCTCGCCGCGCATGGTGATCAGCATGAGGAGCGGAAACCTGCAGTTCGCCGCGAGCGTGAGGGTATTGACGCAATTGCCGACGCCGCTCGACTGCATGAGGAGCGCGGCGCGCTCCCCGCCGAGCCAGGCACCCGCGGCCAGGCCGATGCCCTCTTCCTCGGTGGTCAGCGGCACCGCCGCCATGTTCTTGTCGGCGCGGCACAGCTCGATCAGGCGCTTGTGGCCGGCGTCCGGGACGTAGGAAACCTGCCTGACCCGGTGCGCCTTGAGCGCGCGGTGAATCGCCCCCGGCCAATCGAGGGACGCGTCAAGCGCAGTCGTGGGTTTAGGTATGATTGCACGTTTCAGCATCGTCACGGTGTCCGCAAAAGGAGAAGTTCCGATGAAACTCTATTACCACCCCGTGTCAACGACCAGCCGGCCGGTATGGCTGTTCATAGCCGAAAATGGCATCGATTGCGAGCTGCAGGTGGTCGATCTCATGAAAGGCGAGCACTATGAGCCGCCGTATGTCGCGAAGAATCCCAACCGCCTGGTGCCGCTGCTCGAGGACGGCGATTTCCGCCTGACCGAGAGCTCGGCGATTCTCAAGTACCTGGCCGACAAGATCGGCTCCGCGGCGTATCCCAAGGAGCTCAAGGCGCGCGCCAGGGTCAACGAGATGATGGACTGGATCAACACGCAGATCTGCCGCGAATTCGCCTATGGTCTCGTCTATCCCCAGATCTTCCCCAACCACAAGCGGCGCAGCGACGAGGCGCACGCCGCGACCCTCGCCTGGGGCAAGGAGAAAACGCAAGGCTGGCTTAAGGTACTGGATGAAAACCTTCTCGGCCCGAAAAAGAAGTATCTGTGCGGAGATCAGATCACCATCGCGGACTATTTCGGCGGGCCATTCGTCGCGCTGGGCGAGATCGTGCGGTCGGACTATTCCGCGTATCCCAACGTCGGCCGCTGGCTGGGCCGGATGAAGGCCCTGAAGAACTGGGGCAAGGTGCACGAGGTCTTCTACGGGTTCGCCGCGTCGATGAAGGACAAGGCGTTCGAAGCGGTGTGACGCGCGGTGCGGACGGCCCCTCCGGCGCTACCAGCGCTGGCGATGCCGGTACCAGGGCTGACTCTTGACCCTTTTCTTGTCGTCCTTCGCTTCCGGAGCAGGCTCCTGAGCCGCCGGCGTGCCGCTGGCTGGCGCCGCCGCAGCCTGCGCTTTCGCGCTTCCCTTTGCGGGAGCGGCCTTCTCCGCGGCTGGGGCGGCGGGTTTCTTCCGCGCGGAAGCGGAGGACTTGGGAGCGGGCGCGGAGGGTTTCTCGGTGTCCCGATGCAGCATGTTCTTCAAGCCGCTGAGGATCGACTTCGAGCGCTTCTCGGCCATGGGAGCTCTGGAAAGGTTATGCCGCATTCTATTACAACACCTCCGAAAGCGGCGCTGAGAGGATGAAGCGATGAAGACACTGAGGCTCGTTCCTGCAACCGCTCTCGCACTCGGATTGCTCGCGCTCCCCGCCGCGGGGCAGGATGGCTGGCCGGCGCGGCCGGTGAAGCTGATCGTTCCTTCGTCTCCGGGAGGCGGCACCGACCTCTTTGCGCGCCTGCTCGGGCAGGCGCTCGGAGAAGCGCTCAAGCAGCAGTTCGTCGTGGACAACCGGCCCGGCGCCAGCGGCAATATCGGCGCCGAAGCGGCCGCGAGATCCGCGCCGGACGGCTACACCTTTCTCGTCTCCGCCAACCCGGCTTTGACGGTCAACCCGAGCCTGTACAAGAAGCTTCCGTACGACGCGGAGCGGGATTTCTCGCCGGTGGCGCGCGCGGTGATCGCTCCGCAGGTGATCTGCGTGCACCCGTCCTTGCAGGT
This sequence comes from Gammaproteobacteria bacterium, assembly GCA_041499545.1. Classification (GTDB taxonomy): domain Bacteria; phylum Pseudomonadota; class Gammaproteobacteria; order Burkholderiales; family SG8-39; genus VBDM01. The sequence goes on along the minus strand of JBGQKK010000016.1, from coordinate 16,570 downwards.
GAAGAGCCTCGCCGAGCTGATCGCGATCGGCAAGCGCGAGCCGGGCAAGATCCCCTTCGCCTCCGCGGGAACCGGAAGCCCCACCTACCTCGGCGTGCGCATGCTCGAGGAGGTGTCGGGCGCGCGCTTCGTGCATGTCCCGTACAAGGGCGTGGGCCAGGCGTACAAGGACTTGCTCGGCGGCGACATCAAGTTCATGTTCCCCGACGTGGCCTCGGTCCTCCCCCATCTGCGCTCGGGCAAGGTGGTGGCGATCGCGGTCAACCAGCGCACGCCGCTGCTTCCGGGCGTGCCCACGCTCGCCGAGGCGGGCTTTCCCATCGAGGTGTTCACCTCCTTCAGCGTGGTCGCGCCGGCTGGAACGCCGCGTCCTATCGTCCAGCGCATGAGCGCCGAGATCGTCAGGGCGATGAAATCTTCCGCATTGGCCGAGAAGCTCCAGGCGCAAGCCTTGGTGCCGGTGTTCGATACTCCCGAGGAGTTCGCCGCCGACCTGAAGAAGGAGCGGGACGGCTGGGCGGCGTTCATTCGCCGCAACGGCATCGCCCAGGAGGAATAGCGCGCAGCGCCGAAACGGGCGGGCGTCCGTAGATGGCCACTTACGCGATCGGCGACGTCCAGGGCTGTTTCGACGAGCTGCGGGCGCTGCTCGAAGCATTCGGATTCGACCGGGCGAACGACCGTCTATGGTTCGTGGGCGACCTCGTCAACCGCGGCCCGGCCTCGCTCGCCACGCTGCGCTTCGTGCGCGATCTGGGAGATCGCGCCGTGGTGGTTCTCGGCAACCACGACTTGCACCTGCTCGCCCTCGCCCTGGGCTGCGTGAAGAGTCGCGAGGACGACACGCTCGACGAGGTGATTGGCGCGCCCGACCGGGACGAGCTGCTCCACTGGCTGCGAAGGCGCCCGATGATCCACGTCTCCGGGAACTGGACGCTGGTTCACGCGGGCCTGTTGCCGCAGTGGGACATCGCTACCGCCCAATCGCTCGCGCTGGAAGTCGAAACCGAGCTTCGCGGCCCGCGACACTCGGAATTTCTCGAGACTCTCTATGGCTCACGGCCCGATAAATGGACCGACGATCTGAGCGGAGCCGACCGGCTGCGGGTCATCGTGAACGCGATGACCCGGCTGCGCTTTTGCACGCCGGAAGGCGTCATGGAGTTCGAGACCAAGGGCGAGACCACCCGCGCTCCCGAAGGCTACCTGCCGTGGTTCGACGTTCCGAACAGAAAAAGCGCCCGGAGCACGATCATCTGCGGACACTGGTCGGCGCTGGGATTGCGACTCGCGCCCAATTTGCTCGCGCTCGACTCGGGCTGCGTCTGGGGAGGACAGCTCAGCGCTATCCGCCTGGAGGACCGGCGCCTTTATCAGGTCTCCTGCGGCCCGCAGGCGAATGCGCCGGCAGCGCCACGTCCAGGGCCGCGGCGATAGCCGCTTCGGTTTTTTCCGCCAGCGAGCGCCGCGTCTGGTGCCGCACCGAGACCGGGGTGAGGAGGTTGAGCTCGGCGACGATGTGGCGCGTCGACACGATGGTCCATACCGTTTCCAGGAACGAAGTCTCCCCTACGTAGCCCGCGGCATCGCTGTGTCTTCCCGCGGAGTCCAGGTAACGCAGGGCGATGGGTTGCAGCGTCGCCGCCGCGTCCAGCGCCGGCTGGAACAAGGCCGCGTGAAAGGGCTCGAGACTCCGTCCGAAGGTCGTCGTGCCCTCGGGGAATATCGCGATCAGCACGCCGCGTTCGAGCTCGGCGACGATCGCCCGGCTCGCCTGCCTGGCTGCGTGGGGTTTGCCGCGCGCGATATACAGCGTTCCGACCAGGGTGCACAGCCAGCCGACGACTGGCCAATTGCGGATTTCCGATTTCGCGATGAATGTCGCCGGGGACCGCGCGTTGATCACGAAGATGTCCAGCCAGGAGATGTGGTTGAGCACCAGCATGCAGCGCTCGGAGAGTTTTTCCGGCGCATTTCTTTCCCGCACGGAGACGGAGAGAATGGACAGCAGCTTTCTCGACCAGCGGCGCTTGTGCGCGTCGCGCTTGGCCTTCGAGACCCATGGGAAAATCACCAACGCGACGGCGAGGCCGCGCAGCAGGTGAAGCGAGACCCTTGCCAGTCGAAGCAGACGCAGAAGAAGCGGAGTTCGCCCGGCCGCCATCGCGCCTAGGGATTTGCCTTAGAGGCGGGACGCGCTTCCCTCAAAGGTCCGACCCGAAATTGCTGCGAAACAGCCGCCCGAGCTCCTCCCGGGTCGCGGAATGGTTCTGCCCGCCGCGCGAAGCGACCTTGATTGCGCCCATGAGTGAGGCGAGCCTACCGGTCTTCTGCCAGTCGAAGCCCGCAGCGATGCCGTAGAGCAGGCCGGCGCGATACGCGTCTCCGCAGCCGGTGGGGTCCACGACCGCCTTCGCTTGGACACAGGGAATGTCGATCCGCTGGCCGTTCGCGTAAATCACGGACCCGTCTGCGCCGCGCGTGAGGATGAGCGCCTTCAACCGGGTCGCAAGGTCGCCGAGCTTGCGACCGGTTCGCTCTTCGAGCATCCGGCCTTCGTAGTCGTTCACCGCCAAATACGCTGCCTGGTCCACGAGCGCAAGCAGCTCCTCGCCCGAAAACATGGGCAAGCCCTGGCCGGGATCGAACATGAAAGGAATGCCCAGGCCGGCGAGCTCGCGCGCGTGCTGCTGCATGCCCTGCTTTCCGTCGGGCGCGACGATCGCGAGGCTCGCACCCAGGTCCCGCGTGATCCGGTTCTCGTGTGAATGATTCATCGCTCCGGGATGGAATGCGGTGATCTGGTTGTCGTCCAGGTCGGTCGTGATGAACGCCTGCGCGGTGAAGGTGCCGGGCACCTGGCGCACGCACGCAAGGTTGATTCCGAGCCGCTTGAGCCTCTCGAAATACGGCGGCGCGTCCTCTCCCACGGTACCCATGACCAGGGGGTCCGAGCCCAGAAGCTTGAGGTTGTAGGCGATATTGCCCGCGCAACCGCCGAATTCGCGTCTCAGCTCGGGAACGAGGAACGCGACGTTGAGAATGTGGATCTGTTCCGGCAGGATGTGCTCCTGGAAGCGGCCGGGAAACACCATGATGTTGTCGTAGGCTATCGAGCCGCAGATCAGAATTCGCATGAGTTCAATGTCCGTTCGAGCATTTCGAAGATCTCGCCGGCCTACGCGTAAAACAGATACAGCCGGTAGCCGGTCGGCTTGAGCGCCGCGGCCTCGATGTACACCCTGATCTGAAGCTCGCTTCCGGCGGCGAAGCCCGCGTCCGATGGCGCGCCCTGCGTAAGGTAATCCCTCGGCAGCAGCACGCGTCTTGCGACCGTCTGGCCCTCGGCGCTGGTCAGGCTCAATTCCAGCGCCGGAAACGCCTGGACGAATGCCGCTCGGTTCCGGAGCGTCGCCGTCAGCACCATCACGTTGGTATGGCTCGCGTCCGCCTGCAAGTCGGAGGACTCGATGCTGAGCAGCTCGGCGCGGCGCGGCAAGGGAAGGTCGCACCCGAACTCGGCGCACACGCGCTCGAGCAGCGGCTTCGCTTCCGGAACAAGCACCGCGATTTCACCGCGGTAGCGATACGCTGCCTGAGCCAGCAGCGCGAGCAGCAACAAGAGGCTCCCGATCCACCACAGGCGGCTCGCCGGTCGCGGCGCCTGCGGGCCGAAATCGAAAGACCGATCCTTCTCGGTCCCCAGCAAGACGGCCATGCTGCCCGAAGTCGGGGGCAAGGGCTTGTCGCGGGGCGGACGGGTCACGGGATCCGAGCTGAGCGAGGCGATCGCATCGAACAGGGTATCGCAGCGCCCGCAGCGGACCTGACCTTGGTGCGCGCCGAGCTGCTCCTCGGTTACCCGAAACGCGGTGCTGCAGGTCGGGCAGCGAGTCATCATGCCCATCGTCTTGTCCCCGAGAGACACACCCAGCCCTCTTCTTCCTCAGGTTCCGAGAAATCGAACCACGGTGCGTAACATCCCGCCACGTCCTCGGCCTGTGCGGCGAGGATTCCCGAGAGCGCAAGCCGTCCGCCGCGCCGGCATCGCTCCGCCAGTATCGGTGCGAGCACTTTCAGCGGGTTGGCGAGGATATTTGCGACCACAAGATCGGCCGTAAATGCGAGCGGCGAGCCGCTCGAGAGAAATTGGCCGGCCACCCCGTTGCGTCGCGCGTTCGCTACGGCCGCCGCCACGGCGGCGGGGTCGATGTCGACGCCGACGGCGCGGCTCGCCCCGAGCTTGAGCGCGGCAATGGCCAATATACCGGAACCGCAGCCGTAGTCGAGGACGGCTTCCCCGCCGGCGATCCGGCTCTCGAGCCAGCGCAAGCAGAGGCGCGTGGTCGCGTGGCTTCCGGTCCCGAACGCGAGACCTGGATCGAGTACCAGGTTGAGCGCATCGGGCTCGGGCGGCGAATTCCAGCTGGGCACGATCCAGAGCCTGGGCGTGACCCGGATCGGGCCGAACTCGCTCCTCGATTTGGCGACCCAGTCTTCGTCGGGGACGCTGTTCAGCTCGTGCGCCCGTATCGCCACCCCCGAGGCGGCGCAGGCCCGCTGCAGCACTTGCTCGGGATCGAGCTCGCTTCCGCACAGCGCCGTGAGCCGCACCAGCGGCCATGAGGCCGGCTCGCCGGGATCCGGGTGATCGGGCTTGCGGGCAGCCGAGCCCGTTTCTTCGAAGGACACCGACAACGCGCCGGCTTCGAGCAACGCATCGGAAAGACTTTCGGCTTCGCGCCCGCGCACGTCCAGAACCAGCGCGGTGAAGGTCACGCGGCCAGCTCCCTATCTCGAGGAATCGCGCTTTTTTTGCTGGGCAAGCTTCTGCTCGAGGAAGTGGATATTGACCCCTCCCTTGATGATCCGGGTGTCGAGCAGCAGTTCCTGGTGCAGCGGAATATTGGTCTGGATTCCTTCGATGACCATTTCCGACAGTGCGATGCGCATGCGCCGAATCGCCTGGTCGCGGTTTGCTCCGTAAGCGATGACCTTGCAGATCAGGGAATCGTAGTTGGGCGGGACGGAGTAGCCTTGATACACGTGCGAATCGACCCGGATTCCGGGGCCGCCCGGCGGATGGTAGGAAGTGATCCGGCCCGGGGAAGGGGTGAACCGGAAAGGGTCTTCGGCGTTGATGCGGCACTCGATGGCGTGACCGCGTAATTCGATGTCCTTTTGGCGAACCGAAAGCCTCTCTCCCGCGGCGACGCGGATCTGCTCCTGAACGATGTCGACGCCGGTGATCATCTCCGTCACCGGATGCTCGACCTGAATGCGGGTATTCATCTCGATGAAGAAGAACTCCCCGTCTTCGTAGAGATATTCGAAGGTGCCGGCTCCGCGATACCCGATCTTGCGGCACGCTTCCACGCAGCGCTCGCCGATCCGAGCCCGCACTTTGGAGCTGATGTCGGGTGCGGGGGCCTCTTCCATGATCTTCTGGTGGCGCCGCTGTATCGAGCAGTCCCGCTCGCCCAGATAAACCACATTGCGATGGGTGTCCGCCAGCACCTGAACTTCGATGTGCCGGGGATTCTCGAGGTATTTCTCCAGGTACACGGTGGTATTACCGAACGCGGCCCCGGCCTCCGCGCGGGTGACGCTGATCGCGCTCTTGAGAGCGGCCTCGGTGTGCACGACCCGCATGCCGCGCCCCCCGCCCCCGCCCGCCGACTTGACGATGACCGGGTAGCCGATCTTGCGCGCGATCTTGAGTGCGTCTTCGGGGGCTTCCGGGAGCGCGCCGCCCGAGCCCGGCACGCAAGGCACGCCGGCTTTCTCCATCGCCTGCTTCGCGTTCACCTTGTCGCCCATCAACCGGATCGTCTCCGCGGTCGGGCCGATGAAGACGAAGCCGCTCTTGTCCACCCGCTCGGCGAAATCCGCGTTTTCGGCGAGAAAACCGTAACCGGGATGAATCGCTTCGGAGTCGGTGACTTCCGCAGCGCTGATGATCGCCGGGATGTTGAGATAGCTGGCCGCGGACGGAGCGGGGCCTATGCACACCGATTCGTCGGCGAGCTTGACGTACTTCGCCTCGGCGTCGGCCTCGGAGTGAACGACGACGGTCTTGATGCCCATATCGCGGCAGGCGCGCTGGATGCGCAGCGCGATCTCTCCCCGGTTGGCGATCAGAATCTTCTCGAACATGTCCGTGCCGCGCGGCTAAGCGATCATCATCAGGGGCTCGCCGTATTCGACCGGCTGAGCGTTCTCGACCATGATCGCTTTGACGACACCATCCTTGTCGGCTTCGATTTCGTTCATCAGCTTCATCGCCTCGATGACACAAATAGTCTGGCCGGCCTTGACCGTATCCCCGACTTCGACGAACGGCTTCGCACCCGGGGAACCGGCGCGGTAGAAGGTGCCGACCATCGGCGACTTCACGATATGTCCCTCGAGGGCCGTGGGCGCCTCCGCCACGGGCGGGGCGGCTGTCGCCTGCGCCGCGGCGGCTGGATGAGCGAGCGGAGCGCTCACCGGAACGGCGGACGGCGAAACGACCACCACTTCTTTCCCCGCCGGGCTGCCTTTGACGATCTTGACCTTCTCTTCGCCCTCCGTGACCTCCAGCTCGGCGATCCCCGAATCCTCCACGAGGTCGATCAGCTTTTTCAGCTTGCGCAAGTCCATGCTGGCCTCCTTAGGGTCGACGGGAGCACGCCACGTCCAAAACGCATCGGTCCTGCCGCGTCCTTGGCCAGTGGGCTACCGGATCGACTGCAGGGCGAACTGCAACGCGAGATCGTAGCCGCGGCTACCGAGCCCACAGATCGTACCTACGGCAAGATCGGAGAAGTACGAATGGCGCCGAAACGGCTCCCGCGCGTAGATGTTCGAAAGGTGCACCTCGATAAAGGGAATTTCGACCGCGGCGAAAGCGTCTCGCAAGGCGACGCTGGTGTGCGTCAGCCCGCCCGGATTCACGATGATCCAGGACAGCCCCTGCTTTTTCGCCGCCTGGACGCGCTCGATCAGCGCCCCCTCCTGATTGCTCTGAAACATTTCGAGGGCAACCCCTTCTTTCTTTGCGCTCGCGCTGAGCCGTGCGTTGATGCCGTCGAGACTCTCCCGACCGTATATCTCGGGCTCGCGTGTCCCAAGCATGTTCAGGTTTGGGCCGTGAAGAACCAGGATTTTGCCCGGCATTCGCGAGCGCAGCCCCTGCTTGCGCCTGGCTTTGGACATGGGCGCGAGTTTGACGTAGATGTCAGAACTTGTCCAGAATTCGTCGGACTTTTCGCCGCTGAGCCGGCGTTCTACCGGCTGGGCTATTGCCGGAGAAAAGCGGCGCCACGGCCAGAAAACAAGAAGACTACACTTTGGGCATGATAGTGTATTTTGCGATCGGATCGAAGCACAATCGCGCTATTAAGCGACAGGTTCTTGCCCTGATTTCGGGTCTTTTCAGGGCCAGGGGGCCGTTTTGGGCTGCTCCTGGTTCGATAGAAGCAGGGTCACCGCTTGAATGCCGGCCCTCTCGATGGGTCGCCCCGCCAGAGATGCCTTCAGAACGCCGCGCTCCTCCTTCAGGCTGTAGATCGCGAGGTTCACCGAGACGCCCTGCCAGTCGACTTTCAGGACCGACACGGCGCGCGCCTGATCGCCCGCGAAGCGGCGCTCGTCCGAGACATCGTAGGCGATGTTGCGGCTCAGAAGAAAATGCTCCACGGCCTTGCCGTCGTCGGTGAACAACTGGAGGTCGATGTCGCTGTAGCGCCCCGCGGTGCCGTTCAGCACCGGACCGGCAAGGTAAGGGCGGAAGCGCTCGAGCAGGTGCATGGCATCGAGCGCCTGCCGGCGCAGGTATTGAATGCGCTCGCGCTGCTCCTCGCCCTGATAGAGCGATTGGTAGGCGCGCAGCTCGGTCTCGATTTCCTCGTTCTTCGGCAGGGACTGGGTGTCCTCCGCGCCCAGCTGGCGCGCCGCTTTGCGCTTCGCGAGGGCGAAATCCTCCAGACCGTCCTCAGCCATCAAACGGGCAGCCGCAGCCGCGATGCGCGCCCGCATCTGTTGCTGCTTGGACTTGCTGTCTTTCGGCATGAAAAAAAGCAGGCGGGGTCGGGCCATGATACCGCAGCCGGAAAACGCGGCGAAGTAGGCTAGAATCGCGCTCTTTTCGGAGCGTGCCCTTTTCTCCCGGCACGCCTTGCGCGGCCCGTGCACATCCATATTCTCGGTATTTGCGGAACCTTCATGGGCGGCATCGCCGCGATCGCGAAGGCCTCGGGCCATCGCGTGACAGGCTGCGATGTGAACGTCTATCCGCCGATGAGCACCCAGCTCGAGTCGCTGGGCATCGAGCTCATTGCGGGATACGACCCCGATCAGGCGCGGCTGCGACCGGACATGTGGGTGGTGGGCAACGTCGTCAGCCGCGGCAACGCGCTCATGGAAGCGATATTGAACCGGGGCGACCGGTATACCTCGGGTCCGCAGTGGCTCGCCGAAAACACCTTGCCCGGCAGGCAGGTGCTCGCCGTATCGGGGACGCACGGGAAGACCACGACCTCCTCGATGCTCGCCTGGATATTGGAGGACGCCGGCCTCGAGCCCGGTTTCCTGATCGGCGGGGTCCCCCAGAATTTCAACGCGTCCGCCCGGCTGGGGAAGAATCGCCCCTTCGTGATCGAGGCCGACGAGTACGACACCGCGTTCTTCGATAAGCGCTCCAAGATGGTGCACTATCGGCCGACGATCGCAATCCTGAACAACATCGAGTTCGATCATGCCGACATCTTCCATGATCTGGCAGCGATCGAAACCCAATTTCATCATTTTGTGCGAACGGTACCCAGCGGCGGCAAATTGGTAGTGAATGGTGCCGACCCGGCGGTCCAGCGGGTTCTCGACCGCGGCTGTTGGACCCCGGTGGAACGGTTCGGAGTGAACGACGGCTGGAGCGCCGCTCCACTCGAGCGGGGGTCGACCCAGGTGTTCCGCCAAGGCGAACCCCTCGGCGCGCTGAGGATGGAAATGCAAGGCGAGCACAATCTCAAGAATGCGCTCGCGGCGATCGCGGCGGCCCAGGCGTCCGGGGTTTCCGCCGGCCAAGCCATCCGCGCGCTCGAGCGCTTCAAGGGCGTCCGTCGCCGGATGGAGTTGCGCGGGACAATCGGCGGCGTGGCGGTCTGGGACGACTTCGCCCATCACCCGACGGCCATCGCCACCACGGTTTCCGGCCTGCGCCGGCAAGTGGGGAGCGCGCGCATTCTGGCGGTGCTCGAGCCGCGATCGAATACCATGAAGGCGGGCGTGATGAAAGATCGCCTGGCGCCGAGCCTCGAGCAGGCGGACCGGGTGTTCTGCTTCGGCGCAAATCTGGGCTGGGACGCGGCCGCTGCGCTCGCTCCGCTCGGCGCTCGCGTGCGCGTGGAGAACGACCTGCAAAAGCTCGCGGACGCCGTGCTCGCGGAAGTGCGAGCCGGCGATCAAGTGCTCGTCATGTCCAACGGGGGATTCGGCGGCATTCATGAGCTGCTGCTCAAGTCCCTCTCGTCGCGGAGAAGTCCGGCGGCCCGGGCATGATCCTCTACCTTTACGGATTCAACAGTTCCCCGAAGTCGGCCAAAGCGGAGTTCCTCAAGCGCTACCTCGAAGAACGCGGCAGGGGCGGCGATTTCGTCTGTCCGCGCCTGCCTCACCGGCCGATGCTGGCCGTGGCGGCCGTCGAAGCCGAAATAGCGCGCTTATCGGAGAAAAAGATAACCCTGGTCGGAAGCTCGCTCGGCGGATTCTACGCAACCTGGCTCGCCGAGAAGCATGCGCTGCGCGCCGTGCTCATCAATCCGGCGATCGACCCGCACGTGGGCTTGCGGGCCTCTCTAGGACCCCAGCAGGTTTTCCACGGCGGAGAAACCTACGAGCTCACCGAGGAACACCTGCGCGAGTGGCAGGAGCTCTTCGTCACGCGGATCCACCCCGAACGCTACTTGCTCCTGGTCGAAACCGGGGACGAGGTGCTCGACTACCGACTGGCGGTCAGGAAATACCTGACGGCGAAGCAGATCGTCGTGCAGGGCGGAGACCACAGCCTCGCGAGCTTTCCAGAACATATCCCGCTGATATTGAATTTCGCCGGGATGGCGTGATCACTTGAGCACTTTCCAGACGGAGCTTCCGTCCTTGATCGCGTAGCGGGCGACGGCCTTTTCGTCGAACCCGAATCCCAGGCCCGGGGCAGTCGGCAGGATCAGCATGCCCTTCTCGGCCTTGAGCTGCCTGTCGACGAGGCGCCGGAAGTTGAGCACCTGGTCGTCGGGAAAGAATTCGACGTAGCGCGCGTTCGGCGTCGCCGCGACGAGGTGCGCGTGCAGGTCGTGAAACCAATGCGGGCAGACGGTGACGCCGTAGCTCGCCGCGGTCGCGGCGATCCTTCTCCATTCGGAAACGCCGCCGCACACCAGCGCGTCGGTCTGCAGGATCTGCGCGGCGCCCTTGTCGAGGATCTCCTTGAAGTGCCAGCGCCCGGTGCCGATCTCGCCCGTCGCGACCGTGACGCGCGTGAGCTTCGCAAGGCGCGCGTGGTTGTCGATGTCGTCCGGGAAGAACGGCTCCTCGATCCAATAGGGGTCGTAGAGCTCGAACCGCTCCATGTAGCGCATCGCGGTGGGCAGATCGCGCCAGGCGTTGTTCGCGTCCAGCATCAATTCCACGTCGGGTCCGATCGCCTCCCGGGCCGCCCGTACGCGCGCTTCCTCTTCCCTGGGCGACAGGCGCCCCACTTTCATCTTGACCGCGCCGAAGCCGGCTTTGACGTACTCCGCCATCTCGCGGCCGAGCTTCTTCGGCGTCTTGCCCGCGAGGTAGTATCCGCCGCTCGCGTACGCCGGAACGGCCCGCTCGACCGCAGCGCCGAGGTATTTGTAAAGAGGCAGCCGGGCCGCTCGTGAATTCAAGTCCCAAAGCGCACAATCGAGTATCGAAATCGCGCGCATGACGCTTCCTGCGCGTCCGTGCAAGAGCGTTTCCTCGAACATGCGTTGCCAATGACCCTCGACGAGCAGACTGTCGCGGCCGAGCAAGAGCGGCGCGAGCAGTCGCTCCAGCGCGTGCGCGACCAGCGTCCCCCCGGAGGATCCTGCATAGCAGAATCCGATACCTTCGACACCCGCCGCGCGCACTTTGACCAGCCCATAGTCGCGGGCCGAAACCGTGCGCGTCGCGAAGCTGGTTACGTTCTCCAGGGGAACGCGTGCGGTTGCGACGGCGATCGACTCGATGGTGGCCATTGTCGGATGCTCTTGGAGGAGGGAACGGGAGTGCCGCTGCGATATAATTATCGCATCATCGGGCCGGCGCGACGCGGCCTTCTCGGCATTGGTTCCCTCGAGTGAACGTTCTTTACGAAGACAGCGGCACGTTCAAGGTCGCCACGGTGCTCGCCGATGGCGAGAATTCCATTCAGGTCGAGGCGCCGCACGGCAAGCGAACCAAGATCAAGTCCAAGGACGTGCTGCTCCGATTCTCGGAGCCGGGTGCTGCGGAGCTGCTCGAGCAGGCGCACGCGCTCGCGGGCGGCATGGACGCGGATTTCCTGTGGGAGTGCTGCGGCTCGGAGGAATTCGGGTTCGCGGACCTCGCGCGCGAGTATTGCGGCCACCCGCCTTCCCCGCTCGAGGCGGCAGGAATTCTCGTGAAGCTGCACTCGGCGCCGGTGTATTTCTACCGCAAGGGCAGGGGGCGGTATCGCGCGGCGCCTCCGGAGACGCTGCGCGCCGCGCTCGCCGGCATCGAGAAGAAAAAGCAGCAGCAGCTGCAGGTGGCCGCCTGGGCTGAGCAGCTGACGCAAGGCGTGTTCCCCGACGAATTCCGGCCGCTGAGGGACCAGCTCCTGTACAAACCCGACGGCAACCGCCTCGAGACCAAGGCGGTGGACGAAGCATGCGCGAAGACCGGCCTTTCGTCCGCGAAGCTGTTCGAGCGCTGCGGTGCGCTGCCCTCGACCCATGATTACCACTTCAACCGATTTCTCTGCGAGCATTTTTCGAACGGAACCGATTTCCCCTCGAGGCTCGAAATCGCCTCGCCCGGGGATCTGCCCGTCGCCGACGTCGAGGCCTTCAGTCTCGATGACGCGACGACGACCGAGATCGACGATGCGTTCTCGCTCAGCTTTCTTCCGGGAGGCGGCCTTCGCGTCGGCATTCATATTGCGGCGCCGGCCTTGGGTTTCGCACCGGGATCGCCGGTCGATGCGGTGGCGCGCGGGCGGCTCTCGACCGTCTATATGCCGGGTCGCAAGATCACCATGCTGCCGCCCGAGGCGATCGAGCGATTCTCCCTTGCCGAAGGCGCCGAGCGCCCGGCGTGCTCTCTCTATCTCAATGTCCGCGGCGACGACCTGGAGATCGAAAGCCGGGAGACTCGCCTGGAACGCGTGCCGGTCGCCAGGAACCTGCGTCATCACGAAGTCGAACCGCTCGACGCCGCTTTGGTTCAGGGAGTCTTGCGGGAGGACATTCCCCGTTCGCTCGAGCTGAGCGCGCTCTGGAAGTTCGCGCTCGGCCTGGAGCGGGCACGCGGCAAGCCCGCCAAGGCGATCGAGCGTCCCGATTACACCTTTACCATCGACGGAAGCGGTGACGAGGCACGGGTCACGATCTCCGAACGCAGCCGCGGCACGCCGCTCGACAAGCTCGTTGCCGAGCTGATGATCGCCGTGAACAGCACTTGGGGAAAGCTCCTGGATGATCGCGATGTCGCGGCTATCTACCGGGTGCAGTCGGCGGGCAAGGTGAGAATGACCACGTCGGCCATGGCGCACCAAGGGCTCGGCATCAGTCATTACGCCTGGACCAGCTCACCCCTGCGCCGCTACGTGGACCTGGTGAATCAATGGCAAATGCTCGCGCTGCTGCAGGGGGCGCCGCCGCCGTTCTCGCGGAACTCGGACCTGATGCTGTCCGCAGTCCATGATTTCGAGGCCACCTACGCCGCTTACGACGAGTTCCAGCGGCGCATGGAGCGCTATTGGTGCCTCAGGTGGCTGCTCCAGGAGAAAGTGGAGATTGCAGGGGCCGAGGTGGTGCGCGAGAATCTGGTCAAGTTCGACGGCCTGCCCCTGTATACCAAGGTGCCGTCGCTGCCGGAGCTCGATCCCGGCACGGGCATCGAGATCGCGGTGACGGAGATCGACCTCGTCGAGGCCGATCTCAAGTGCGCCTTTCGCCGCCGCAAGGAAGCGCGCCAAGCCGCGCTCTGAGCATACTTGAGACAAAGCTCTAAAAATGACCTAGAATCTTATGATTCTCAACGTCTTTAAGCCTGCATGAGACCGGGTATAGCCCCCCTTCCCTGGGGATCGTGGCCGGAGCCGCTCGCGCGGCTGGACCCCGATTCGCGAGCCCTCGCGACGGCGCTCTCGCTCTCGATCGTGTTCCACGCGATCGTGCTGTCGATTCATTTCAAGCTCCCCGAAGCGCTTCGCGGGCTCGCGCCCTCGCAGCTCGATGTGGTGCTGGTCAACTCGAAGACGCAGGCCAGGCCCATCCAGCCCGATGTCCTCGCTCAATCGAACCTCGACGGCGGCGGCGACACGGAGCTCGATCGCCGCGCAAAATCGCCGCTCCCCGTGCTGCAGCCGCCCGAGCGCGGCACCGATCTGAATCAGGCGACGCGCAGGGTCCAGGAAATGGAGGCGCGCCAGAGGCAGCTTCTGTCGCAGACACAGGCGCGCGCGGAGATCGATTCGGCCGAACCCGAACCGCAAGCGGAAAGGAAGTCGCAGGTCTCCGGAGCGGAACTCGCCGAGAGTGCCATGATCATCGCGCGGATGGAGGCGCAGATCGCGCGCCAAATCGACGAATACAACAAGCGTCCACGTAAGACTTTCGTCGGGGCCCGGGCCGCCGAGGTCCGCTATGCTCTTTACGTCGAAGACTGGCGTCAGAAGATCGAGCGCATCGGCAATCTGAATTATCCCGAGAGCGCTCGCGGTAAGATCTACGGCAGCCTCAGGCTCACGGTGTCGATCAACGCCGACGGCACGCTTGCCGCTATGGATCTGGACAGATCCTCCGGGTACAAGATCCTCGACGCCGCCGCCCAGCAGATCGTTCGACTGGCCGCGCCCTATGCCAAGTTTCCGCCCGACATCCGCAGAGAAACCGACATTCTGGTCATCACCCGCACCTGGCATTTCGCGCGCGGCGACAGGGTCTTCAGCGACTGACCGCGGGCATTCGGACGCCTCCGGCCCCGCCGGTCAAGCCGATGTCGGCCGAGCCGCGTGCATGGAGAACGCTACCCGGCCGCTCCCACGATGAAACTGCTCGTCTCGCTTTGGAAAATATTCTGCTACGCTGCCGGGACCGCGGCCGCGGGTCTTGCGATCTACGAATTCTGGTTCTTTGCCCAAATCCTCTACTGGGTCGACCACAACCCGGAAACGACGAGCGTCATGGTCGCGCGCCTGGAAGCGCTGCGACAAAAGGACCCGAAAGGGGCTCTTGAGCACAACTGGGTCCCTTACGGACGGATTTCGAACGAGCTGAAGCGGGCCATCATCGTCGCCGAGGACGCAAAGTTCGTGGAGCACGACGGCTTCGATTGGGAGGGCATACAGCGCGCTCTGGAAAAAAACCAGCGGCGCGGCAAGATCGTGGCCGGAGGCTCGACCATCACCCAGCAACTCGCCAAGAACCTGTTTCTTTCGGGTGAGCGCACACTGCTGCGCAAGGGGCAGGAGGCGCTCCTCGCCTCGATGCTCGAGGCGACCATGAGCAAGCGCCGCATCTTCGAGATCTACCTCAACGTCGTGGAATGGGGTGAGAGCGTGTTCGGCGCGGAGGCGGCGGCGCGGCACTACTTCGGCGTCAGCGCGGCGGGCTTGGATTCCGAGCAGGCGGCACGCCTGGCTGCGATGCTTCCCCGCCCGCGCTACTACGACCGCAATCGCGACTCGCCCTACCTGACCAGCTACAGCGACAGCATCCTGGTGCAGATGTACGCCGCCCAGATCCCTTAGCCGCTCTCACTCGGCATCTGCGACTCCTCCGCCGCTCGCCGGCCGCGGCCCACATCGATTCGAGCGAGGAGGAGAAGACCCGCCACGAAGAAGCCGCCGGTCGCCAGCATCGCGAGGCGATGATCGCCGTTCGTCACCCAGCTCACCGAGCCGTACGTGATCGGCCCGAGGATCGAGGACAGCTTCACGGCGAGACCCCAGAGTCCGAAGAATTCGGCGCGCCGGTCCGCAGGGCTCAGGTACCCGACCAGGGCCCGGCCGGCCGACTGCGATGAGCCCAGGCACAGCCCGGCGAGGTTGGCCGCCACCCAGAAGAGGCCGGGTCCCGACGCCGACCAGGCGATCAAGGTCGTCGCGATCCAGAGCCAGAGCGTCAGGGCGATGGTTCGCACGTGCCCCAGCCGGTCCTGAATGTTGCCGAACGCAAAGGCCCCGGCCGCGGCGGTCAGGTTGACGACCAGGATCAGAACAATCGTGTCCTTGGTCGTGAATCCAAGCACCTGCTCGGCGTAAATCGCAGCGAGCGCGATGACCGTCTGGATGCCGGCCTGATAGAAGACGATGCACACCAGAAACCTCGCGAGGTCCCGGTATCGCGCCGCTTGGCGTACCGTCTGCGCGAGCCGCGCAAAGGCCGCCCAGGCGAGGCTTCCCCGGGGAACGACCGGCGCCGGGCGGGCGCGTTCGCGAAGTACCAGGAACGTGGGAAGGCTCGCGACTGCGAAAGTCGCGGCGGTGATCAGCATGGTGACGGGAACGAATTGCTGCGCCTGCTGGCCTTGGCCCTGAGCCCAGGTGACGTAGCCGAGACAGAGTGCCAGAGTCAGGAGTCCGCCCAGGTAGCCCAGACTCCAGCCCCAGCCCGAGACGCGTCCCAGGGCCTCGCCTTGCGCGAGCTCGGGCAGGAACGCGGCGATGAGGTTCTCGCCGGAGCCGAAACAGAAATTGGAGACGACCAGCAACGCCACTGCCAGCGCAAGGGTTCCGGGCCCGGTGAGTGCAAGCAGGGCCGTCCCGAGCACGCAGCCGGCGGTCGTAATCAGGAGCAAGCGCTTCTTCGCGGCCTTCAAGTCGGCGTACGCCCCGAGGACCGGCGCGGTGAGCAGAATGAGCGCGTACGAAACCGACAAGGCCGCCGTCCATGCAAAAGTCGCCCAGGGCGCGTTGCCCGCGACGACCGCGACGAAATAGGCGTTGAACACCGCGGTGATCACGACCGTCGTGTAGCCCGAGTTGGCGAAGTCGAACATCGCCCACGCCAGAACTTCGGCGGGGCGAACGTCTCCTTCGAGGGTGCGGCCGGCGGTCATCGGGCGAGATTTTTCTTTCGCCATCATACAGGCGACTGCTAGAATCGCCGCAGTCGCGCGGCGCTCCGTGCGCCGTCCCGCGGCGCCCCTGGTCGACTCATGACGAACGGCTGGCGCGCATGATCGAAACTCTCAGCCCGAAGAAGGACCTCGAGGACCTCCAAGCGGATCTGCGCGAGGTTCAGGAGCTGCTGCGGCGCCACCGTGTCGTCGAGGAGCTCGCCGAGGGCCAGGAACCGCCCAAGGACGAGACGGAGGAAACCTTCGCGCACGGGGAAAACTT
>JBGQKK010000015.1:0-22336 GCA_041499545.1 Gammaproteobacteria bacterium | reverse complement strand
TACGCCGACGATCTTGGTGCGCGGAAAGCCCACTTTCGCGGCCGCCTTGAGCGCGGTCGGGTTCATCACGCCCCAGCCGCGCAGGATCACCCAGTCGGGCTTGATCTGCCGGATCTGCAGCCACTGCGCCTGCTGCTCGTTCCCCGGGTGCGCGACCGGAATGTGCGTCACCTCGAAACCGTACTTCTTCGCCTGTACGTCGAGCACCGGGATGGTCTCCTTGCCGTAGGCGGAATCGTGATAGATGTTCACGATCTTCTTGCCTTTCAGCTTGTCCATCCCGCCTTCCTTCATCCCGATGAACTTGATCTTGGCGGTGTTCTGGCTCCAGTAGTTCGTGATCAGCGGGAAGATCCAGGGGAACACGCGCCCGTCGGATGCGTCGGTGCGGCCGTAGCCGATCGACACGATCGGAACGTGGTCGCTCGTGCCCTTGTCGATGAGCGAGTAGGTGATGCCGGTCGAGAGCGGGTGGACGAGGGACGCGCCGGTCGGTCCACGCTTTTTCGAGCGCTCGTAGCACTCGACGCCGCGCGCGTTGTTGTACTCGGTTTCGCATTTCTCGTACGTGAGCTTGACGCCGTTCACTCCGCCGTCGCGAGCGTTCACCATGTTCACGTAGTCGATGAACCCCCCGAAGATGCCCGAGCCGCCGGCCGCGTAAGGCCCGACCCAGTAGCCGTTCATGGGAATGAACTGCTCGTTCTGCGAATAGGCACTACCCGCCGCGGCGAACGCCGCGACGCCCAGCAGTGCGGCCTTTCCGAGTCTCTGCAACATGGGAACCCTCCTTTTGACTGAAATCTCCCTGTTCGACAGGTTATCCGAATGAACGGCCTACTATAGCCCAATTGCGCAGGCCGCGAAAAGCGCCCCGCGCTCAGTGCGGGAAGGGCCAGAGCCTGAGCTTTTCCTTGCCGATCTGCCACAGGCGCGCGAGCCCGAGCGGCTCGACCACCAGGAAGAACACGATCAGCGCGCCGAACAGGATGAGGGTCAGGTTCGATACCAGGCCGGAGGGCAGGGCGAGCCCGAAGGAACGCTCGATCGAGGTGGCGGAGAGGTCCATGAAGATCGGCAGCAGCACGATGAAGGCGGCCCCCAGGAACGACCCCAGGATGCTGCCGACCCCGCCGATGATGATCATGAACAGGATGCGAAAGGAAAGATCGAGCTCGAAGCCCGCGGGCTCGACCGTCCCCAGGTAGGCGAACGCGTAGAGCGCCCCGGCGACGCCGCAGTAGAAGGAGCTGATCGCAAAGGCAAGCAGCTTGGTCTTCATGATGGGAACACCGACGACCTCCGCCGCTACGTCCATGTCGCGCACCGCCATCCACGCCCGGCCGACGGCGCTGCGCACCATGTTCTTCGCCGCGAGAGCCATGAGGCATACGATGCCGAGCACCAGCAGATAGCGCTTCACCGGCGTGTCGAACGCATAGCCGAAGACCACCATCTTCTGCGCGGTGATCACGCCCGATGAGCTGTAGTTCGAGAACCAGGCGAACTTGGTGAGCGCCCACACGACGAAGAACTGCGCGGCGAGCGTCGCCACCGCGAGATAGAAGCCCTTGATCCGCAGGCTGGGAAGGCCGAACACGATACCGATCACTGCGGCGGCGGCGCCGGCGAGAACGAAAGACAGGAGCATCGGCATGCCCGGCACGCGCAACTCGAAGTTGTAGGCCGCGAAGGCGCCCACCGCCATGAACGCGGCGGTTCCGAGCGAGAGCTGCCCCGCGTAGCCGGTGAGGATGTTCAGCCCGAGCGCCGCGAGGGAAAAAATCAGGAACGGGATCAGCACGCCGTTGAACCAGTAGTTGAAATCGATCGCGCCGGCCAGCCCCGGAGTGAGCGCGGCGAGGGGCACACCGAGGAAAGCGACTACCAGGAAAACGGCAATGCCGATCCGATCCTGGCGGATCGGGAAGAGCTGCTGATCCGCGGCGTAGGCCGTCTTGAACTGCCCGGTTTCTCGGTAAAGCATGGTCGGGTTCAGGAGTCGAGCGGATCAGACCCGGTCGATGCGCCTCTCCCCGAAAAGGCCTTCCGGCCGCACCAGGAGAAATCCGAGGGCGAGGACATAGGGAAACCAGGACTCGATGCCGCCGCCGACGAGCGGCCCGATGTAGACCTCGGCGAGCTTCTCGGAGGCGCCGATGATCAGCCCGCCGACGATGGCGCCCGCGATCGAGTCGAAGCCTCCCAGGACCAGCACCGGCAGCGCCTTTAGAGCGAGGAAGGTCAGGGCGAACTGCACGCCGTTGCGCGCGCCCCAGAGGAGCCCGGTCACGAGCGCGACGAACCCGGCGGTCATCCACACGATCACCCAGATCCTCTGCAGGGAAATGCCCACCGCCAGCGCCGCCTGGTGGTCGTCGGCTACGGCGCGCAGCGCCCTGCCCGTGCGTGTCTTGTTGAAGAACAGCGCGAGCACGGCCACCAGGGTGGCCGCGATCCCGGAGGCGACGAGGTCGAATTTGCTGATGTTCATGCCGGTGTGGTCCATCAGCCATCCGATCGGCTCGTCGGCGACGCCCAGGTCGAGCGCGTGCACCTGCGCGCCCCAGGCGAGCTGTGCGATGCCCTCGATGAAATAGGTGAGCCCTATGGTGGCCATGAAAAGGGTGATCTGCGGCTGGTTCACAAGGGGGCGCAGCACCACGCGCTCGGTGAAGACTGCCAGCGCCGCCATGGCCGCGAGCGCGAGCCCGACGGCGAGCCAGAACGGCGCGCCCATCGACATGAATCCCACGGTCGTCAGCGCGGCGAAGAACACCATCGCCCCTTGAGCGAAGTTGAACACCCCCGAGGCCTTGTAGATCAGCACGAAGCCGAGCGCCACGAGCGAATACATCACCCCTGCGAGCAAGCCTCCAATCAGGACCTCGAAGAAGAATTGCATGGCTAGTGCGCGACTCCGAGATACGCGTCGATGACCGCCTTGTTCCCGCGCACCTCGTCGGGTGTGCCGTCGGCGATCTTGCGCCCGTAGTCGAGCACGACCACGCGATCGGAGAGGTCCATGACCACGCTCATGTCGTGCTCGATCAGGACGATGGTGGTGCCCATCTGGTCGTTGACGTCGAGGATGAAGCGGCTCATGTCCTGCTTCTCCTCGAGGTTCATTCCGGCCATGGGCTCATCGAGCAGGAGCAGCTCGGGCTCCGCCGCGAGCGCGCGCCCGAGCTCGACGCGCTTCTGCAGGCCGTAGGGCAGCCTGCCCACCGGCGTCTTGCGGATATGCTGGATCTCGAGGAAATCGATGACCGCCTCCACTTTCTCGCGGTGCTCCAGCTCCTCGCGCCGGGCGGGCCCAAGGTACAGGGCCTGTTGGAGGACATTGCACCGCATCTTGAGATTGCGGCCGGTCATGAGATTGTCGAGCACGCTCATTCCCCGAAAGAGCGCGATGTTCTGGAAGGTCCGCGCGATGCCCTGCCGGGCGGCCTCGTGAGGGTCGACGCGGCGGCGTCTTCTACCCTTGAACGCGACCGTGCCGCGCTGCGGGTGGTAGACGCCGTTGATGACGTTGAGCATCGAGGACTTGCCCGCGCCGTTGGGCCCGATGATGGCGCGGACCTCGTGCTCGCGCACGTCGAACGACACGCCCTGCAGCGCGACCACCCCGCCGAAAGCGAGCGAGATGTCCTCGACCTGGAGGAGGGGCGCTCCGATCTTTCCGCGCTCGCTTATCTCGGACATGAGGTCGGGCACTGGGGTCGCGCGGGATCAGGCCGCCTTGCGCGCCTCGGGGGCGGCGTAGCGCTGCGCCTCCAGAATGGGCAGGTCCGCGGATACGGTCCCGATGCGCCCGTCCTCGAAGCGCATCTGCGTCTCGATGAAGCAGCTCGACTTGCCCGAATAGAGCGCATCGACGAGCACCACGTACTTGTCGGCGATGTGGCCGCGGCGCACCTTGCGCGTGCGCGTGAGCTCGCCGTCGTCGGCATCGAGCTCTTTGTGCAGGATGAGGAAGCGCCGGATCTGGGACTCGCCGAGCGCGGAGTACGCGGCCAGGTCGCGGTTGACCTTCTCGACGCACTCGCGGATGAGGTCGCACACGGCGGGTTGAGAGGCGAGATCGGCGTAGCCCGAATAGGCGATATTGCGGCGCTCGGCCCAGTTGCCGACGGCCGCCATGTCGATGTTGACGAAAGCGCAAACCTTGTCGCGCACGTCGCCGAAGCACACGGCTTCCTTGATGTAGGGAAAGAACTTCAGCTTGTTCTCGATATATTTCGGCGCGAACAGCGCGCCGTCGGCGAGCCGGCCCACGTCCTTGGCGCGGTCGATGATCTTGAGATGGCCTTCCGCGTCGAAAAAGCCGGCGTCTCCGGTGTGGAAAAAGCCCTCGGCGTCGATCGCCTCGCGCGTTGCGTCGGGCCGCTTGTGGTATTCCCTCATGACGCCGGGCGAGCGCACCAGCACTTCACCCGAGTCGGCGATGCGCACCTCGACACCCGGCATCGGCCGGCCTACCGTTTCGAGCTTCACTTCGCCCGAGGCGTGCATGCTCACGGTGACGCAGGTCTCGGTCATTCCATAGAGCTGCTTGAGATTCACCCCGATCGAGCGGTAGAAGTCGAACAGGTCGGGGCCGATCGCCTCGCCGCCGGTGTAGGCGACGCGGATGCGCGAAAGGCCGAGCACGTTCTTGAGCGGGCCGTATACAAGCAGGCCGCCCAGCGCATAGAGCAGCCGGTCCTTCAACGATACGCCGGGCTTGCCCTCCATGATGCTCATGCCGACCCGCTTGGCGAGCGCCATGAAGTAGCGGAACATCCAGCGCTTCGGCCAGCTCGCGTCCTCGATGCGGATCATCACCTGGGTCAGGATGTTCTCGTAGACGCGCGGCGGCCCGAAGTAGTACGTCGGCCCGATCTCGCGCAGGTCGGTCATCACGGTTTCCGGGGACTCGGGGCAATTGAGGCGGAAGCCCGCGACGAGGGACTGCGCGTAGGAGTAGAGAAAGTCGCCGACCCAGGCCATAGGAAGGTAGCACAGCACTTCGTCCTTTTCCGTGAACCCGTCGAAGGCGACCAGCACCCGCGCCGTTTCGATCAGCGCGGCGTGCGTTTGCGCGACGCCCTTGGGATTTCCGGTCGTCCCCGAAGTGTAGAGAATCACCGCGACGTCGGCGGCCCGGCCCTTCTCGACTTCGGCGGCGAAGAATTCCGGGTTGCGGCCGGCGAAATCGCGGCCAAGCGCCTGGAGCGCGTCGAGACTCATCAACTCGCCTTGAGCGTAGTGGCGCAGCCCGCGCGGATCGTCGAAATAGATGCGCCCGAGTTTCGGGCACTGAGTGAGGTTCTCGAGGAGCTTGTCGACCTGCTCCTGGTCCTCGGCGACGGCGAAGCCGATATCGGCGTCCTGCAGGACGAACGCCATCTCGGCGGCGACCGCGTCCTGGTACAGCGGTACCGGCACGCCACCGAGTGATTGCGCGGCCATCATCGCCCAGTACAGCCGCGGGCGATTGTCGCCGACGACGGCGAGGCGGTCGCCGCGCTTGAACCCTTGAGCGGCCAGGCCGCAGGCGAGCGAGCGCACTTCCTCGAGCGCCTGCGCCCAGGTCCACGTCTGCCAGATCCCGAGGTCCTTCTCGCGGATCGCGGGACGGTCCGGGCGGACTTTCGCTTGATTCAGCAGAAGGCGCGGGAAGGTGTCCTGCAAGGCTTGCGGCATGGCCCTCCTCCTCGGGATGCCGGCACATTATGGCAAATCCCCGGCGTGCGCGCGCCGGAAAGAGGACCGTGCCGGCCCGGCGGCACCTGCCGCGCTACATTGCGCCCCTGGCGATCATTTCCGCGGCTTTTTCGCCGATCATGATGCAGGGTGCGTTCGTATTGCCGCCGATCGGCGTCGGCATGATGGATGCGTCGGCGACACGCAGGCCTTCGAGCCCGCGCACGCGCAGCTGCGGATCGACGACTGCCATATCGTCGACGCCCATCGCGCAGGTCCCGGCCGGATGATAGATCGTGTCGGTTCGCGCGCGCAGGATCGCACGGATGTCGTCGTCGGTCTTCACGTGCCGCGTAAAAAGCTCGCGCGTGTACAGACGTGCGAGCGACGGCGCGTCGAGCACCCGCCGCGCCAGCTTGTAAGCGATCACCATCTGTTCGAGATCTTCGCGATCGCTGTAGTAGGCCGGATCGATCAGCGGCGCCGCCCCGGGGTCCGAGCTCGCGAGCTCCACGGAGCCGCGGCTCTTCGGCCGCAACAAGCATACGTGGCACGAGAGTCCGTGGTGCAGGTGCAACTTGCGCGCGTGGTCGTCGACGATGCCGACGACGAAGTGCAGCTGGAACTCGGGCGCCGGCGAATCGGCGGATGCGCGCAGAAAACCGCCGCACTCGGCGAAATTGGTCGTCACCATGCCGCGGCGTTCGCGGCGATAGCGTGCGGACTCCCGCACGAGCCGCGCGATCCCAGCGGCGGAGAATCCCAGCAGGTCGGTGCTCGGGACGTCGAAGCCGAAGATGAAATCGGGATGGTCGTGGAAGTTGCGGCCGACACCCGGAAGATGGTGCACCGGCTCGATGCCGAGTCGCGCCAGCCGTTGCGCATCGCCCACGCCCGAGAGCAGCAGCAGCTGCGGCGATTGAATGGCGCC
Source organism: Gammaproteobacteria bacterium (assembly GCA_041499545.1). Taxonomy (GTDB): domain Bacteria; phylum Pseudomonadota; class Gammaproteobacteria; order Burkholderiales; family SG8-39; genus VBDM01. The sequence continues at coordinate 15,717 of JBGQKK010000015.1, read as the reverse complement.
TGCACAGAGAACGACTTCGCGGCGCGCCCGGAGCGGGCGCGGCTCGCCGTCCAGCGAGATTTCGACGCCGCTTGCGCGGCGCCCTGCGAAGGCGATGCGCCGCGCACGCGCGCGAGTCAGCACCGACAGGTTCGCACGCTTGCCCGCGAGCGGATGGATGTACGCACGCGCGGCGCTCCAGCGCTCGCCGTTTCGCTGCGTCACCTGGTAGACGCCGAGGCCCTCCTGCTCCGCGCCGTTGAAGTCGGCGTTGATGGGAAAGCCGGCCTCGCGCGCGGCAGCGAGCCAAACGGCATGAAACGGATTGTCGGTGCGCGGGTGCGCCACCGGCAGCGGGCCGCCGCGGCCGTGGTACTCGTCGTGCAGCGACTCGTTGTCCTCGGAGCGCTTGAAGTACGGCAGCACGTCCGCATACGACCAGCCGGCATTGCCGAGGGCCGCCCAGCGGTCATAGTCGCTGCGATGCCCGCGCATGTAAATCATCGCGTTGAGCACCGACGAACCGCCGAGCGAACGGCCGCGCGGCTGATAGCTGCGCCGGCCGTCGAGGTTCGGCTGCGGCACCGACTCGAACGCCCAGTTGTTGAGGCGCGTCGGCAGCATGGTCACGCCCGCCAGCGGCGTGCGTATCACGAAGTCCGTGCCGTCGCCACCCGCCTCGAGCAGAGCGACCGTGACCGAGGCGTTCTCGCTCAGCCGCGCGGCGAGCGCGCAACCGGCGGAACCCCCGCCGACGACGATGTAGTCGAACTCCGCGCCGCCCCCCGCCCCCGGCCTTGCGCTCACTCGGTGCCCTCCGTAGGCCCAGTCCGCCTCTTCGGCCGGATCGGCCGGGAAAGTTGCATCGGCACAGCGGCTTTTGGCATGCTAGCGGCGAATGCCGCTGGCATACCGGCCGAATCGAGGAATTTTGGCATACCATCTCGGCACGTTGCCGGAATATCATCGCGCTCGGTTCACTTCCCTGCCCGACTCAAAGGGCGAATCCATGATGACCACACGCTACAGTACATCGCTAACCCTGGTGTGCGCGCTGGGTCTCGCCGCGTGCAGCAGCACTATCGGAGTGAACACCGACGCAAGCAGCACGCCGCCTCCCGGATCGGCGGCGCCGTCGGTTTCTCTGAGCGCGGCGCCGAATCCGGTGGCGTCTGGCGGCTCGACGCAGCTTACCTGGTCATCGAGCAATGCCTCGGGCTGCAACGCCACCGGCGCCTGGTCGGGCGCCAAACCCACTTCGGGCAGCCTGACGATCAACTCGATCACGACCGCGACCGCCTATACCCTGACTTGCACCGGCACCGGCGGCAGCACCACGCGCTCCACGATCGTGAACGTCACGGGCGGCGGTGGAATCAGCGTGATCGGGACGGTTGACAGCAGCCTGCTCGATCGCCATCAGGAGAGCGCGAACCTGGTCTACGCGTTCGCCGGGTCCAATACAACGTCAGGCATCCCCGTCACCTCGGTGGCGGTGACCCAGGACGTCGGCGCATGCACGTTCCGCTACAGCATCGCGGGGTTGTCCAACGGCAACTACACCATCGCGCTCACCAGCGATGGCGGCACGAGCTTCAGGCGCAGCGCGAACGTGACGGTGGCGGGCACCACGGTCACGCAGGACTTCGCGCCGGCGCGCGTGCTGCGGGTCGGCCCGACGCGGCAGTTCGCCAACCCGAACGACGTGACGGGCATCGCCAGCGGGGATGTGATCGAGATCGACGCAGGCGTATACAACGGCCCCGCTACCACCTGGGTCACCGACAACCTCACCTTGCGGGGCGTCGGCGGGCGCGCGCATATCGTCGCACCGGCGACCATATCCAACGGCAAGGGCACCTGGGTGACGCAGGGCGCGAACATGGCGGTGGAGAACATCGAATTTTCAGGGGCGGCGGTTCCGGATCTGAACGGCTCGGGCATCCGCGCCGAAGGCCAGGATCTCGCCATCTGCGGCAGCTATTTTCACGACAACCAGGAAGGTATCCTCGGCGGCGGCGGGAACGTGCTCATCGAGTACACCGAATTCGCCCGCAACGGCAACTGCGACGATCCGAGCGGGTGCGCGCACAACATCTACATCGACAACACCGACCGCTTCACCCTGCGCTACAGCTATTCGCATCACGCGAGCATCGGCCACCTGGTGAAGAGCCGCGCGGCGGAGAACTATATTCTCTACAACCGCATCATGGACGAAGCGGGCGGCACTTCGAGTTACCAGATCGATCTGCCAAACGGCGGGCTTTCCTACATCGTCGGAAATCTGCTGCAGCAAGGTCCGCTCAACGACAACCCGATCCTGGTGACCTACGGCGAGGAGGGGCTCCTCCGCCCCAACCACACCTTGTACGTCGTGAACAATACCTTCGTGAACGACGCCCCCTCGGGAGGCACTTTCGTATTCGTCCAGGGCGGCAGCACCGCGACGGTGCAGAACAATCTGTTCGTCGGCATCGGCACCGCCGTCAGCGGCACCGCGACGCAAACCTCGAACCTGAAAATCGCTACGGCCGCCGCGAACTTCGTCGACATCGGCACCTTCAACTATCGCCCCACCGCGACGACGCCGGGCATCGACCAGGGTACGGCACCGGGACTCGGCGGCGCGTTCGATCTGACGCCGATCTACCAGTACGTGCACCCCACCAACCGCGAGCCGCGTCCAGTCCGCAACGCCATCGATATCGGCGCCTACGAATACAACCCTTAGGCGAAAGACGGCGGCAGCCTACATGCTCCGCCGGTACTGCCCGCCCACTTCGAAGAGCGCCTCGGTGATCTGTCCGAGCGAGCACGCGCGCACCGCGTCCATCAGCACCGCGAAGACGTTCTCGTCGCGCATCGCCGCCTGACGCAGGCGCTCGAGCATCGCCGGCGCTTCGCCCGCGTGGCGCGCCTTGAAATCGGCCAGGCGCTTGAGCTGCGATTGCTTCTCCTCCTCGGTAGAGCGGATGAGCTCCAGCTTTTGGGGCACAGGGTCGCCGTGCGGGTTCCTGAAGGTGTTGACGCCCACGATGGGGTACGAGCCGTCGTGCTTGCGGTGCTCGTAGAGCAGCGACTCCTCCTGGATCTTGCCGCGCTGATACCCCGTCTCCATCGCCCCGAGCACACCGCCGCGCTCCGCCATCGCCTCGAACTCCTTCAGCACGGCCTCCTCGACGAGATCGGTCAGCTCCTCGACGATGAAGCTGCCCTGGTTGGGGTTCTCGTTTTTCCCCAGGCCCCATTCCTTGTTGATGACAAGCTGGATCGCCATCGCGCGGCGCACCGATTCCTCCGTCGGCGTCGTGATCGCCTCGTCGTAAGCGTTCGTGTGGAGCGAGTTGGTGTTGTCGTAGATCGAGATCAATGCCTGCAGCGTCGTGCGTATGTCGTTGAAAGCGATCTCCTGGGCGTGCAGCGAGCGCCCCGAAGTCTGCGAATGGAACTTGAGCTTCTGGCTGCGCTCGTTCGCGCCGTACCCGTCGCGCATCGCCACCGCCCAGATGCGCCTAGCCACGCGCCCGAGGACCGCGTACTCGGGCTCAATTCCGTAGCTGAAGAAGAACGAGAGGTTGGGCGCGAAATCGTCGATCTTCATGCCGCGCGCGAGATAGGCCTCGACGAAGGTGAAGCCGTTGGCGAGGGTGAAGGCGAGCTGGGAGATCGGGTTCGCGCCGGCCTCGGCGATGTGATAGCCCGAGATCGACGCCGAATAGAAGTTCCGGACGTCGTGCTCGACGAAGTATTCCTGGATGTCGCCCATCACCTTGAGCGAGAACTCGGTCGAGAAAATGCAGGTGTTCTGCCCCTGGTCTTCCTTGAGGATATCGGCCTGCACCGTGCCGCGGACGGTCGACAGCGTTTGCGCCTTGATTTCCTCGCGCTCGGGCGTCGTGGGCTCGCGGCCGTTATGCCCTCGGAATTTTTCGACCTGCTGGTCGATCGCTGCGTTCAAGAACATCGCCAAGATCGTCGGCGCGGGTCCGTTGATGGTCATCGAGACGCTGGTCGCCGGATCACAAAGGTCGAACCCCGCGTACAAGGCCTTCAGGTCGTCGAGCGTTGCGATCGAGACCCCGGAATTGCCGACCTTTCCGTAGATATCGGGGCGCGGGTCGGGATCGAAGCCGTAGAGCGTCACCGAGTCGAACGCGGTGGACAGGCGCTTCGCCGGCATGTCCTTCGACAGCAGGTGAAAGCGCCGGTTGGTGCGGAAAGCATCGCCCTCGCCGGCGAACATGCGGGTCGGATCCTCGTTCTCGCGCTTGAAGGCGAACACGCCGGCGGTAAACGGGAACGAGCCGGGCAGGTTCTCGCGCATGCGCCATTTCAAGATCTCGCCCTCGTCCTCGAAGCGCGGCAGCGCGACCTTGGGCACTCGGGTTCCCGACAGGGACAGGGCGGCGAGCCGGGTGCGCACTTCATTGTCGCGCACCTTCACGGCGAGCTCGTCGCCCGCGTAGGTCCTCTTCGTCTCGGGCCACTCGTCGATGAGCTGCTTCGATTGCGCGTCGAGCTCGCGACTCCGCTTCTCGATCAAGGGCTCGAGCATCCCCGCATCCTTGCCGGCGGCGGAGAGCATGGCCTTCGCGGCGAGCAATTGCTGGCGCTCGCGCGCGAGGCACGATTGCTGGGCGATTCGGGCGTGATATCCGCGCACGGTGTCGGCGACCTCCGCGAGGTAGCGACTGCGCGCCGGCGGCACGATGGCGCTTTTCCCGGATGAGGCGCGCCTCTCGACGGGGGATAGCGCGCCGGGCCCGGCTTTCAGCCCGTGCTCGACCAGGACGGGAAGGATGCCCTGATAGAGGGCGGTGACGCCGTCGTCGTTGAAGCGCGAGGCGATGGTCCCATACACGGGCATCTCCTCGGGCGAGCGGTCGAAGACCTTGCGGTTGCGCTGATATTGCTTGCGCACGTCGCGCAGCGCGTCCTGCGCGCCTTTGCGGTCGAACTTGTTGATGGCGACGAAGTCGGCGAAATCGAGCATGTCGATCTTCTCGAGCTGGCTCGCCGCGCCGTACTCGGGCGTCATGACGTAGAGCGAGACATCGACGAGCGGCACGATGCCCGAATCGCCCTGGCCTATCCCCGAAGTCTCGACGAGCACCAGGCCGAATCCGGCGGCCTTGCACGCGGCGATGGCGTCGGGAAGGCTCTTCGATACCTCCCCCTGCGCCCCGCGCGTGGCGAGCGAGCGCATGAAGACGCGCCCTCCCTGAATCGCGTTCATGCGAATCCGGTCACCGAGCAAGGCGCCGCCCGACTTGCGCCGCGACGGATCCACGGCGAGCACGGCGATATCGATACGGTCTTGCTGGTCCAGCCTGAAGCGCCGGATCAGCTCGTCGGTGAGCGAGGACTTGCCCGAGCCGCCGGTCCCGGTGATACCCAGCACCGGCACCGCGATGGTTTCCGCCTCGTGCAGCATCTGTGCGCGCAGCCGGGGATCGGCCGCGCCGTTCTCCATGGCGGTGAGCAGGCGCGCCAGCGAGCGCCAGCCCCCGCGCTTCAGCGACGCAAGATCGCGTGGCGCGTACTGCGACAGGTCCTCGTCGCAGCGCTCGATCATGTCGTCGACCATGCCCTGCAGGCCCATCTTCTGGCCGTCCTCGGGAGAGTAGATGCGCGCCACCCCGTAGCTCTGCAGCTCGCGAATCTCCTCGGCGACGATCACTCCACCGCCGCCGCCGAATACTCTGATGTTCTCCCCGCCGCGCTCGCGCAGAAGATCGAGCAGGTACTTGAAATACTCGATGTGGCCGCCCTGGTAGGAAGACACCGCGACGCCCTGCACGTCCTCCTCGAGCGCGGCCGCCACGATCTCCTCGACCGAGCGGTTGTGGCCGAGATGGATGACCTCGCAGCCGCTCGCTTGCAGCATGCGCCGCACGATGTTGATCGAGGCGTCGTGCCCGTCGAACAGCGACGCCGCGGTGACGAAGCGGATCTTGTTCTTCGCCTTGTACTCCGTGTGCCGGGAAGTGCTCAGATCGGTCATGGAACTCTCTGCGCCGGGGGGCGCCTTGGGCACGTATGCTCTACGCTACTTAACGTTTACGTTAACGTCAATACCGGCCGCCCGCGTTGAGACAAAGTCTAGCGGATTGCTCCCGGGCAGGACTTCGCCTTATTCGACCCTAACGATGCCCGGCTGGCTGTTGACGTAGTCGAGCGCGTAGTGGAGCTCGCCGTGGGCTTCGGCGTGCAGGACGAACAGCGGCTGGCCCTCTTCGACCCGGGTTCCGACCGGCGCGAGAAACTCCACGCCCGCCGCGCTCGCCTGGGGCGCCCCGGCGAGCTTCGCCGCGCGCGCGAGCCGTCGGTTGTCGATCGCGACCACGCGACCCGGGCGGGTGGCGCAGATCCAGTCGGTGTGGGCCGCCGTGCCGGGCTTGCGCATTCCGCCCTGGGCCTCGCATATCGCCTCGAACTTGCGCAGGGCGCGCCCGTCTTCCAGGATCGCCGCCGCTTCTTTCTGCCCTCCGCCGGCGGACACGCGCCCGGACAGCTCCAGCACGTGTCCGGCGAGCAGGAGCGAGCGCTCGCGAAGGTCCGCGGGCGCCGCCGCCTCGCCGCGAAGCACCGCCAGCACGTCGCGCGCCTCGAGCGCCGGCCCGATGCCGCGCCCGACCGGCTGGCTGCCGTCGGTGAGCACGACGCGCACCGACAGCCCCAGGGCCTGCCCCGTGGCCTCGAGCCGCTCGCGCAGGAATTCGGCCGCCACCGTCGAGCGCACTTTCGCGGTCGGACCCACCGGCATGTCCACCACCACGTGCGTCGAGCCTGCCGCCGCCTTCTTCGAAAGCACCGACGCGACCAGCTGACCCTCGCTGTCGAGCTCGAGCGGCCGCTCCACGCGCACCAGCGCATCGTCGGCCGGGCTCAAGCCGGCCGCGTCGCCCCAGACGACGCAGCCGCCTTCGCGCTCGACCACGCGCCGCATCGCTCGCGCGTCGAGGTTCACCGGGGCGAGCGTTTCCATGGTGTCGGCGGTGCCCGCGGGCGAGGTGATGGCGCGCGAGGACGTCTTCGGAATGACGAGGCCGAGGGCCGCGACGATCGCCACCACGATGGGCGTGGTGCGGTTGCCGGGCAATCCGCCGACGCAGTGCTTGTCCATGATCTGAGCCTGGTCCCAGCTCAGGCGCTCGCCCACCGCGACCATGGCGCGCGTAAGCGCCACGGTCTCGTCGAGATCCAGGTGGTTTCCGGCGCAGGCAGTGATGAACGCCGACAGGTGCAGGTCGGAGTAGCGGCCCGCGGTGATATCGCGCACGATCTCGAGCATCGCTATGTCGTGGAGCGGCTTGCCGTAGACCTTACCGCGCAGGTGACTCAGCGACTCGACCGGCGCCGCGTGCGACAGCAGCATTTCGTCGCCTTCGTGCGCGCCCAGCGCGCGCCAGGCGGATTCCGACAGACCGCCCTCGCCTCGAGCGAAGAGCTCGCTGTGCACGACGTTCACGGTCGCGATGATCGTCCTCGCGCCCAGCCGGACCTGCACCCGCGACTGCACGCTGAACCCCTCCGAGCGGCAGATGTGGCAGTCGCTGCGCATGAAAACCACATGGTGCTGGTAGGTATCGATCCCCAGGCGACGAAGCCTGAGGGAATTCATGCGCGGCACGACGTTTCTGCCGCCGGATCAGCGGTGCTTGTGCTCGAATTGCACCTCGGTCGCGCTGGTCGTGCCGGGTCGCCGGATCTGCACCGTAATGCGAAACGTGCCCTGGCCGGCCATGCGGAAAAAATTGCCGAAGGTGACGGCATCGGCGACTTTCATCGGCTCGAGCACCTTCTCCTCCCTCGTCAGGCCGACCTCTTCGACCCGCGCCCTGACCTGGGCGTCGGTGACCCGCTGTCCGGTCTTGGCGTCGAAGATCGCCACCATCACGTGGTACATCGACTTGCCCGACGGCACGCCGCCGTGCATCTTGCTCACGGCATCTTCCTCGGGGCGGCCGCGGAGAGTCTCCGCCGGCACGATCCCGAGCTCCACCGTCAATCCTGCGGCCGGTTTAGATTCGTTGCTCACGTGCGCGAGAGCCACGGGCGCCATTGCGAGCGCGCACCAGGCGAGCAGCTTCAGGGTTCCGATATTCATGATTTCCTCCTTACTCGGAAAGCCGTGTGAAAGTGTTCACGTCACAGCCTCACCCGCCGCAGCCGCAGCGCGTTCGTCACCACCGACACCGAGCTGGAGGCCATCGCCGCGCCGGCGAAGATCGGCGAGAGCAGCAGGCCGAACACGGGATAGAGGACGCCTGCCGCGACCGGCACGCCGACCGCGTTGTAGACGAAGGCGAAGAACAGGTTCTGCTTGACGTTGCGCATGGTGGCGCGCGACAGGCGGATCGCCTTGACGATGCCGCGCAGGTCGCCTTTGACCAGCGTGACGCTGCCGCTCTCGATCGCGACGTCGGTTCCGGTGCCCATGGCGATGCCCACATTCGACTGCGCGAGCGCCGGCGCGTCGTTGATGCCGTCGCCCGCCATCGCAACCGCGCGGCCTTGCGCCTGCAACGACTTGATCGCATCGACTTTCTGCTCGGGCAGCACTTCGGCGATGACTTCGTCGATGCCGAGCTGACGGCCGACCGCTTCCGCGGTCTTGCGCGAGTCGCCCGAGAGCATCACCACGCGCACGCCTTCGGATTGCAGCGTTTTGATCGCTTCCGGCGTCGTTTCCTTGATCGGATCGGCGACCGCGACCACCGCGACCGTGCGCCCGTCCACCGCGGCGTAGAGCGCGGTCTTGCCCTGGGTCCTCAGCGCATCGGCTTTCTCGGCGAGCGAGGCGGGCACGCTGCCCTGCGACTCCATGAAAAGGCGGCTGCCGACGGCCACTTTCCGCCCGGCGATCTCCCCGCGCACGCCCTGGCCCGTGACCGACTCGAACCTCTCGACCTTGGATAGCTGCAGCCCGCGGTCCTCCGCGCCCTTCACGATCGCCTGCCCGAGCGGGTGTTCGCTCGCGCGCTCCAGGCTCGCGATCAGGGCAAGCGCCTCGCTCTCGGCGATTCCCTCGACGACGAGATCGACGAGCCGCGGGCTGCCGAGCGTGAGCGTGCCGGTCTTGTCCACGACCAGGGTGTCGATATCGCGCAGCTTCTCCACCGCTTCGGCGTTGCGGAACAGGATGCCGTTGATCGCTCCCTGCCCCATCGCCACCGTGATCGAGATCGGCGTCGCCAAGCCCACCGCGCAGGGGCAGGCGATGATCAGCACGGCGACCGCGTTGACGACCGCGTAGGTGAGCCTGGGCTCGGGGCCGAAGAACCACCAGACGAGCGCGGTAAGGACCGCGATGGCGATCACCGTCTCGACGAAGTAGGCGGCGACGAGATCGGCGAGCCGCTGCACCGGCGCGCGCGTGCGCTGCGCCTGCGCCACCATGTGCACGATTTGCGAAAGGAGCGTGTCGGCGCCGACGCGCTCGGCACGGATGACCAGGGTCCCCTTCCCGTTGATCGTCGCCCCGGTCACCCGGTCGCCGGGCTTTTTCGGGACGGGAACGGGCTCGCCGGTGATCATCGATTCGTCCACGTTCGAAGCCCCTTCGACGCACGAACCGTCGACCGGCACCTTCTCGCCCGGGCGAACGCGCAACTTGTCGCCGACCTGTACCTCGACAAGAGGCACTTCGACTTCGCGGCCGTCGGCTTCGATGCGCAGCGCCGTATTCGGCGCGAGCGCGAGCAGCTCGCGGATCGCACGGCTCGTTTGACCCAGCGCGCGCAACTGCATGACTTCGCCCAGGAGCACCAGCGTGACGATCACCGCCGCCGCCTCGAAGTAGGCACCGACCTGGCCGCTCTCCTCCTGGAATTCTTGCGGGAAAAGGCCGGGCGCGAACACCGCCGCGAGGCTGAAGAGATAAGCGAGCGCCACGCCCAGACCGATCAAGGTATACATGTTCGGGCTGCGGTTCTTGATCGAGAGCGCGAACCTCCTGAAGAAAGGCCATCCGCCCCATAAGATGACCGGCGTGCCGAGCGCGAGCTCGAGATACATCCGCACATGCGCGGCGAGGCCGAGCGGTTCCTTGATCCCGAAATAGGGCGCCATGGCGATGACGGCGAGCGGCGCGGTCAGCACCGCGCTCACCCAGAAGCGACGCGTCATGCTCCGCAGCTCCGAATCGTCCTCTTTCGCCCCCGCGACCGGGACGAGCGCCATGCCGCACTTGGGGCAATTCCCCGGCTTCGGGCTGCGGATTTCCGGGTGCATCGGGCAGGTGTATTCAGCGGCCGCGGCGGGGAAGACAGGCACGAGCGCCATGCCGCACTTGGGGCAGTTTCCCGGGCCCTGCTGCTGGATTTCCGGGTGCATTGGGCAGGTGTAGAGCGCGTCCGGCACGGCCGGCGCCGACTTGGGTTTGTTTGTTTTGGCGTAGCGGTCGGGCTCGGCGGCGAACTTGTCCGCGCAGCCCTTGCTGCAGAAATACCAGGTCGAGCCGCCGAAGGAGCGTGTGTGCTTCGCGCCGGCGATTTCGACCGTCATCCCGCAAACCGGATCGACGGCAGTCCCTGGACCGGGCGCCGGGTTCGCGTGGCCCGAGTTCCCATCATCGTGGTGCAAATGCGGGTGACGGGGCATATCCATCAGCGTACTCCCGTTCGAAGAACCCTTCCCTTCAGCGATTCCGGGTCCCACCGTCGAGAAGATTGTGCAGCCACGCGTAGAGCGCGCCGACCAGAAACCCCCAGAGCACCAAGACGACGAGCGGATAGAAAAACATCAGGAAGGTAAAGGGAGCCTCTCCAAGGATTCGTAGTATTCATGTGTTCTCCTTCACAGGTTCACCCGGAAACCGTTCCGCCGCATCCCGTGTCATGCGCTGCGTACACCACTTTGCATACATGGAGCCGAAAAGGCGGCCAAGGCATCGGCCGACAATCCCCGTCGGTAAGCCGTAGTCGATGAAAACGCGCACCAGCGACGAAGCGCCTGTGGATGTCACATCGAAGCCCATGCGGTAGTGCCCCATGACGATGAGCTTTGGAGTTCCGATGGTCTCCCACCGCTTCTTGAAAGGCGGCTGGCGCTCGCAAATCGCCTCCTCGAGCGAAATCGGAATCCCCATCACGCTTCCATACATGCGGATTTTCGAGCCGACCACCTGCCCGCCGCCGGCGTCCACATCGATCGACATGCGCGAGCCCATCATCATCATCGAGGACTCGCCCATGTGCGCCGACAGGGACTTCGGATCGTCGAGATGAGCGAAGACCCGTTCGGCCGGGGCATGCACCATTGCGGTACTTTCATCGTGATACGGAAACCGTTGAATAGACATCGCGCGTACCTTGTTGTTCGTGTCGAATTTCGGAGCCATAGGCATCCCTGAAATCGGTTCGAGATTCACTTTGGCACTGACTCCTGCGCCTTCTGATTGCTCCATCACCTGCAGGCCCTTTCGACAAGCGTTGAACTCCAAATACATTTACATGCAGGCCGAGGATTCATATTGACTTGGGTCAAGCTGACTCCATGACCGCTTTCCAAGCGGCACGTCATCTTCATCAACCTCAGGGGGAGCCAGATCGTCAGCGGATAGCCGCACGTATCGGTAAACAAAGCGGCGGCGCGCGCACGCCGCGCACGCCGCCCGGCCCAAATCGGGTTTGCCGCTCTGTTCAGCTACTCGCCGACGGTGACCACCTTTTCCGGGCCTTTCATGCCTCGCATGGCTTTCACATCGCCGGAGGAATGGCCCATCATGGAGTACTCGGTCTTGCCTTGCGGGCTCTTGGCCTTTTTCGTGTCCATGCGCTGCATGGCCTTGATGTCCGCCGGCGAATGGTCCATCGCCCAGTACTCGACCTTTGCCGTTGATGTCGGAGCCGTCTGGCTTCCGGACTTGGTCATCAGCCGCATCGCCTTCGCGTCGGCCGGCGAATGGTCCATCATCCAGTATTCCGTTTTCGCTTGCTGGCCGGAAGCGGGAGCGAGTGCCTCGTCCGCGGAAGCAGCGGACCACCCGAAGGCGGCAACGATTGCAGCTGCAACGATCAATTCAACTCTGTGCTTGTTCATGGTCTGCTCCTAGTGATGTCGCAATTCCATCATAGGGAGCGCTACCCAACTTCAAGCTGACGCCAAGTTTACATTTTTGTAATCCCGCGTTCCCGCGCGGGAAGCACGGCCTTAAACGACGTGCTTTCCGCCGACGACGAGACCGCGATCGTTCCCCCGTGGGCGGCGATGATCGATTTCGTGATGGCGAGCCCCAATCCGGCGCCCTCCGTGCTTTTCTGCCGTGACGGCTCGACCCGATAGAACCGGTCGAAAATGCGCCCCAGGTGCTCCGGGGGAATCGCCGCACCCGGGTTCCTGATTTCTATCTCGACTTCATCGGCGGAAGCTTGTCGGATCGCCACGTCCACCGTCCCGCTCCTGGGGGTATGGCGGATCGCGTTCGAGATGAGATTACTCAGGGCCCTGCGAAGCATCAGGGCATCGCCCACGGCATCGGCGGCTCCGGTCATTCGCAGGAAGACGCCGCTTTCCTCCGCGAGCGCCTCATAGAACTCGAAGAGGCTTTGCAATTCGGCGGCCAGACGCACCGGTTCACGGTTTGGAATCATCAGACCGTTATCGGCTTTGGCGAGAAAGAGCATATCGGCGATCATGCGAGCCAGGCGCTTGAGCTCCTCCAGGTTGGAGTAGAGCGTCTCGCGATAGACGTCGGCCGGGCGCGACTTCGACACCGCCACTTGAGTCTGGGTCATGAGGTTGCTGACGGGCGTGCGCAGTTCATGGGCGAGGTCGGATGAAAAGTCCGACAGCCGACCGAAGGAATCCTGAAGCCGGCTCAGCATGGCGTTGAAGGCGTGGACGAGCTCGGTGAGCTCCAGGGGTTGGGCCGTCGCGTCGATGCGGGCCTGCAAGCGGCTCGCCGAGATGCCCTGGGCGACCTGCGCCATCTCGTGAACGGGTCGCAGTCCCCTGAGTGCCGCCAGCCATCCCAGCAAGGCCGTGCACACCACGGCCAACGCGATCGAGATCCACAGGGTCGTCCTGAATCCCCCCATGAACTCCAGGTGGTGCGCGATGTCCATCGCGATCGCGATCCTTACGGGAGGTTCGCCGGGCAATGAAAGTCTGCCCATCGCGGAGATTGCACGGTAGGCGTGGCCGTCGAACTGCCACATGGCCGCCGCGGGCTGCTGATCGGGCGACGCCGCCGGCTGCTGCATCACCGACCGCGGAATGCTGGCGCCCATTGCGAAGAGGGTTCGTGCTTTCGAATCGATCACCGCAACCGCCAGACCGCGATGTCCCATCAAGGCATCATCCAGGCGTTGCGGCAGGACAGCCAGGTCGTCGGGCAATCGCACCGTGGAAAGCACGTGGCGCACGAGTGCCAGCCGGTCGTGCAGCTCCTCCGTGTCTATGTCGGCAAAGTGGGATTCGACCGACGAGGTGATGACCACGCCGAGCCCGAATAGGACCGCGGCAGATCCCGCGCCGAACAACAGCGTGAGCCTTAGCGTGATGGACTTGCGCATCGTCAGGACCCGTCCGGCACTTCCAGGACATAACCCATTCCGCGCACCGTGTGGATCAATTTGACATCGAAATCGTCGTCTATCTTGGAACGCAATCGCCGCACGGCAACTTCAACGACATTGGTGTCGCTGTCGAAATTCATATCCCAGACCTGGGAGGCGAGCAGCAAGCGCGGCAGGATTTCTCCCTTGTGTCTCAAGAAAAGCTCGAGCAGCGCAAACTCCTTGGCGGTGAGATCGATGCGTCTTCCGGAACGAATCGCGCGACGCCGCAGCAGATCGAGCTCCAGGTCGGCGACCTTCAGTGTTGCCGTCTCCCTCGGAACGCCCCGGCGCAACAAGCTTCGCACGCGCGCAAGAAGCTCGGTGAAGTCGAAAGGTTTGACCAGATAATCATCGGCACCGAGCTCGAGTCCCTTGACCCTGTCCTCGACCTTGTCCCGGGCGGTAAGGAAGAGCACGGGCATGTCCTTGCCGGCCTTGCGCAGGCCCTGGAGCACGCGCCAGCCGTCGAGTCCCGGCAGCATCACATCCAGCACGACGAGATCGTAATCGTCGGTAGTCCCGCAGTGCAGGGCATCCACCCCGTCGCGCGCAAGGTCGACCACGAATCCAGCCTCCGAAAGCCCCTGTTTCAGGTAGGCGCCGGTCTTCGGCTCGTCTTCGGCGATCAAGATCTTCATGCGCCCGCTCCGCGCGGCCTGCGAGAGGTCAGCTTCCGCCCGCTATTTCGCCGAAACGATTACGTAGTCCCGGCCTTGCTGCACGAACTCGAACTCGACCTTCTTCCCGGAGGACAGCTTTCCGAGCAGCGCCTTGTCCTTGACGGTGAAGGTCATGGTCATCGCCGACCAGTTGAGGGTTTGAACCGGACCGTGCGCGATCGTGACTTTGCTGCTCGCCGCATCCACCTTGGTCACGGTTCCGGTTGCCTTGTGCGCCTTGGCCGGAGCGCTTTTGCCGGCCGGCTCTTCTTTCATGTCCATGTTCCTCATGTTGTCTGACTGCGCGTAGCCGGGCGCGGGTGCGGCGATCAACGCGACGAGGACCAGGAACGGCAATTGGCTTAGTTTCATTTCAGATCTCCTATGGGTGAGTTTGCGGCGGGGAAATGGTTTCGGCGCGGGCGGTGCAGAAGAAGGTAAGCGGCCGGAACGACGAACATCGACAGGAGCGGCGCGGTGATCATCCCGCCCACCATCGGCGCGGCGATCCGCTGCATCACCTCCGACCCGGTGCCCGCGCCGAACATGATGGGCAAGAGCCCCGCGATCACCACGGCGACCGTCATCGCCTTGGGTCGTACGCGCAGCACCGCGCCCTCGCGGATCGCCTCGAGGAGCGCGGTCTCGGTAAGCCGAACCCCCGCGGCGGCGCGCCGCTCGATCGCGTGATCGAGGTAGATCACCATCACCACGCCGAACTCCGCGGCGAGGCCGGCGAGCGCGATGAAACCGACGACCGTCGCGACCGACACGTGGTGGCCGAGCAACCACACGAGCCACAGTCCCCCGATGAGCGAAAAAGGCAGGAGCAGCATGATGAGCAAGGCTTCGGGCGCGCGCCTGAAGAGCAGGTAGAGCAGCACGAAGATGATGACGAGGGTCGCGGGCACCACGACCTTCAGCCTCGCGGTGGCGCGCTCGAGGTACTCGAACTGGCCTGACCAGGAAACGGAGATCGCCGGGGCGATTCTCACCTTCTCCGCCACCGCACGCTGCATGTCGCGCACGGCCGAGCGCAGGTCGCGCCCGCGGATATCGATGTACACCCAGCCCGCGAGCCGCGCGTTCTCGCTCTTCAGCATCGGCGGCCCGTCGGCGATCCTCACCGCCGCGACGTCGCCCAGGCGGATCTGCGCGCCGCGCTCGGTGACCACGGGCAGGGTACGGATCTTCTCCACCGAGTCGCGCAGCTCGCGCGGGTAGCGCACGCTGATGGGAAAGCGCTGCAGGCCTTCGACGGTCTCGCCGATGTTCTCGCCGCCGATCGCCGCCGACACGACGCTTTGCACGTCGGCGACGTTCAGGCCGTAGCGCGCCGCCGCGTCGCGGTCGATGTCGATGTCGATGTAGCGGCCGCCGGTGAGGCGCTCGGCGAGCGCCGAGCTGACTCCCGGAACGTCCTTCACCGCGCGCTCGATCTCGCCGGCGATGCGGTCGATTTCCTTGAGATCGGTGCCTGCGACTTTCACGCCGACCGGGCTCTTGATGCC
>JBGQKK010000014.1:0-23877 GCA_041499545.1 Gammaproteobacteria bacterium | reverse complement strand
TCCACGCGCCCGCCGGCGTCGCGGAGCTCGCCGGCCGCGAACGTCAGCTGCTCGGGGGCGAGGACCGAGGCCTCCACGCCGAAGCGGCGGAAGAGCTGGGCGAAGAGCAAGAACTCGGGGTAGAGAAACTGTTGCTCCGGGGCATCATCGACGATCGCGATGCGCTCGGGCAGACCTGCGCGGTTCGCGGCGCGCCACTCGGCGACGAACATGTCGAAGAAGGCCCGCTCGAGCCGACCCGGAGGAATCGGCCCGCTGACGAGCCGGGCGACATCCTCGCAGCAGGCGCGCTGGGCGCGCCCGAGGACCGCGTTGAGCAACGCGCCACCCGCGTTGGTGTTGATCTCTATCAGCCGCGGGCCCTGCGGACCGAT
This sequence comes from Gammaproteobacteria bacterium, assembly GCA_041499545.1. Lineage (GTDB taxonomy): Bacteria > Pseudomonadota > Gammaproteobacteria > Burkholderiales > SG8-39 > VBDM01. Next base: position 23,503 of record JBGQKK010000014.1, on the reverse strand, counting down.
GTGGAAATCGTAGCCGAGGAATACGCCTCGCGCGCCCGGATTGTGGAGCGCGGTAGCGGCGGCGCCGGCGAGCGCCGCTGCCCGGTACGTGGGGAGCGCGACCACCTCCTCCACCGCTGCGATGACACCGGCCATTTCGTCCACGTGCTGCCGGGACACGAAGACCGGCAGTGCCGCGAAAAGATTCGGGCAGCGTTCCTCGATCAGCCGGCTCAAGCCGCGTGCGGCAGGATCGGCTTCGACGGCGCGCCTGAGCGCATCCGGGTCCAGACTGACGCAGAAGCAATCGCTGTTCAGGGTCTCGATCATGCCGGCCTGCCCTCGTACCACGGCCGCGTCGCGTTGACGATGGCGACGACCGACAGCATCACCGGCACTTCGATCAGCACGCCCACCACCGTCGCCAGGGCGGCGCCGGAGGCGAATCCGAACAGGCTGATGGCCGCGGCCACCGCCAGCTCGAAGAAATTCGATGCACCGATCAGCGCCGACGGGCCCGCCACGCTGTGCTTTTCCCCGATCCTGCGATTCAACCAGTAGGCGAGCGCCGAGTTGAAGAACACCTGGATCAGGATCGGCACGGCGAGCATGGCGATGATGAGCGGCTGGGCGAGGATGGCCTCTCCCTGGAATGCGAACAGCAGCACCAGCGTGGCGAGCAGCGCACCGATCGACCAGGGTCCGATCCTCGCCATGGCGGCATCGAATGCCGGCTGGCCGTTCCTGAGCAGCGCCTTGCGCCACAGCTGGGCCAGGATGACCGGAATGACGATGTACAGCACCACCGAGGTCAGCAGCGTGGCCCAGGGCACCGTGATCGAGGCGATGCCGAGCAGCAGCCCGACGATGGGCGCGAAGGCGAAGATCATTATGGCGTCGTTGAGCGCGACCTGCGACAGCGTGAAATACGGATCGCCGTCGGTCAGCTTGCTCCATACGAACACCATCGCCGTGCACGGCGCCGCTGCGAGCAGGATCAGCCCGGCGATGTAGCTGTCGTGCTGGTCGGCAGGAAGATAAGAAGCAAAGACGTGGCGAATGAAAAGCCAGCCGAGGAACGCCATCGAGAACGGCTTCACGGCCCAGTTCACGAAAAGCGTGACGCCGATCCCCCTCCAGTGCGACTTCACCTGAGCAAGCGCGCCGAAATCGATCTTCACGAGCATCGGGATGATCATCACCCAGATCAGCAGGCCCACCGGGAGGTTGACCTGCGCGAACTCCATCCGCCCGATCGCCTGGAACGCGCCCGGAAGGAATTGCCCCAGGGCGATGCCGGTCACGATGCACAGCGCCACCCACACGGTCAGATAGCGCTCGAAAACGCCCATGCGCTTGCGGGTGGCCGGCGTGGCGAGGGATTCGAGTGTGGTGCTCATCTCTTCACAGGTCCTCTTGACGTGAGTCGATATTACCATTATTCTGGAAATATGGAAACGATAGAAATTGTCGATGCGCTGAGCGCGCTTGCGCAGGTCACTCGCCTCGCCGTTTACCGCTTGCTCGTCGAAAATGGCCCGAAGGAACTCCCGGCGGGAGCGATCGGCGAAAAACTCGATCTGCCGCCCGCTACGCTTTCCTTCCACCTCGCGCACCTGGCGCGCGCCGGCTTGGTCCGCAGCCGGCAGGACGGGCGCTTCGTCTTCTATTCGGCTGACTTCGAGAACATGAACCAACTCGTGGGCTACCTCACCGAGAACTGCTGCGGGGGAGCCTCCTGCGCGCCGGCCCAACGTGTAGCGACTCCACGTGCACGTCGCCGTGCATGACCCGCGGCCTTCCGCGTTAGGCGGCGATGCGACCGACGAGGTAAAGCGAAAGGCGTTTCTCAATGCCTTTACCGAGCTCTCGACGAGGATCAACTACCTGCTCGCGCTTCCGATCGAAAAGCTCGATCGCCTCACGCTGAGAGCGAAGCTCGACGATATCGGCAGGAGCACAACGAATGCCGGGCGGCGCGTCAATCGTGGCGCCGTCGTTTGAGGCGGGCGCCGCGGACGCTCGCGGGCAGGCTAATGCGGCTTGGAACCGCTTCCTTTCATGGCGCTCGCGGTGTTGACCACCGCGTGCAGGCTGCGAGCATAGTCAAGCGCGCCTTGGAAGTCCATGGTCGGCGCCACTCGAAGGTATTCCTTCAAACCGCGTATCGCCGGTCGCGGCGCGCCCGCGAGCTTGGCGCAGAACTGCTCTACCTCCTGCTCGAGCTTGTCCGCCGGCACCACGGTGCTGACCAGGCCGTACACCAGGGCGCGTTCCGCGTCGATAAAATCGCGCGAGTAGGTCATCCATAGGATGGCATTGCGGTTCATTCGGTCGAACAGCGCGGACATCACGATGGTCGGCATGATGTTGTGCCCCATTTCGGGGATGTTGAACGTGGCGGCCTCGCTCGCGATGGATACGTCGCAGAGCGCAGCGACCGCGGCGCCGAAGCCCATCGCGCGTCCCTGGATTACGCCCACCACAGGCACCTGGCAGCGCCGGATGGCACCGTAACAGTTGAAGATAACCTCGTACTCCTCGCGGCGTCCGTAGGCTTCCGGGGACGGCGTCGGCGCGTCGGGCCTGCGCGCGCGGCCCGTGCAGAAGTCCGCGCCGGCGCCGCGCAGCAGCACCATTTCGGCGGTTTCATGCGCACGGTTGAGCACATCAATGAGCTCCTGCGCCATTTCGTCGCTCATTCCGTTTCCGTGCTCGGGCCGGTTGATCGTCACGCGAAGAATAGGGCGATCCTGCTGCACCAGTAGTTCCTTGCTCATCTCATCTCCTTGTCATCGAAGGCGCACTAATCCGCCTTCATGCCCGACTCCTTGATCAGCTTCACCCATCGCGGAATGTCGGCCTTGATGGCCGCGGCGAACTCATCAGGCGAGTTGCCGATCGTCTCTAGACCGAGATCGGAGAATTTGGCGCGCACGTCGGCCTGCGCGAGCGTCTCGACGGTTTCGAGATGGAGCTTGCGGACGATCGTCACCGGAGTTCCGGCCGGCGCGAGCAAGCCGCCCCACAAGGTCACCTCGTAGCCTCGAACGCCGGACTCGTCGACCGTCGGCACCTCGGTGAGCAGCGGCGAGCGCCTCAACGACGTCACCGCGAGCGCACGCAGCTTTCCCTCGCGCACCAAGGGTAGGACCACCGGGACGGGACCGAACATCATCGTGACGCGACCGCCAAGCAGGTCTGGTATCGCCGCGACCACGCCCTTGTAGGGGACTTCTCGAATATCGATACGCGCCATCCGACGCCCAACGACAAGCGCTGCCGCGCCAATACTACCCTAGCGGTCGCAACCATCGGAAAACGGGTAAGAATGCGGGTCCCCCCGGAGGTGTAGGATGTCGCGACGGTCGCCAACCATGGCGGACAGTTCTTGGAAATTCCGGATGGCTTCATGAGCGCAAAAGACCCCGGCAAACTGGACCGCATCGTCGCCGAAGCCCGTCGCGCTGCCGAGAAGCGCGAACGGGGTTATAGGGAACAGGCGCTGAAGATCTACCCTTGGATCTGCGGGCGCTGCGCCCGCGAGTTCACGCACGCAAACCTGCGCGAGCTGACCGTCCACCACCGGGATCACAATCACGACAACAACCCGCCCGACGGCAGCAACTGGGAGCTGCTGTGTCTGTACTGCCACGACAACGAGCACCAGCGGCAGCTGGAAGCGAGCGGCGGAGGAAGCAGCCCCTCCATCGGTGGCCGCGTGTCGACCTACGCGGCCTTCGCCGACCTCAAGGAGCTGCTAAACAAGAAGCGACCCCCGAAGTGAAGATGTCGAATCAGACGGCGCTCGAGACGGCCTTCGCGCTGCGCGCCCCGCTCGCCGGCAGCTTGAGCAGCCGCCGCGCATTGCCCTCGTAGATCGCCGCGCGCTCCGCCGGCGTGATGTCGAGGCGGTCGATGATCTCGATGGTCCAGCGGATGTAGGCGGAACCCTTCTCCGGGTCGAAGGGCGCATCGGAGGCAAAGAGAACCCGGTCCGCCCCGAAGAATTTCGGCCCGCATTCAGTTGCCGCCTGCGAGCCGAACACCGCGGTGTCGGCGTAGAACAGGCGGAAATAGTCGAGCGGGCGCCGCTTCAGCTTCTTCAGCAGCGCGAAGTAGTCTTCGTCCGAGGTGCGCGTGCCCAGCTGGTCCCAGCCCGGCCCGACGCGGCCCTCGAAATACGGGATCATCCCGCCCAGATGGTGCGTGATGATCTTGAGGTCGGGATGCTTGTCGAACAGGCCCGCGAACACGATGTGCGCCATGGCGACGCTGGTCTCGTAAGGCCAGCCGAGCGTCCACCAGATCTCGTAATGGCTCTTCTTCTCGGTCTTGTAGTCCGGGGTGTCCGCGAGGCGGGTCGGGTGCAGCCAGATGGGACGATCGAGCTTGGCCATCAGGTCGAACAGCGGCATCGTCGCCGGCGCGGTGAGCGGCGCGCCGTTCACGTTCGAGAACACCTGGACCCCGACCGCGCCGAGCTTCTTGATCGCGCGCTCGGCCTCCTCGAGCAGCTCATCGGGGTCGTTCATCGGCAGCGCCGCGATGAACGCCGGAAAGCGCTCGGGGTACTTTGCGACCAGCTCGGCCATGCCGTCGTTGCCGATTCTCGCCAGCTCGCGCGCAATCGCCGGAGCGCCGAGCGATTCGATCGGCGGACTCGGCAGGCAGATGACCTGCGCGTAATCGGGAAAGGTATCCATGATGCGGAAGCGCGCGTCGAGATCGACGATCGACGGGATGGCGCGCACGCGCTTGTTCATGTCCCGGCCGTCGGGCGCCACGGCGAGCATGCGATCGTAGAATCTTCTGGGAAAGATGTGATTGAAAACGTCGAGTTTCACGGTACCCCCTGGGAAAGGCGTTTCACGAACGCGAGCCGCTCGCTCGGGCCGAAGCCGGCGCGGCGGAAGAATTCCAGCAAGGCGAGGTTCTCCCAGGCGATCACCGTCTCCACGCGCTCGACGCGCAGGGCGTGGAGGTTGGCGAACAGCTGCGACAGCAGCGCCGTCCCTATCCCCGCTCTCGCGAACCCCGGATCGACGCCGATCGTATCGATGACCGCCACGGGCTCGGTGCGTCCGAAATCGCCGAAGTCCACCTTCGCCATGACGAAGCCCATGACCGACCCGCCGCCGTGAGCGGCGAGCGAAACGCGGATCGCCGAATCGCGCATTGCTTCGTCCACCAGCCGCGTGATGTACCCGCTGCGGTCGCGGCCCGTGATCCTGTGGTCGATGCGTGCGATGTCGGCGCGATCCTCCGGCGCCAGCGAGCGCACGTCGTAGCGATCGCGCGCCAGCTCCTCAAAATCGTTCGCCGCCTGCACGCCGTAATCGAAGCCGGCTGCGTCCCGGTGAGGCTCTCCGGGGTTCCAGGGCTGCTCGTCCCCGGCGACGCGACCGCCGTGCAGCTCGCGGTCGATGACGTGGCTGCGGTCCAGCTCAAAGCCGGTCCGGCCGAAAAAGCGCAGCATCGCATGATTGCGCCACGCGGCCTGCGTGCGCAGCTCGCGCACGCCGAGCCGCCTGGCTTCGGATTCGAGCATCCCGAGCAGTTTCGATCCGGTGCCGCGGCCCTGCTCGCCGGGAAGCACTCCGATGATCTCCAGGCGCAGCGCCGGCTCGGTGCGGCCGAACTCGCCTTCGAGTCTTCGCGCAAGCAGGTACCCGACCAGGCTACCCGCCCGCTCGGCGGCGAACTGCAGGTGCAGGGCCGGCTCGCGCAGTGCCGCCTCCAGGCGCCGCTCCATATAGTCGCGCCGCGAGCGGCCGGTGCCGGCGGCGTCGATGGCGACGACCTCGGGAAGATCGGTCCGCGCCAGGCGGCGCAGCTTCGGCTCCTGCGATGCGGCGGTACGGGTCGCCATTTCGATTTCTGCCTCGCGCTTTCAGCCGGCGGCGTAGTCGCTCGACAGGTCGCGATCGGTCTGCTCGTCGAGTATCTCGTCCACGAGCGGCACCAGCGCGCCCTCCTCCTTGCTCGCGTGCGAGCCGAGACGCTCCGCCAGCTCCAGGCCCGAGATCTTGAAAGCCTTCCAGCCGGCGCCGTCGAGCTTGCCCGCGGCCGCCCGCGGGATCATCTCGAGCAGCGGACCGGCCACGGCCCGGATCGCCTCGTGCTCCTCGAACAGCAGCTCGGCGAGCTCCCCCTCACCGTGCTGGTGCAACCTCGGAAACAACTGGTCTTCCTCGAGGTCGAAATGACGCGTGACCTCGTACTGGAGCGCCGCCTCGAGCTGCGCGAGCAGCCCTCGCCACGCCGTGTCGTCGGCGGGAGGAGGCTCGCGCAGCCGCATCAAGGACTGCTCGAAGCGCCCGAGCAGGTCGAGGATGGCGAGGTGCTCCTGGTGCAGCTTGCGGCTGATCTGGCGGGCAAGTTCCATGTCGTTCTCCTCGTCCCTTGGCGGTGTCGCGCGGCAATTCCTCTAGGCGGACAATTCGCGCACCAGGCGCTGCGCGAGCGCCGCCGCTACCTGGCGCCTGTAGTTCGCGGCCGTCACGGTGGTGCGCAGCGGCCTGACCTGGTGCTGAACCAGCTTCCCCACCGCCGAAGCGAGAGCGGTCGGGTCGAGCGCTTTCCCGATCCATTCGGCCGTCCCGTCCAATACGAACGGGCGCGAATTCGTTCCGGTAAGGGCGACGCGGAGCGAGGCGAGCCGCCCCGCCTCCACGCGCAGCGCCGCCGCGACCCCGGCGAGCGGAAAATCGATCGCCCCGCGCGCCCGCGCCTTGCGGTACCCCGAGCGCAGGCGCGCCGGCGGCACGTGCACGGCCGCGACGATTTCGCCCGCGCGCAAGGCCAGGTGCGCTGCGCCGTCCTCCACGTAAAGGTCCGAGAGCGCGATGCGCCGCGATCCGCCCGCGTCCGCGATTTCCGCCTCGGCGCCGAGCGCGAGCAGGGCCGGCGCCAGGTCGCCGCTGTAGGCCGCCTGGCAGCTGTTCCCCTGCGGCGCGACGTGGCAGACCTCGCCCCGATACTTGAGGCAATAGCGGTTCGCGCGCCGCCACCACTCGCTCTGGTTGTAGAACACGCAGCGCGTGCCCAGGCACAGATTGCCGCCGACGGTCGCGACGCTGCGATGCGCGGGCCCCGCGACGCTCGCCGCGGCCTGCGCGATGGCCGGATACAGAATCGCGATTCGAGCGTCGGCGGCAAGCCGCGCGAGCGTCACCCGCGCGCCGATCCGGATTCCACTTCCGTCGCCAGCGATCGCCGCCAGCTCCTCGATCGCGCCCAGATCGACGAGCGTCGAAGGCGCGAGAAGGCCGTCGCGAAGGTTCGCGAGCAGATCGGTCCCGCCCGCGAGCACGCGCGCCTCCGGGTCGCCGGCGAGCAGCGCGCTCGCTTCCTTCAGATCGCGCGGTCTCGCCAGCCTGAATTGCGGGAGGATCTGCACGCTCACCCCATCTTGGCCCGCTGGAGCCGCTCCGTGCGGCGCTTGGCCTGCAGCGCTTCCAGCACGCGGTCGGGCGAGGCCGGCAGCTCGGTGAGGCGCAGGCCGACGGCGTCGTAGACGGCGTTCGTGACCGCTGCGAGAAATCCGGCGAGCGAGCCCTCGCCCGCCTCCTTGGCGCCGAGCGGACCGCCGGGATCCCGGCTCTCCACGATATGCACCTCGATCGGCGGAGACTCGGCGATCGTCGGCACGCGGTAGTCGAGCAGGTTCGCGCGCAGCGGCCGGCCTTCGTGGTATTGCGTTTCCTCGCACAAGGCCTGGCCCATGCCCATCCACACCGAGCCCTGCACCTGCCCCTCGACGGCGAGCGGGTTGATCGCGAAGCCGCAGTCGTGCGCGACCCAGATCCGCTCGACGCGGATCGTGCCCATCTCCTCGTCGACGCTCACTTCGGCGACTTGCGCCCCGTAGGAAAAGGCCGCGCTCGAGCCGACCGCGGCACCGCGGAATTTTCCGCCCTGGCTCTCGGGCGGCGTCGAATAGCTTCCCTTGGCCGTGATCGGCCCGCTTTCTTCCAGCGCCGCCGCGACCACGCTCGGGTAGGCGAGCGTACGGTCGGTGCCGCTCACGCGATAGGTTTCGCCCAGGCATTCGATGTCCGCGGGGTTTGCCTCGAGCCGGCGCGCCGCGGCTTCGACCAGGACCTTCTTCAGGTTTTGCGCGGCCGCGATCGCGGCATTGCCCACCATGTACGAGACGCGCGAGGAGTAGGAGCCGTTGTCCTTGGGCGTCAGTGCGCTGTCGTTGGCGATCACGCGTATGCGATCGACGCCCAGGCCCAGCACCTCGGCCGCGAGCTGCGCGATCAGCGTCGACGATCCCTGGCCGATGTCCGACGCTCCGGTGAGCGCCACCACGGCTCCGTCGAAATCGAGCCTCAGGTTCACCACCGCATGCGGCTCCCCGGTCCAATGCACCGGCTTCGCCGCGCCGCTCGGGTAGTGCGAGCAGGCGAGCCCCAGGCCGCGCCCGCGCCCGAGCTTGCCGCGCCGCTCGCGCCAGCCCGACGCCTGCTCCACCCGGCGCAGGCATTCGCCCAGGCCGTAGGAGTTCACCTGCAGATCGTTGAGGGTGCGGACGGGCGCCTCGAGCAGGTTCGCGCGGCGCAGCGCGATCGGGTCCAGGCCGAGGCCCTCGGCCAGCTCGTCGAGCAGCGACTCGAACGCGTGTCGCACGTCCACCGAGCCGTGGCCGCGCATCGCGCCGCAGGGCGGCGTGTTCGCGTAGGCGCGCACGCCGTGGTAGCGCGACGCGGGCAGCCGGTAGATGGCGTGCAGCAGCGCGCCGGAATACAGGATCGTCACCAGCCCGTAGCCGGCGTAGGCGCCGCCGCGCTGCACCACTTCGCAATCCACCGCGGTCAGCTCGCCGGTTCTCTTCGCGCCGAGGCGGATGCGCACGTCGGTTTCCGGACGGCCGCGATGCGTGACGAGCGTTTCCTCGCGCGACAATTCCAGCTTCACGGTGCCTTTCGCCTCGCGCGCGAGCAATCCCGCGATCAGCTCGAAATTGAGCGTCTCGGTGCGGTGGCCGAATCCCCCGCCCACGAAGGGCTTCACCACGCGGATGCGGCTCGCGTCCATCTTGAGGCACTGCGCGAGCATCAGGTGCACGTAGTACGGCACCTGCGTCGTCGAGTGCAGCGTGAGGCGGTCGCGCTCCGCGTCGTATTCGGCGAGCGAGCAATCGGGCTCCATCTGAGCGTGCGTCACCTCGGCGTAGTGGAATTGCGCCTCGCGCACCAGATCGGCGGCCTTGAAGCCGGCCTCGACGTCGCCGAACTCCTGCCTGACTTCGCGCTCGATGTTGCCCGGCTTATTGTCGTGCAGGAGCGCGGCCCCGCCGGCGAGCGCATCCTTCGCGGCGAAGTACGCCGGCAGCGGATCGATGTGCACCGTGATCAGGTCGAGCGCCGCCTGCGCCGTGGCGTCGTCCACGGCTGCGACCGCGGCGACCGGCTCTCCGACGTAGCGCACGCGATCGCGCGCGAGCGGGTATTCGTTCTGCGCGATCGGCAGGACGCCGTAGGGCACGTCGCAATGCGCGCCGGTGATGACGGCGCGCACCCCGGGGAACGCGGCCGCGCGCGCGGTGTCGATCGCCCGGATCGCGCCATGCGCGACGGGACTGCGCAGGATCCGCCCGGCGAGCGCCTCGCGCGCGGGCAGGTCCGCGGTGAACTTCGCCCGACCGGTCACCTTTTCGACGCCGTCGATCAGCGGCGTCGCGATCCCTGCGCTGCGGGTGCCGGCCGCGCTCATTCTTCCCGCGACGCCGCCTGCACCGATTCGATGATCTTCACGTAGCCGGTGCAGCGGCAGATGTTTCCCGAGAGCGCTTCGCGGATATGGGCCTCCGTCGGCGAGGCGTTCCTGCGCAGCAGCGCTTCGGCCGCCATGATCATTCCCGGCGTGCAATAGCCGCACTGCGCGCCGAGCTTTTCGTGGAAAGCGCGCTGCAGACGGCTCAGGCGACCGCCGGCGGCGAGCGCTTCGACCGTCTCGACCTCGCGCCCCTCGCAACTCGCGGCAAGCGTCAGGCACGCGAGGCGCGGCTCGCCGTCGATCAGCACGGTGCAAGCCCCGCACTCGCCGCCGTCGCAGCCGCGCTTGGTCCCCGTCAGGCCGGCGAGCTCGCGCAAGTAGTCGAGCAGCAGCAGGTTGTCGGCGACGGCGTCCTCGCGCCGCCTGCCGTTGATGGACACGGAAACGAGGCGCTTCATGGCGGTATCGATGCGACCACAGGCCGACCCCTCTCCTCCGTAAACGGAACGATGCTAATATGGTAAGTAAATGCTATTTTTGATCCAGATCAACTGTTTCCGCGAAGCTGCGGCGGTTCGCACGGTCTCATGAAAGTGCCGAAACATGCGGGCGAGGGCCCGCGGGTACGCCCGGCCGAGGCCGCCGACCTCGACCAGGTGATCGCGATCGACGCCGAGGTCACCGGAGAGAAAAAGACCGACTACTGGTACGAGCTGTTCCACCGCTACGGCTCCGGCCGCAGCCGCCAGCGGCTGTTCCTGGTCGCCGAGTCCGGCGGCGAAATCCAGGGCTTCATCATCGGGGAAGTGCGCGACTGGGAGTTCGGCTCCCCGCCCTGCGGCTGGGTGTTCGGCATCAGCGTGCGCCCGGGCGCGCGCCTCGGGGGGGTCGCGACGCGGCTGCTCGAGGCGATCTGCGCCGGGTTTCGCCACGCCGGGGTCGACCAGGTGCGAACGCTGATCGCGCGCGACAACAGCCTGGTGCTGTCGTTCTTCCGCAGCCAGGGCATGATGGCGGCGCCGTTCATCCCTCTCGAGAAAGACCTGAAGTGAGGGCGGGATGAAGCTCCAGATCAGCACCAGCCTCGCGCTGTACAGCACGCTCGAGTTCGCAGCCAACGCGGGGCAGCCGATTTCCGCCGCCGACATCGCGGCCAAATACCACGTCTCCACCCACCACCTGGCCAAGGTGCTGCGGGAGCTGGTCCGCGCCGGCATTCTCGAATCGACCCGGGGCGTGGGCGGGGGCTACCGTTTCGGCGGCAATGCGCAGCGCCTTACGCTCATGGACGTGATCGAGCTGTTCGAGGACATCGGGGACCGCGCCGGCCGCAACCGCCAGCCCGGCGTTTCGACGGACGTGGGAGGGGCGCTGGCGGTCGTGCTCGCCGAGATCGACGAGATCGCCAAGGCGACCTTCCGCTCGATCACGGTCGGCACGATGCTCAAGCTGATCGAGCGCCAAGGCCTCCACGACAAGGCGCCGACCCCGCTCAGGAAAGCACGCCGGGGCTAGCCGGCTTTCCCGGCTTGGCCGCGTGCCGCGAGCTTGCCACGCACGACGGAGGCGACGGTGCCGAGGACGAACAGCAGCAGCGCCGCCGCATTCGCCATCCCGCCGAGGCGGCGCCAGTCGGCGACTTCGGCAAGATCACCGGTAATGCGAATCGCCAGCGAAACCTGGAGCAGCGCGAGCGGAATGTAGGCGCTCCAGTGATACGGCATCGCCGCGCGCGTCACCGCGGGAAAGATGATCGGCGCGTGGCCCAGCACCATCGAGAAGACGAAGCCGAGCAGGATCGCGTGCAATCCGGCGTCCCTCGCGCCGATCGGGGAAAGGAAGCCGTCGGCGAGGAGGATCGCCGCGCCGGCGCCGAGCCAGGCGTATCCCGAGAGCAGGCACACCGCGATGAATCGCGTCAGGCCGCGCTCGCGCACGGTGCGGCGCGCGATGTCCTGGCGCGCGAGCCACAAGGCGAGCGCGAGCAGCGCGGCCGCCCACGCCGCGGATCCCGCCCGCGGAAACGCGAGAACCAGGACGAGCGCAGCGAGGATCGCGGCGACGATGACGGCGAAGGCCGTCCGCGCGAAGGGCGAAGGCGGCAGGACTCGGGACAGCTCGAGCCGTTCACCGGCGATCGTCAGCACCAGGAACCCGATCCACCAGGGCGCCGCGGTGCTCGTCCCGGACCCGCCGAACCACAGCAGGTTGCCCGCGGTCCAGCACGCCGCGCCTAGGGCCGGAACGAGAGTAAACAGCGCGCGCTGCCGCCGGAAGATCGCCAGCGACGCGGCCACCAGCACCAGGCTGGCGGCGACGAAAAGCAGCATCGCCGCGAGAGGCAGCGCCGCAATCAGCGCCAGGGCGCCGAGCGCGGCCGCGAGCGGCGCGGCGTAGGCCCAGCGGGCCGAGAGCGCCACCGCGCGCTCCAGGCTGATCACCGTGCCGAAGAAGCCGGCGATCATCAGCTCCCCGTGCCAGGCGGCGAGCCTCGCGTCGGGGAGCGCGAGCGACCAGCCCATGCGAGCGAGCCCCGCGCCCACGCCCAGAGCGAGGGCGACGAATCCCGCCGCGAGCAGCGGCAATCTGAGCGCGGGCCCGATCTCGCTTTTCATGCCGGCGCTAGGCGCCTCGGCTTCCGGGCCAGCCGAAATGGTCTCGCGCGATTTCCGACATCATCTCCGGGCTCCACGGGGGGTCCCACACCAGCTCGATCTCGATGTCGGGAATCTCCAGCGCCGCGGCGCGGACCGCGGCGCGCGCCGATTCCACGAGGGTATCGGCCACCGGGCAGGCGGGCGTCGTCATGGTCATGCGCACGCCGATGCGCCCGGCGCTCACCTCGACGCCGTACACCAGGCCGAGATCCACGATGTTCAATCCCACTTCGGGATCGACCACGAAGCGCAGCGCGTCGCGGATCGCGTCTTCCGAGAGCACGCCCGCATTATCCCAGAAGGTATCCGAATTTCTCCCTCGCGAGGCGCGCCTTCTCCGGGCTCGGCATGTTGACCTTGGGGAACTGGTGGCGCCAGTGGAAGGGACGGCAGGCGTCGATGATCGCGCGGGAGTTGGTGTTGTTGCCCTTTTCCTTCTCCTCGGGCGGGATGCGCGGGTCGAGCGGCGTGCTCCAGGTGTTGGTGATGATGTCGATGGAGGTCGCCGGGTCGGAACGGGTGAGCATCGCCCAGATCAGCTCCTCCAGATTGCTCACGTCGATGTCCTCGTCCACCACGATCACGTACTTGCCCGAGTACGCGCCCGCGTGGCACATCGCGGCCACGTGCCCGGCCTGCTTGACGTGCCCCGGGTAGCGCTGCTTGATCGAGACGCCCAGCAGCAGCCGCGAGCCGCCGACCTCGTGCGCCCACACCGCGGTCACGTCGGGAACGCCCGCCTGCTCGACGTACTTGCGGATCAGCGCCGAGCGCGTCACCGCGCGGTAGCGCGCCTGTTCCTCCGGCGGGCGCTGCGGCGGGCAGCCGAGAAGGATCGGGTCGTTGCGATGGTAGATCGCCTCGATGTCCATCACCGGTTCCTCGCGCACGTCGCTGCCGAAATATCCGGTCCACTCGCCGAAGGGCCCCTCGAGCCGGCGCTTGCCCGGCTGCACGAACCCTTCGATGACCATTTCCGCGTTGGCGGGGATGGGCAGGCCGGTCACCCTCCCCTTCACGACCTTCACCGGCTTGCCGCGCAGGCCGCCCGCGATGTCCAGCTCGCACACGCCGTAGGGCATCTCGCTGCAGGCCACGAGGAACTGCAGCGGATCGCCGCCGACGACGATCGCGACCGGCATGGGCTCGTTGCGCGCCTGGTACTTGTCGCGGTGGATGCGGCCGTGCTTGCCGGGGGACATGTAGAAGCCCAACGACGTCTTGTCGTGGATCATCACCCGGTAGGTGCCGACGTTGATCCATTTCTCCTCGGGATCGATGGTGATGTTGTAGCTGCCGGTTCCGACGTAGCGCCCGCCGTCGCCTTCGTGCCATAGCGGCACGGGAAATTTCGTGATGTCGATGTCCCGGCCGGTGATCGCGTTCTCGAGCACCGGGCCGGTCTCGACGAACTGGTGCGGGATGGGCTTCAGCTCCCGCAAGTAGTTGTCGAGGAAGGCCTGCGACAGCTCCAGTTTGCTGAAATGCAGCGGGAAGCCGAGCGTCATGTTCTTGCGCTTGCCGCCGAAAAAGTTGGTCAGGACCCGCTGCCCTTTCTTGCAGCCCGGGATCTCGTCGAAAATCACGCACGGCGCGTTCTCGTCGTGCTGGACCAGCTCCGCCGCCAGGCCGATGTCTTCCTGCCAGGAAGCGCCCTTGACGTGACGGATCTCGCCGAGCTTCTCGGCTTGCGCGATCCACTCGCGCAGGTCTTCGTAGGGAATCTTGTAGCCCGAATCGGGGCCTTGCGTGAGCCGCTCGTCCAGGGTCCTGCCCATGGGAGTGCTCATCGCGTCCGGAACGTTTCCTCGGCTGCCCATCTCATCCTCCTCTGGCGCTGGCGATCACACCATGTTCCGCGAGCCGAATCCGGGCCGTTTGACCTAGGTCAAGAAGTGCGCCGGGCTCCGGGGGCTCAATGAATGGCCGCCCGGGCGATCAGCCCGGGTCTGTCTTGCGGGATGACTCTGCCATCGACGAGGCCGCGCTCAAGCGGGAAATCCGGGAGTTTCTCAACGCCCATCACGTCGTGTCGCTTGCGACCGTCGCCGACGGCGCGGTACACGCGGCGTCTCTCATGTTCGCGGTGGAGGATTGCTCGCTTATCTGGACTTCGGATCCCGACGCGCGGCATTCGCTCGCGATCGAGCGCAATTCACAGGTGGCGGCGACCGTCGCGCCGGACTACGAGGATTTTCGACCGATCCGCGGACTGCAGATTGCGGGACGGGCGCACCGTCTGGGCGACGCCGGCGAAGCGGCGCACGCCGGCGAATTGCTGCGCCGGCGATTTCAGTTCTTACGGGAGCTGCAATCCGCGCCGGTTGCGCTGCGTGCCGCAATCGACAAAGCCGCTTACTACCGCCTGGATCCGGACACGATCACCTTGATCGACAATACCCGTGGATTCGGCAACAAGCGCACGCTGCGGATTTCCTGATGGGGCGGCCGCGCCGCCTATACACTTGGAGGGAATTTACGGCTCGACTGCCCGCGCTCCCACGACATTCATGACCGACTACGCCAAGGAACACTACGACTTTCCCCTCGCGCGCAAGAGCGCGAACAAGCCGCTGCAAGGGCTGCGGGTCATCGACGCGGGCAACATGGTGGCGGCGCCGTTTGCGACGGTGCTCCTGGCGGATTTCGGCGCCGAAGTCATCAAGATCGAGCACCCGAAACAAGGCGACGGACAGAGGAAGCTCGATCCCGCCAAGGACGGGGTTCCTCTGTGGTGGAAGTCGATCGCGCGCAACAAGCGCTGCATCACGCTCGACCTCGGCAAGCCCGAGGGTGCGGCGGTTTTCAAGGACCTGGTACGCGGGCGCGACGTGGTGGCCGAGAACTATCGCCCGGGCGTCTTCGAGAAATGGGGCCTCGGGTATGAAGCGCTGCGCGCGGTCGAGCCGCGAATCATCATGCTGCGCATCTCGGGATTCGGCCAGACCGGGCCCTACAAGGGGCGCGCCGGTTTCGGTCGCGTCGCCGAAGCAATGAGCGGCCTCGTGAACCTGATCGGGGAACCGGACGGCCCGCCCATGTCGCCCGGTTATCCCCTCGGCGATCTGGTCGCCGGAGTGTTCGGTGCCCTGTCGATCATGATGGCGCTGCATCATCGCGATGTGCGCGGCGGCGACGGGCAAGTGATCGACCTTGCCCTCTACGAAGCCGTGTTCCGCCTGCTCGACTACGACCCCATCCAGTACGATCAATTGAAGGTGGTGCACAAGCGCACCGGCAATCGCGTCGCGTATGTGGCGCCGAGCTCGACGTTCAAGACGCGGGACGGCAAGTACGTGTCGCTTGCGGCGAGCACGCAGAACGTCTGGATCCGGCTGGCGAAGGCGATCGGCCGCGAAGACCTGGTGACAAACCCGAAATTCATGGACAACCGCGCGCGCGTGCTCAATTCGATCGAGGTCAACGGCATCGTCGGCGAGTGGATCGAGCGGCACACCCGCGACGAGGTCAACCGGCGCTTCGACGAGTGCGAAGTGGCCTATTCGGCCGTCTTCGACATGGAAGACGCGTTTCGCGACATCCAGTTCCGGGCGCGCGAGGCGATGGTGCGCGTGCCGGATCCGGACATCGGCGAGGCCGTGGTGTCCAACGTCGTGCCGCGGTTCTCCAAGACTCCCGGCTCGGTGGAGTTCCTTGGCCCGGCGATGGGCGCGCACAACGAGGAGGTGTACTGCGGCGAGCTCGGCTATTCCAGGGAGCGCTTGGCGCGGTTGCGGGAAGACGGCATCATCTAGGGCTCAAAGAATGGACTCCTTCGCAGGCAAGGAACGAGGATAGAGGAGAATTCCAAATGAACATGATGGTCAAGGCGGAAGTTCCTTTCACCGAACAGGTACGCGATCTGCGCAGCACGCTGGAATGGCTTAAATCGCAGGGCGATCTCATCGAGACCGGCAAGGAAGTCGATCCGGACCTCCAGGTCACCGGCCTGCAGAAGCACATGGACGGCGGCTGCCCGGTGTTGTTCAACAAGGTCAAGGGCAAGCCCAATCACCGCGTGGTGACGAATCTCTTCGGCGACATGAACGTCATCAACAAGATGTTCGGCTGGAAGGACGATCCGGACCGGGTGAGAAGGCTCGCCTACGCGCTGTCGCACCCGCTGAAGCCGGTCGTCATTCCGCAAGGCGAGGCGCCCTGCCAGGAGCACGTGGTCGAGAACCCCAAGGACGTCAACGAGTACATGGTGCCTATCCGCCATACCACGTACGAGCCCGAGCTCACCGTCGGCTCCGGAATCCGCTGCGTCACGGGCCCGCAGTTCGAGGGCGGCTCGGACCTCGGCTACAACCGCATGAACTTCCGCTGGGGCAACGTCGGCACCTTCCAGATCTCGCCCGGCTCGCACATGTGGCAAGTGGTGAACAAGTACTACAAGTCGAACGAGCGCGTGCCGATCACCATGTGCTTCGGCGTGCCGCCGGCGTGCACGCTGCTCGCCGGTGCCGGGTTCGACTACGTAATCCTGCCCGCGGGATGCGACGAGATCGGCGTGGCGGGTGCGGTGCAGGGCGCGCCGGTGCGCATGGTGAAGGCGCGCACCGTGGATGCGCTCGCGCTTGCCGACGCGGAAGTGGTGCTGGAAGGCTACGTCGATCCGCGCGACCGGCGCTTCGAGACCAAGGAGAGCGAGGACGCAGGCATCCAGGGGCGCTTCCATTTCCATCCCGAATGGGCCGGCTACATGGGCAAGGCGTACAAGGCGCCGACCTTCCACGTCACCGCGGTCACGATGCGCAAGCCCTCGAGCAAGCCGATCATCTTCGCGCTCGGCGTGCACACCCTCGACGACCACAACATCGATACCACGGTGCGCGAGGCGGCGATCTTCGAGCTGTGCAACCGCCTTCAGCCCGGCATCATCCAGAACGTCGTCATCCCCTACTGCATGACCGACTGGGGCGGCTGCGTCATCCAGGTGAAGAAGCGCCACCAGATCGACGAGGGCTGGCAGCGCAACTTCCTCGCCGCGATCCTCTCTTGCTCGCAGGGCATGCGCCTCGCCATCGCGGTGAGCGAGGACGTCGATCCCTACTCGATGGACGACATCATGTGGTGCCTCACCACGCGCGTAAATCCCAGGACCGACATCCTCAACCCGATCCCGGGCGGGCGCGGCCAGACCTTCATGCCGGCCGAGCGCATGACCGCGGGCGAGAAGCAGTGGACCGCGTCGAACACGCAGTTCGAGGGCGGCATGGGAATCGACGCCACGGTGCCCTTCGGCTACGAGAGCGACTTCCTGCGCCCGGTCTACCCGGTGGACCGCGTGAAGCCCGAAGACTTCTTTACCCGCGGCGACATCGAAAACGCGAGGAAGCGCATGCAGGGCTGGGTGCACTCGCTCGCCCGCACCGGGCGCTGATCGTCCGCGGAACGCTGGCGCTCAGCGGTCCTTCACCCGCGGGACCACCAGATGAAACAGCTTGAGCGACGCGTTCGGCGCGGGGCGGATGCTCGCGGCCTCTCCCGGGTCGAGGTAGATCCCCGCCCCTTTCTTCACCGCGTAGTCCTTGGACCTGAGTGTGATGATGCCTGCGCCTTCCATGAGATAGACGAGCTGGTGCGAGTCGGCGACGGGGTCGAGCTGGAGCCGATCCCGGTCCGCGAGCCAGCGCAGCATGCCGAGCACGTTGTGCGCGCCGCACAGCTCGCGGTTGACGATCTGGGCGACCTCGCCCTGCCCCGGCACCGGCCGGGTGCGCGGCTGCCGCAGCGTATCGATAAAAGTGAGCGCCATGCCGGTCCTCGTCGCCCGCTAGGTCTGTATCCAGACCTTGCCACCCACATGCTCCCAGCGCAGGTCGTCCTGGGTGCCTTCAAGGATCGTGGTTTTGAA
Source organism: Gammaproteobacteria bacterium (assembly GCA_041499545.1). Classification (GTDB taxonomy): domain Bacteria; phylum Pseudomonadota; class Gammaproteobacteria; order Burkholderiales; family SG8-39; genus VBDM01. The sequence continues at coordinate 5,281 of JBGQKK010000014.1, read as the reverse complement.
GCGGTTGGGCGCCTGGAACTCGAAGTAGAAGAGCGGGTCGACCGCGCGCAGCCGGTGCCTGTCCTCCGCCGGAATGAAGATCAGCTCGCCCGGGTTCACCGGCCGCACGCCCTCCTCGGACTCGACCGTCGCGCGGCCCTCGATGATGAAATAGAAATGCTCGCAGTTCTCGTGCAGGTGCAGCGGCGACGCCGCGCCTTTCTTGTAGCGCATGATGCCGGCGAGCATGTCGTCCATACCGGTGAGTTCCCTGCTCACGAAAAACACGCGTTCGCGTCCCGGAACCGACGAGATCAGCTTGGGCAGTTCGTCCTCGTGGAAGATGTAGGCCATGCAGTAGCTCCTCAGCGCACCCGGTGATTCTCCGGGAACCCGGTCGCGGAGAATTGACATAGATCAAACCTCGGGACTTTGACCCGACGCGTTCGCAGCTGCGCGTCTCGTTCATGCGCCGGGCCGCGCCGCTTGCGATCCGATGCGCGATACGGCCTCGGGAAACTCCTCCGCCGGAATCGCCGCGCTGAAAAGATGTCCCTGCATCTCGGCGCAGTCGCAGCTCCGGAGATACTCGGCCTGCTGCGGTTTTTCCACGCCTTCGGCGACGAAACCGATGCCGAGGCTCCGCGCGAGCGCCGCGAGCGCCCGTACGATGGCGGCGTCCTTGGGGCTCTCGTCGAGGTGCCGGATGAACGACCTGTCCACCTTGAGAAAATCGATCGGGAACTGCCTCAGGTAGCTGAGAGAGGAGTAGCCGGTGCCGAAGTCGTCGATCGAGAGCGCCACGCCCAATGCCTTGAGGCGCGTCATGAGGGAAATCGCGTTCACGGTGTTCTCGATGAGCAGGCTCTCGGTCAGTTCCAGCTCGAGGAACTCCGGCGCCAGCCCGGTCGACCGCAGCGCCGCGGCGACCGAATCCACGAGCGACTCGTTGCGGAACTGGCGCGACGAGATGTTGACGGAGACGCGGAGCGGCAAGCCGCGGTCTCGCCACTCTCGGGCCTGCCGGCAGGCCGCTTGCAGCACCCACTCACCCACCGGAACGATCAGCTCGGTTTCCTCGAGCGCCGGAACGAATTCGGCCGGAGGAACGAGGCCCCGCTCCGGATCCTGCCAGCGCAGCAGCGCCTCCGCGCCCACGACCTTGCGATCGGCCGCGCTCACCCGGGGCTGGAAATGCAGGACGAACTCCTTCGCATTGATCGCGCGCCGGAGCGCCGCGGCCAGCAGGAGCTGATTCTCGACGCGCCGGTTCATTTCCGCCGTGAAGAACTCGAAGCGGTTGCGTCCAAGCTCCTTCGCGCGGTACATGGCGGTGTCCGCGCTCTTCACGAGCCGCGCGCCGGAAGAGTCGTCCCTCGGGAACAAAGCCATGCCGATGCTGGTCGTGACCCTGATCTCGTGCTGCAGGAGCTGGACCGGCTCGGCAATCGCCTCGATGATCCTTCGGGCGACCACGGCGGACTCCCCGGGACCGCGGACGTTCTCGAGCAGCACCGTGAATTCGTCGCCTCCCATTCGGAACAGCATGTCGCTCTCCCGCACGGAGCGCTGGATGCGGGAGCCGGCGATGCGCAGCAGCTGGTCGCCCGAATCGTGACCGAGGCTGTCGTTGATCAGCTTGAAGCGGTCGAGGTCGAGAAACATGACCGTGAGCGTCCATCCCATGCGGCGCGCGCGCCTGACCGCTTCTTCGAGGTGCTCGGCGAAGCTCGTGCGGTTCGGCAATCCGGTCAGCGCGTCATGGTAGGCCTGGTGGCGAATGCGCTCCTCCTGTACCAGCCGCTCCGACTCCCGTTCCTTGATGAGACGGCGGTATCTGAGCGTTATCCCCAGGATCAGCGCATAGACCGCGAGCAGGCTGCCGAGCACGCCCGCGAGGATCTTCATCTGGCTGCGCTCCATCCTTTCGACAAGAGGAGTGACGTCGCTGTACACCTCCATCACGGCCACGGCCGGCGCCGCCTCATTTGCGCGCACGGGCACGTAAGTCGCGATGATGTTGCGATCGGAGATCACGCCCTCCCAGGCGTCGAAGCGATCGCGATAGGTGATGTCGCTCGCGGGCGTCCCGCCGAGGGCCTGCAGGTAGCCCGGGTTGCCGGATTTGTCCTCGCCGATCTGGCGAGGATCGCTGGAAAACACGGTGAGGCCCTTGGCGTCGTAGATCTTGACCTTCACCACGCTGAGACCGTTCGTGATCGAGCGCAGCTCGCGATCGATGCGCGCGATCTCCGGATGCGAGGCAAGCTCGCCGCGCGGCACCTCGAAAGCCCGCACGATGAAATCCGAGTGCATCGGCCAGATCGAGTTCGCGAACGATCGGGTGACCGCGACGTTGGAGCGCGTCTCGCCCTCGATCAGAGACTCGAACACGAGCTGCCGGTAGAGTATGGAGAGCGCGATCACCACCAGGCCGACCAGGAACAGGCCCGCGATCCAGGAGTACCCCAGGAGCTTATGCATTCGGCTCGGTGCGGATCAGCGGGCCCGCCCGGCACCGAGCTGCTTGTGGCGGAAGCAGTCGATGGTGTGGTCGTTCACCATGCCGACCGCCTGCATGTGCGCGTAGACGATGGTCGAGCCGACGAAGCTGAAGCCGCGCTTCTTCAGATCGCGGCTGAGCGCGTCCGACTCGGGCGTGGTCGCCGGCACCTCGCGCAGGTACCGCCGGCGGTTCTGGATCGGCCGGCCGCCGACGAACGGCCAGACGTAGCGGTCGAAGCTGCCGAACTCCTCCTGCACGGCGAGGAAGGCGCGCGCGTTCTTCGCCGCGCTTTCGATCTTCAGGCGGTTGCGAACGATGCCGGGATTTTTCATCAGGCGCGCAACATCGCGCCTGCCGTAGCGCGCGACGCGCGAAGGATCGAAGCCGGCGAAGGCCTCGCGGTAATGCTCGCGCTTTTTCAGGATCGTGCTCCAGGAGAGCCCGGCCTGGGCGCCCTCGAGGATCAGGAACTCGAAATGCTTGCGATCGTCGTGCACCGGCACGCCCCATTCCTCGTCGTGGTAGCGGACGTACAGCGGATCGGTGCCGCACCACCGGCAGCGCGGCCTCAATGGAGCCCCCTTCGCTTGAGCCGGGCGCCGCGAGCGATCACCCGTGCAGGCCCCCCAGTCTAGCGCAAGCGCGGGGCCGAGTCCGCGCCCGCGGCATCGCCCGCCGCCGCACCTTGATGCGCGTCACCTGTCCCGGGATGTCCTTCCAGCACCTTCGAGCCGATGATCAGCCCCAGTACCTCGCTTGCCCCCTCGTAGATGCGCAGCGCCCGGATCTCGCGGTAGAGCCGCTCCACGGTCGTTCCCCGCACCACGCCCAGTCCGCCGAAGAGCTGCACCGCCGCGTCGATCACCTCCTGCGCCGATTCGGTCGCGAAGAGCTTGGCCATCGACGCCTCCCGCGTGACGCGGCCGCCGACGACGTCTTTGGTCCACGCGGCGCGGTAGACGAGCAAGGCGGCCGCATCGACGGCCACGGCCATCTCGCCGATCTTGCCCTGCGTCAGCTGGAACTCCGCCAGCGTCCGGCCGAACAGGCGCCGTTCGTGCGCACGCGCCGTCGCCTCGTCCAGCGCGCGCCGCGCAAAGCCCAGCGCCGCCGCCCCGACCGTCGAGCGGAACGCGTCGAGCGTCGCCATCGCGATCTTGAATCCATCGCCGGGCTTGCCGAGCAATCGCTCCGCCGGAACGCGGCAGCCGGCGAAGCGCAGCGTCGCGAGCGGATGCGGGGCGATCACCTCGATGCGCGCGGAGGCGTCCAGCCCCGGAGTGTCCGCGTCGACGATGAACGCCGACAGACCCTTGTTCCCGGGACCTTCGCCCGTCCGGGCGAAAACGACGTAATAGCTCGCCAGCCCGCCGTTCGAGATCCAGGTCTTGGTCCCGTCGAGGCGAAAGGATCCGCCGTCGCGCACGGCAGTGGTCGCCACGGCGGCGACATCCGACCCGGCATCGGGCTCGGAAAGCGCGAACGCCGCGATCGCCGTTCCCGCGGCGACCCGCGGGAGGAAGGAGCGTTTTTGCGCTTCGCTGCCGTAGAGCGTGATGGGCACGCTGCCCAGGCCCTGCATCGCCAGGGCGAAGTCCGCGAGCCCGGAGGCGCGGCCGAGAATTTCGCGGGCGAGGCACAGACTGCGCACGTCGAGCTGCTCGCGCAGGCCGCCGTAGGCGGCGGGAACGCAGACCCGAAGCAGACCCGCCTTTCCCATCTCGGCGACCAGCCGCGCGACGCACCTGTATACGGAATCCGAGCTGTCCTCGGCGCCCGAAAGCAGCGGCGGCAGCGCCTGCCCCGCCCAGCGCTCCACTTCGCGCGCGTGGGCGCGGTGGCCGTCGTCGAAAAACGGCCAGGCGAGATAGCTCGTGTCCGCCATCAGTTGCCTTCGAACACCGGTTTCTGCTTGGCGACGAAGGCGTGATAGGCGCGCTCGAAATCGCCGGTCTGCATGCACAGGGCCTGCGCCTGGGCTTCCGCCTCGATGCATTCGCCCAGGCCCGAGTTCCATTCCTGCCACAGCATGGTCTTGGTCATGCCGTGGGCGAAGGTCGGGCCCTCGGCGAGGCTCTTCGCGAGCGCCGCGGCTTCCTCCGCCAGCTTCTCCGGGTCCACGAGGCGGTTGTAGAAGCCGAAGCGCTCGGCCTCCTCGCCGCCCGCGACGCGCCCTGTATACAAGAGGTCGGCCGCGCGCGAGAGGCCGATGAGCCGCGGCAGCAAGGTGCAGGCGCCCATGTCGGCGCCGGCCAGCCCCACGCGCACGAACAGGAACGCGAGCTTGCTGCGCGCGGTGCCCAGGCGCATGTCCGAGGCGCAGGCGATCATCGCGCCGGCCCCGGTGCACACGCCGTCGATGGCGGCGATGATCGGCTGGGGACAGGCGCGCATCGCCTTCACCATGTCGCCGGTCATGCGGGTGAAGGCGAGCAGCCCGGCCATGTCGTCCTTGCGCTTCATCTCCACCAGCGGACCGATGATCTCGTGGACGTCGCCGCCGGAGCAGAAGTTGCCTCCGGCCCCTGTGACCACCACCGCCTTGACGTCGGTGGCGTAGACCATGTCGCGGAACAGGTCGCGCAGCTCGCCGTAGGAGTCGAGCGTCAGCGGATTCTTGCGCTCCGGCCGGCTGAGGGTGATGGTGGCGACCTTGCCGGAAACCGAATAGGCAAAATGCGCGGGCTTGTATTTCGCGAGCTCCAGTGTCTTCATGATTTGATTTCCTCGTGCGGGCCTCAGCCCGCCATGGTAAGGCCGCCGCTGACGCTCAGCACCTGCCCCGTGATGTAATCG
>JBGQKK010000013.1:0-24185 GCA_041499545.1 Gammaproteobacteria bacterium | reverse complement strand
TTGCGAGTCTCCATGCTTTCCTCTCCGTCAACGTTGTTCGCCGAGCCAGTCCCTGGGGCGCAGGAAATCGCGATAGAGCCGTGCTTCTTCGCTCGAGGGATCCGGTGTCCAGTCGTAACGCCATTTGACGACCGGCGGCAGCGACATCAGGATCGACTCCGCGCGCCCGCCCGATTGCAGTCCGAACAGGGTGCCGCGATCATAGACGAGATTGAACTCGACGTAGCGTCCACGGCGATACGCCTGAAAGTCGCGCTCGTGCTCCCCGTAGGGGAGATTCCTGCGGCGATCGAGCACCGGCAGGTACGCGGGCAGAAAATGATCGCCGACGCTGCGCGTCAGCCCGAAGCAGCGGTCGAAACCGCCGTCGTTGAGGTCGTCGAAGAAGATCCCTCCGACGCCGCGCGGCTCGCCGCGATGCTTGAGATAGAAGTATTCGTCGCACCAGCGCTTGAAGCGGGGATGGAGGTCCGCCCCGAAAGGCTCGAGCGCCTGCCGGCAGGTGAGGTGGAAGTGGCGTGCGTCCTCCTCGAACCCGTAGCAGGGGGTGAGATCCATTCCGCCGCCGAACCACCACAGCGGGTCGCTTCCCGGTTTGGTCGCCATGAGAAAGCGCACGTTCATGTGCACCGTCGGAACGTAGGGATTGCGCGGATGCAGCACCAGCGACACCCCCATCGCCTGGAACGCACGGCCGGCGAGCTCCGGGCGGGCCGCGCTTGCGGAGGCAGGCAGCCGCTCGCCGTGTACGCGGGAGAAGTTCACCCCGCCGCGCTCGAACACACCTCCCTCCTCGATCACCCGGGTCTCGCCGCCTCCGCCCTCGCTGCGTTGCCAGGGATCGCTCCGGAAGCGGTGACCGTCGGCGCCCTCCAGCTCCGAGACGATGCGATTCTGGAGTCCGACCAAGTAGTCGTGTACGGCGCTTGCATTCATTTCTTGGGAGCGACGGCGCGAAAGCCGATGTCGCGTCGATATTGCATGCCGTCGAAGCGAATCCCCGCCACCGCATCGTAAGCGCGGCGCTGCGCCATCTTGATCGAGTCGCCCAGAGCGGTCACGCACAGGACGCGCCCGCCGCTGGTGACGACGGCCCCATCCTTGAGCATCGTGCCCGAATGGAACACGCGGAGGTCTTCTCCCGGAGCGGGGAGTCCGGTGATGGCGTCCCCTTTCTTCGGCGAGTCGGGATAGTTCGCCGCCGCGATCACCACGCCGAGGGCGGCGCGGCGGTCCCAATCCGCCTCGAGCCGGTTCAGCCTGCCTTCGACCGCGCCGTCGATCAGCTCGAGCAGGTCGCTCCTCAGGCGCAGCAGGATCGGCTGCGTCTCGGGATCGCCGAGCCGGCAATTGAATTCCAGCACGCGAGGATTGCCTCGCCCGTCGATCATCAACCCGGCATAGAGAAAGCCGGCGTAATGATGGCCTTCCTCGGTCATCCCTTTGAGCACCGGCTGGATCACTTCGCGCACGACACGAGCGTGCAGCTCCGGTGTCACGACCGGCGCGGGCGAGTACGCGCCCATGCCGCCGGTGTTGGGCCCCAGGTCGCCGTCTCTCAGACGCTTGTGGTCCTGGCTGGTGGCGAGCGGGAGCACGTGCTCGCCGTCGGCGAGGACGATGAAGCTCGCTTCCTCGCCTTCGAGAAATTCCTCGATCACCACGCGGCTGCCCGCAGCTCCCATAGTCCGCTCGACCAGGATCTGATCGATCGCGCGATGGGCTTCGTCCTCGCTCGCGGCGACGAACACGCCTTTCCCGGCGGCGAGCCCGTCGGCCTTGACTACGATGGGGGCACCGCGCGCAGCCACGTGGGCGTGCGCGGCGGGCGCCTCGTCGAAGCTCGCGAAGGCCGCGGTGGGAATCCGGTGTCGCGCCATGAATTCCTTGGCGAATTGCTTGGAGCTCTCCAGGCGCGCGCACGCCCGTGTCGGTCCGAAGATCCTCAAGCCCTTGGAGCGGAACAGATCGACGATTCCCTCCGCGAGCGGCGCCTCGGGCCCCACCACGGTGAGGTAGATGCTTTCGGAGAGCGCGAACTCGGCGAGTCTGTCGATTTCGGAGATCGCTACGTTCTCGAGGCCGTTCTCGCGCGCGGTGCCGCCGTTCCCCGGCGCGACGAATACTTTCTGTACGCGGGGGCTCTGCGCGAGGCGCCAGGCGATCGCGTGCTCCCTGCCGCCCGAGCCGATGACGAGGAGTTTCATCAGTGCCGGAAATGCCGAACGCCGGTAAACACCATGGCAAGGCCGAGCTCGTCGGCGGCCGAGATCACCTCCTCGTCGCGCAGGCTGCCGCCCGGCTGGATCACGGCTTTCGCACCGGCCTGCGCGACCACGTCGATCCCGTCGCGAAACGGAAAGAAAGCGTCGGAGGCGACCACCGATCCGGCGAGCGACAGCCCCGCTTCCTTCGCCTTCAGCCCGGCGACCCGGGCGGCATCGACGCGACTCATCTGGCCTGCGCCGATGCCGAGCGTGCGCCCGTCCCTGCAGAAAACGATGGCGTTCGATTTGACGTACTTGGCGACGCGCCAGGCGAACAGCAGGTCGCCGAGCTGTCCCGAAGCGGGCTTCGAACGGGTCACCGTGCGCAGCTCCGGCGCCTCCACCCGGCGGTCGTCGGGCGTCTGCACCAGGAGCCCGCCCCCGATGCGCTTGAAGTCGTAGGCTTGTGCGGCGCGCGCGAGCCCGACCGACAGGACGCGCACGTTCGGCTTGGCGGCGAACGCGCCTCGCGCACCGGCGTCGAAGTCGGGCGCGATCACCACCTCGACGAACGGCCTGCACACCGCCTCGGCCGTTTCGGCGCCGAGCGCGCGGTTGAACGCCACTACGCCTCCGAAGGCGGAGGTCGGGTCGGTGGCGAAGGCGCGGTCGTACGCTTCGCGAACGGAAGGCCCGATCGCGGCGCCGCAGGGATTCGCGTGCTTGACGATCACACAAGCCGGTTCATCGAAGCTCTTCACGCACTCCCAGGCGGCGTCGGCATCGGCGAGGTTGTTGAAGGACAGCTCCTTGCCCTGGATCCGGACGTGGCCGGCGAGCCCGCCTCGCACGGGGTCGGCGTCGCGATAGAACGCCGCGACCTGGTGCGGGTTCTCTCCGTAGCGCAGGTCCTGCAGCTTTTCGAACTGGAGCGTGAGCCGTTCCGGAAAGGGCGCCGTCCGCCCGTCGGGCCCGATCGCCGTGAGGTAATTGCCTATCGCGGCTTCGTATGCGGCGCTGTGCGCGAACGCCTTGCGGGCCAGGGCGAAGCGCGTGGGTTCGCTCAACGCTCCTCCGCGCTCTTCCATCTCCGAGAGAAGCCTCGAATAGTCCGACGGGTCGGTCACGACGGCGACTCCGCCGTAATTCTTCGCCGCCGCGCGCAGCATGCTGGGCCCGCCGACGTCGATGTTCTCGACCGCCTCGGCGAGGGAACAATCCGGCTTCGCTACCGTCTGCGCGAACGGATAGAGGTTGACGACGACCAGATCGATGGGATCGATGCCGGCGGTCCGGATCGCGGCGAGGTGCTCGGGCGAATCGCGCCGCGCGAGGATGCCCGCATGGATTCGCGGGTGCAGGGTCTTCACCCGCCCGTCCAGCATTTCAGGAAACCCGGTGTAGTCGGCGACTTCGGTTACTGGAGTGTCCTGCCCGGCGAGGAACTTCGCCGTGCCCCCGGTCGAGAGGATCTTGACCTTGAATCGGGCCAGTCCCCGGGCGAACTCCGCGAGGCCGGTCTTGTCGGAAACGCTGATCAGCGCTGTCCGGATGCGACTCACATTCTTATCTTGAGGGACTGGATTTTCTTTCGCAGCGTGTTGCGGTTGATCCCGAGCATCTCGGCGGCGACCGATTGATTTCCCGCGGCTCGGTCGAGCACCAGCTCGAGCATCGGACGCTCGACGTTCTTCAGCACCATGTCGTAGATGGACCGCGGCTTCGCGCCGTCGAGATCCTTGAAATAGCGTTCCAGGGAGCGGCGCACGCAGTCGGAGATCTCGCTCGTTTGCTTCATGCCGCCAGCTCCAACTCGTAGCGCAGGCGCGCGTCCTCGCGCCCGAGCTGTTCGAAAAAGGCGTTCACCGCAGCGAGCTGTTCCTCGCAGCTCTCCAGCAGGTTCATACGGTGCCGGAAGCTCGCCGAGCCGGCGAGCCCTTTCGTATACCAGGAGATATGCTTGCGCGCGACCTTGACGCCTCTCTCCTTGCCGTAGAACGAGTAGAGGTCGTGCAGATGCGCAATCAGCACGACGTGGATCTCGCAGACCAGGGGATGGGGAAGTTTCTCGCCGGTGGAGAAATAGTGTCCGATCTCGCGGAAGATCCAGGGCCGGCCTTGAGCCGCGCGGCCGATCATGATGCCGTCTGCGCCCGTGTATTCGAGCACACGCCTGGCTTCTTCGGGAGTGGTGATGTCGCCGTTCGCCACCACCGGCAGACGCGTCGATTGCTTGACCTCGCGGATCGTGTCGTACTCGGCCCGGCCGGCGAATCCGCAGGCGCGGGTGCGTCCGTGCAGCGACAGCAACTGCACGCCGCTTTCCTCTGCGATTTTCGCGACCTTGAGCGCGTTCCTGTTGGCCGTGTCCCAGCCGGTGCGGAACTTCAGCGTAACGGGGACGTTCACCGCCTTGACCACCGACTCGAGAATCCGGGCGACGAGCGGTTCGTCCTTGAGGAGCGCCGATCCGGCCAGCGTGTTGCAGACTTTCTTCGCCGGGCACCCCATGTTGATGTCGATGATCTGGGCACCCTGCTCGACGTTGAAGCGCGCGGCGTCCGCCATCATGGCCGGGTCGGCCCCAGCGATCTGCACGGAGATCGGCTCGACCTCGCCATCGTGATTGGCGCGGCGGCGAGTCTTCTCGCTGCCCCACAGCAGCGAGTTCGACGCGACCATTTCCGAAACGGCCAGGCCTGCGCCGAATTTCTTGCACAGCTGCCGGAAAGGGCGATCGGTAACGCCGGCCATCGGCGCGACAAACAGATTATTTCGCAGCGTGCGCGAACCGATTTGCATCGACGATCACGGAATTTTTTCGGCGGGAGCGCAATTCTATACCTAAACGCGAGCGCCGAGGGAAGTCCCCGGACTGCTTCGCGCGACAAAATTGCACAACGCGGAAGCCGCGGCGGGAGAAAGGACGCCGCGTCCGTTCAGGGCAGCGCTCGCGCCCCGAAAATCATGCGCCGGGCGAGAAAATGGCGAACCGGCGGCAGAATGTCGAGCAGCGCCAAGCCGGCGCCGCGCGCCAGCGCGAGCGGCGGGACCGAATTCGAAAACATTCTCACCAGAAAATCGGTGAAGCCGATTCCCGCGTAGCGGTCGAGACTGCGGCTGCGGGCGAAGAGGGCAAGAACTTCCGGGGCGCCGATTTGCTCCTTTGTTACGTCAAGCAACATCCGAGCCAATTCCCACGCGTCGCGCAATCCGAGGTTGAGTCCTTGGCCGGCTACCGGGTGCAGTGTCTGCGCCGCATTCCCAATCGCGAGGACTCGGGGAGAAGGCCGCATCGCGCCGCGACGCAGAGAGAGGGGAAATGCCGAGCGGGGGCCCGCCGAGCGGAAATTTCCGAGCCTTCCGCCGAACGCGTCGCGTAGGCGCGCGAGGAACTCCGAGTCGGGAAGCGCCAGCAGCCGATCCGCGGTCTCGGGCCTCACGCTCCAGACTAGGGCGTGGCGGTCTCCGAAAGGGAGCAAGGCAAGGGGCCCTTCCGGGGTGAAGCGCTCCCACGCCGTAGCGCCCGGCGCACGCTCGGCGACGACCTCCGCCACGATCGCACGCTGACGGTAATCGATGACGCGTCCGGCGTCCCGAGTCTGCCCGCCGTCGGCGAGCACGAGCAAGCGTGTCCGCATGCGCGCTTCCGCGCCGCCGACGGACAACCGCAAATCGACCTCGTTGCCGGAGGGTTTCCAGCTCTGCAGCCGTCCCGGTATGGCGGGAGTGCGGGTCGCAAGGCGAGCGACGAGCTCGGAATAGGCGATGACGTAACCGAGCGCGGGCAGACCGTAGTCCGAGGAGCGCATCACCGTCCTGCCGAATCCTTGCTGAGATACATGGATGGTCCGGATGGCGCTGCTCGCGGGCGCGCTCCAGGCGCCCAGGCGCTCGAGGATCAGGCGACTGCCGTGGGAAAGGGCGATCGGCCGATCGGCGATCGCGCCCTCGTCGGCGATCCGTGCGACGGAGACCGGGCTCCCGGACAATGCGAGCGCCAGCGCACAGCCGACCGGTCCGCCACCTGCGACCGCGACGTCGACTTCGGGAAGTTCAGCCGCTGCCAACGAGTGCCTCGATATCCGGGACCGATTTCGGCGCCGCAGCCGTCAACACCTCGCATCCCGCGGCCGTCACTGCGACGTCGTCTTCGATGCGCACGCCGATGTTCCAGAACGGCTCCGGAACGCCGTCGGCGGGCCGTATGTAGCAGCCCGGCTCGACGGTGAGCGTCATCCCGGCCTCGAGGCGCCGCCAGTCGCCGCCCGACTTGTACTCGCCGGCGTCGTGTACGTCCAGCCCCAGCCAATGCCCGGTGCGGTGCATATAAAAGCGCTTGTAGTCCTCGGTTTCGATCACCTTCTCGACCGTGCCGTTGCACAGGCCGAGATCGACGAATCCCCGCGCCAGGACCTTGACCGCGGCGCTGTGGGGTTCATCCCAGCCGCTGCCGGCCTTCACGGCGGCGATCGCCGCAGCTTGCGCCGCGAGCACCAGCTCGTAGACGTCTTTTTGCGGTCCGCTGAACCTGCCGTTGACCGGGTAGGTGCGCGTGAGATCCGAGGCGTACCCGTCGAGCTCGCAGCCGGCGTCGATCAGCAGGAGATCCCCGTCGGCGAGCCGTGCGCTGTTGTCGCGATAGTGCAGCACGCAGGCATTGGCTCCTGCGGCGACGATGGGCGTGTAGGCGGGCGCCTGCGATCCGCGGCGGCGAAATTCGTAGAGCAGCTCGGCCTCGATTTCGTATTCGCTTCGACCGGGGCGGGTCGCGCGCATCGCACGCTCGTGCGCGGCCGCCGATATCGCCGCCGCGCGCCGCATCAAGGCCAGCTCGCTGTCGTCCTTGATGAGACGCATTTCGTCGAGCGGCGCGCGCAGGTCGTGGATCTCGGCCGGAGCCGTGATCCCGGATCGGGCTTGCGCACGCACCTCGTTCAGCCAAGCCATGACGCGGGCGTCCCAGGCCGAATCGATGCCGGGGGCGTAATGGAGCGCGGGCTGGTTGGCAAGAAGCCTGGGCATTTGCTCGTCGAGCGTCTCGATCGCGAAGGCCTCGTCGACTCCCAGGGCCGCCTTGGCCCCTTCGGGACCGCTGCGCGCCCCGTCCCAAAGCTCGCGCGCCGGATCCCGCTTGCGACAGAAAAGAATCGACTTCGGCTCGTTCCCGGCAACGAGCACCAGTACCGCCTCGGGCTCGGGAAATCCGCTCAGATAGTAGAAGTAGCTGTCGAAGCGATACGGGTAATCGCTGTCGCGATTGCGCACGCGCACAGGCGCAGTCGGGATCACCGCGACGCCCCTGCCCATGCGCTGCTGCAAGGCGTAGCGGCGCTCGGCGCAGCGGGAAAGGGTGTTGGCGGTATCCATCGCGGGATTGTCGTCTGCTTCGGCGAGACGATCAAGCGACGGGCTCGTTCAGCTCGGCGAGCCGCTGCGGCGTGCCTACGTCGTGCCACTCGCCGCGATGTAATTCGCCCGAAACCAGACCGCGCGCCATCGCCGCACGCAGCAGCGTGGCGAGTTGCCCCTTGGAGCCCGGCTTCACGCCCGCGAAGAGCGCCGGTTGGTACACGCCGATGCCACTGAAAGTCAACTTCGAACCGTCGACTTCGCCGACTTGCGAACCGCGAAGGGAGAAATCCCCGTGCGGATGGTGCGGGGGATTCGCCACCAGCACCAAATGCGCGAGTGGTCTTCCCGGCGCGCGCGCGACGAGAGTCGAGAAATCGAAGTCGCAGAGGATATCGCTGTTCACCGCGAGAAACGGAGCCTCGCCGAGCATCGGGAGCGCCTTGGCGATCCCACCTGCGGTCTCAAGAGCCTCGGGCTCGTGCGAATAGCGGATCGCCACACCGAAGCGCCGGCCGTCTCCGAGCGCCGCCTCGATCATGTGGCCCAGATGCGCATGATTGATCACGATGTCGTGCACGCCTGAGCGCGCGAGCGACTCGATCAGCCGCGCGATCAGGGATTTTCCGCGCACCTCGAGCAGGCACTTGGGTACCTTGTCCGAGAGAGGCCTCATGCGCTCGCCCCTCCCTGCCGCAAGAATCATGGCTTTCATGGATCGAGCTCAGAACGTGGTGCCGACGCGTGTTCCGGCCGCGTCGAGCTGGTCGAGCAGGCGCGCGAGCGGTGTGAGCTCGCGGTAGCGCTCGCAAGTGCGCCGCAGATAGCTCATCACGCGGGGCTGGTCCTTCAGGTAGCCGTTCTTGCCGTCCCGGAGAGAAAGGCGCGCGAAGATTCCCAGCACTTTCAGCTGCCGCTGGGCTCCCATCCATTCGAAATCGCGGTAGAAGTCGGCGAAATCTGCGGGGACCGGCAGTCCCGCGCTCCGTGCCTTTTCCCAGTATCGGACCGTCCAGTCGATGACGCGCTCTTCTTCCCAGGCGACGTAGGCGTCGCGCAGGAGCGAGACAAGGTCGTAGCTGACCGGTCCGAAGACGGCATCCTGAAAATCGAGAATGCCCGGGCAGGGATCGCACACCATCAGGTTGCGCGAGTGGTAATCGCGGTGCACGAACACCCGAGCCTGCGCAAGGTTGTTCGAAAGGATCGCCGAAAACGCGCTCTCGAGACGCTCGGCCTGCGCGGGGGCGAGCTTTCGCTCCAGCTGTCTCGAAACGTACCACTCGGGAAACAGGCGCATTTCCTTCTCGAGCAGTTCGCGGTCGTAGTCGGGCAGCGCGCCCGGTCGGCTCGCAAGCTGAATCCGTATCAATGCGTCGAGGGCATGCTCATAGAGGGCGCCGGCGCTGCGCTCGTCGATCGCATTCAGATAGGTCGTGTCGCCGAGATCGGAGAGCAGCAGGAAGCCCAAGGCGAGGTCCTGCGCGTGTATTGCGGGAACGTGCGCGCCGGCCCTGGAAAAAAGCCCGGCGACGAGAACGAACTGCGCGCAGCTTTCCTTCTCGGGAGGGGCATCCATCGCGATGAGCGAGGGCTGCGCGCCACCCCTGCTGATCCGGAAGTAGCGCCGGAAGCTCGCGTCGTCCGACGCCGGTGCGATCACGAACTCCCCGCCGAGAGTGGCGCCCAACCATCGCCGCAACTGCTCAGCGCGGTCCAAATCTCCTCCGGAAACAAAGAATTGCCTTCACACTTGATTTGTGCGATTTTAACACTCGCCCGTCAGCCCAATCGTCCCTCACCCAGCGAACATGTTCTTTTCCCATGCCCGCTTGTCGGCGCTGGCAATCGCGCTGCTGTGCCCTGTTTCAGCCTGGGCGCAGGGCCAGGGACTCAAGCTGCCGCGCGCGGGTGAGCGGGCGAAAACCGATCCCTCTGCGCCGATCACCCTCGAGGCCGACAAAATCGAGGGCGCTTCGGGCAAAGAGACCACGGCGCAGGGCAATGCGAACTTGCGACGCGGCGACCTGTCGATCCGCGCGGACTCGCTCGGTTACTCCGAGGCGAACGAGGAAGTGGAAGCGAAAGGCAACGTCCGCCTCGAGCGCGGCGGCGATACTTTGAGAGGACCTTCTCTCAGGTATTCGCTGAAGGATGCGACCGGTACGATCGAAAAGCCCGAATTCACGCTCGCTCCGCGGGCCAGAGCCAATCAGGCACCCGTTACGGGACGCGGTCGGGCCGAAGCGATAGAGATCCTCGGCGAAGACCAGTATCGAATCAAGGACGGTTTCTTCACCTCCTGCAAACCGGGCGACGATGGCTGGTACGTGAGGGCGGACGAGCTGGATCTGGATTTCACGCGCGAGACGGGCATCGCGCGGGGCGCAAGCGTGTACTTCGAAGGCGTGCACATCATCTCCGCGCCTACGCTCGATTTCTCGCTCAACAACCAGCGAAAGTCGGGCTTTCTCCCGCCTTCGACTGGCATTACCGGCAAGAGCGGATTCGAGATGGCTATCCCGTACTACCTGAACCTCGCGCAGAACTACGACATGACGCTCACGCCGCGCTATCTGCAGAAGCGCGGAACGCAGATCGCCGAACAGGTCCGCTACCTGGAAAAATACTACACGGGCGAGCTCAACGCCGAGCAGCTTCCGAATGACCGGACCGTCGATGAAGCCCGCTCCGCCATCAGCTTGGTCGGAAGCTACAACCGTGACGGCTCGCTTCTCGGCGGGCTCAACCTGAACAAGGTCTCCGACGACAACTATTTTCGCGACCTCTCGACGCGCATCAACCTCACCTCGCAGACCACCTTGCCGCGCGAGGGCTTCGTCACCTACAACGGAAAGTGGTGGGGCAGCGGCAGCTATTCGGCCACGGCTCGCGTGCAGACGTTCCAGGTGCTGCAGGACCCGGAGCAGCCGATCGTCCCTCCCTACGGCCGCACTCCCCAGCTGATCCTGACCACCCTGCGCCAGGACATCGGCGGCTTCGATTTGAGATCGGCGGAGGAGTTCGTCGATTTCAGCCACCCCACCCAGGTGATCGGAAAGCGCACGACCGCGTTCCCGAGCTTGAGCTTCCCAGTCATCTATCCCGAGTCTTTCTTCACGCCGAAAGTCGGGCTGAGCGCCACGTATTACTCGCTGGACCGCAATCTCGTGGGGACTCCGGACACCATCACCCGGATCGTCCCTCTCTTCAGCGTCGACAGCGGATTGATCTTCGAGAAAGATACGCAGGCCATGGGCCACGCGCTCACGCAAACACTCGAGCCGCGCCTTTTCTACGTGTACGTCCCTTTCCGCGACCAGAGTCAGATCCCGCTGTTCGACACGGCCATCGCGGACTTCAATTACACGCAGATCTTTGCCGAGAACATGTTCTCGGGGGGCGATCGCATCAACGACGCCAACCAGCTCACCGCCGCGGTGACGTCCCGCCTGCTGCTGCCCTCGAACGGCCAGGAACTGATGCGTGGCACGTTCGGTCAGCGCTACTACTTCAAAGATCAGCAAGTGACCTTGAACCCGAGCGATGCGCCGCGAACCTACAAAGCTTCGAATCTGCTGGCAGCGCTGTCGGGGCGCCTGTCTTCGTCCTGGACGGTCGATGCGGGCACCGAATACGACCAGCGCGACTATCGCACCGAGCGGCTGACACTTGCGGCGCGATACCGGCCCGAGGGCTTGCGGACGATCAACCTGAGCTATCGCTACCTGAGCGGGGACATCACGCAAGCCGGGCCGACCAAGCAGATAGACCTGTCGGCGCAGTGGCCGCTCCTCGGCCGCTGGTACGCAGTGGCGCGGTTCAACTACTCGCTGCCCGACAGCAAGATCATCGAAGGCATCGGCGGATTCGAATACGGGGCCGACTGCTGGACGAGCCGCATCGTGATGCAGCGGTTCGCGCTCACGGCCGGCACCTCGTCTTCGAGCGTGTTCCTGCAGCTCGAGCTGAACGGTTTCTCGCGCCTGGGGTCCAATCCGCTCGAGGCTTTGAAGCGCAACGTTCCCGGCTACCAGCGGATCAACGTCCCCTCCTCGGACGGCAAGCCCGACACGCAGGTTGACTTCTACAATTGACGTTGCAAAATGGACCATTGCTCGTCGCCGGACGCGAGACGAAACAGGAATGATTCGATGAGAATTTGCCTAGACGGTTGCAAGGTTTTTCTGCGACCGATTCTTGCCATTCTGATGCTGATCGGGTGCAGCGTGGCGCTCGCCCAGAGCGCGCGTCCGGACCGAGCCGCGCCCGCCGGCATCGACTTGCTCGATCGCATCGTCGCGGTGGTGAACAAAGAGGTGATCACGCAGTTCGAGCTGGCGGAGCGCATCGCTCAGGTACAAAAGGAACTCCAACGCCGTGGGGCTTCGAGTCTCGACCGCTCGGAGATCGAGCGCCAAGTGCTCGAGCGCCTCGTCGTCGAGAAAGTTCAGCTGCAGTTCGCGCGCGAGACCGGCATGCGCGTGGACGACTTGGAGCTCGATCGCACCGTCAACCGGGTCGCCGAGGGCAACAAGCTCTCGCTCACGGAGTTCAGGCAGCGGCTCGAGGCCGACGGCATTCCCTTCGACAAGTTCCGAGAGGAGCTGCGCAATGAGATCTTGCTGAATCGCCTGCGGGACCGCGAAGTGACGAGCAAGCTCACCGTGAGCGTGGGAGAGATCGACAACCTCGTCCTCGAGCAGAGCGAAAAGAAGGAGGCTGGCGCCGAATACGATATTGCTCACATCCTGGTGCGGGTGCCCGAGCAGGCGACACCCGCGCAGCTGGAGGCCCGGCGCGCCCGCGCCGAGGAGGTGGTGAAGCGGCTCAAGGAGGGCACGGATTTCGCTCAGCTCGCCGCAACGTACTCCGACGCTCCCGACGCGCTTCAAGGCGGCGCGATGGGCTGGCGCGGCGAGCAGCGGCTTCCGGAATTGTTCGTCGAGGCCCTGAAGGGACTCAAACCCGGGGGCGTGAGCGGAGTGTTCCGCAGCCCGGCCGGATTTCACGTCATCAAGCTGATAGAAATGCGCGGAGCCGGGGCGCCGCTGCTCGTCGAGCAGGCGCACGTGCGCCACATCCTGGTGCGCACCAACGACCTCGTCTCCGAGGACGAGGCCAAGAGGAAACTCCTCGGCTTGCGCGAGCGCATCGTCAACGGAGTGAACTTTGCCGAGCTTGCCCGCCTGAATTCGGACGACGGTTCCGCTTCGCGAGGCGGAGACCTTGGGTGGGTCTATCCGGGAGATACCGTGCCCGAGTTCGAGCACGCGTTCATGGATCTGAAGCTCATGGATGTCAGCCAGCCCGTCAAGACTTCTTTCGGCTGGCACCTCATCCAGGTTCTCGAGCGGCGCACCGCGGACGTATCCTCCGACCGCAGGCGGGTCGAGGCGCGCAAGGTCCTGCTCGACAGGAAAGGGGACGAGGCCTATCAGGAATGGCTGCGCCAGCTGCGCGACCGCGCCTATGTCGAGCTGCGGCTGGAAGAACGGTGAGCGCACGTCTGGAAGAGCCGCTTGCTCACGCCACCTCCCGCGGGTCGGAGGCGCCCATCGCGGTGACTTCCGGAGAACCGGCGGGGATCGGCCCGGAAATCTGCCTGGCCCTCGGGGAAAGCCCCTTGGCGGCGCGCGTCGTGGTACTCGGAGACCGGGAGATGCTGGAAGCCCGCGCGCACGGGCTCGGGAGCCGCGTGCGGATGCGCGATCCAGGCTCACCCGCGGAGCCGGGCTCGATCGCCTGCCTGCATCTTCCCCTGTCTTACACCAGCCGGGCGGGGAAGCTCGATCCGCGCGGCGCCTCCTACGTCGTTTCGCTGCTCGACCGGGCCGTCGCCGGCTGCTTGCGTGGAGAGTTCTCGGCCCTGGTAACCGCACCGGTACACAAAGGCATCATCAACGAAGGCGGCTTCCCCTTCGTCGGCCACACGGAGTACCTCGCCGAGCGTACCGGCGCCCCTCACGTCGTGATGATGCTCGCGGGCGGAGGGCTTCGCGTGGCGCTTGCCACCACGCATCTCGCCCTGAAGGACGTGCCGCGGGCGCTGACGTGCGAGGGCCTGGAGCAGACGATCCGGGTTCTGTGCGCCGAGCTGATCGGCCGGTTCGGCATCTCCGCGCCGCGGATTCTGGTCGCGGCCCTCAATCCGCACGCCGGCGAGGGCGGCTATTTCGGCCGGGAGGAGATCGAGGTGATCGGACCGGTCGTCGAAAAATTGCGCGCTGAGGGGCTGCAGCTCATCGGACCCCTTCCCGCAGATACGCTTTTTGTTCCGGAGCGGCTCGCGGGCGCCGATTGCGCCCTCGCGATGTACCACGATCAGGGCCTGCCGGTGCTCAAGTACGCGAGCTTCGGCAAGGGCGTGAACATCACGCTCGGACTGCCCATCATCCGCACCTCGGTCGATCACGGCACGGCGATCGACATCGCCGGGACCGGCCGGGCACAAGGCGACAGCCTCATACAGGCTGTGGAAACCGCGATCGACATGGCGCGGGCCGAGGCCCGGCGGGCGAGCTGATACACAGGTGGCGACGCGCCGGCACGTTCCGCGGAAGCGATTCGGTCAGCACTTTCTCGTCGATCCCGCAATCGTCGAGCGCATCGTCGCCGCCATCGATCCGCAGCGAAGCGATCATCTCGTCGAAATCGGCCCGGGTCTCGGGGCGCTGACCGAGCCTTTGCTCGAGCGGCTCGATCATCTGCACGTGATCGAGCTCGACCGGGACCTGAGTGAGCGTTTGCGCGAGCGCTATCCGGCGGACCGGCTGACGGTGCACCAGGCCGATGCGCTCAAGTTCGACTTCGCCGCCCTGGCCTCGCCCTTGAGAGTCACGGGCAATCTGCCGTATAACATCTCGACGCCCCTCCTCTTCCACGCCGCCGCCTCGGCGGGCCGGTGCAGGGACCTTCACTTCATGCTGCAGAAGGAGGTAGTCGATCGAATGGTCGCGAGGCCTTCGGACTCGGAGTATGGCCGGCTCTCGGTGATGCTGCAGTACCGCTTCCGCCTCGAGAGGCTTTTCGATGTCCCGCCCGGTTCGTTCCGACCGCAGCCCAAAGTGCACTCCGCAATGGTGAGGCTCCTGCCCCGCCCACTGGAGCAACTCGAAGCGCTGAGCGAAGCCGGCTTGTCTCGGGTCGTCGCCCAGGCGTTCTCGATGCGGCGAAAGACTCTCAGAAATACGCTTTCGGGCCTGATTTCCGCAGCCGAACTCGCAAACCTCGGCATCGACCCGGGCAAACGCGCGCAGGACCTTCCGGTTGCGTCGTTTGTCACAATCGCCAATCGGCTTGCGCCGCAGGGAACTGGACCCCGCCGACCGCCGCTGGCAGAATAGCGCATAGAAAGCCGATAGACCGTATGAATATCCAGAGCTTGGCAGGGGATGACCATGGGCCTTCTTGACGACCTGAAGAAGCAGGCGGATCTGGTGAAGACCCAGCAGATTCTTCAGCAGAATCTGCAAGGGGACAAGGTCAAGCTCGTCGAAGACAAGATGAAGCAGACGTTCCAATACGTGCACGAGCTGCTCAAGCAGCTCGGCATCGTGAAGCCGACCAGTCCCCTGGTCTACTCGATTCCCGGGGTGGCCGATTTCAAGAGTCTCACGTTCGCCGAATCGTTCATCGACTACCGGAAAAAGCGCATCAGCGACAAGGAGTACTTCGACACGGTCCATTTTTTCATCAAGTGGGCGGGTCCGGAGACGGTGACCATCGAGAAAGACATGCCTCCGGCGATGCAGCGCATTCGCGAACAGCTGTGGCTCAGCAAGGTCAAGTTCATCGAGGAAGAGAAGAAGAACTCGAAGGGCTTCGTCGTCGGGGCCAAGTTCATCGTTCCGGCCTCGGTCCTCACCGACGTCATCATCAAGGCCGATCACGAGCAGGGCAAGCTGCACTTCCAGACGACCCACATGTTCGGGCTCGGCTTGGAGTACCTTTCGGTTCCGGCGCCCGAGATCAGCGAGAGCATGCTCGACGACCTCGCCAAGGCCCTCATCGGGCAGCCGAGCGAAATCCGCAAGTACCGCGTAGCGGGCGCTCCGGGAATGTTCCGCTGAAAGGGGCTTGCGCCTCGCGACCGGCGCCGTCCTACTTTCGCTGGATCAGCTCGACCTTGTAGCCGTCGGGATCCTCGACGAACGCGATCACCGTGGTGCCGTGCTTCATCGGCCCGGCTTCGCGAGTGACCTTTCCTCCGCGGCGCTTTACTTCCTCGCAAGCCTTGTAAGCGTCGTCGACCGCGACGGCGACGTGGCCGTAGGCGTTTCCGAGTTCGTACCTACCCACCCCCCAGTTGTAGGTGAGCTCGAGGACGGCGGTGTCCGCTTCCTCGCCGTAGCCGACGAACGCGAGAGTGAACTTGCCCTCCGGATAGTCCGTGCGGCGGAGCAGGCGCATGCCGAGCACCTCGGTGTAGAAGCGCAGCGACCGATCCAGGTCGCCCACGCGAAGCATGGTGTGAAGAATTCGCATCGTTTCTCTCCTTGTGTTCAGGACCTGGGGCACAGCGCCGGCATGCGTCCCTCGATCCAGCTCTCGACTGCCGCGTTGAGGGACTCGGGGGTATGAGCGCGCGCATCGATCGGCGGGCCGATCTCGACCGTGACCGTGCCGGGGTGCTTGACGAAGGCCTTGCGCCCCCACAATAGGCCCGCGTTGTGGGCCACCGGCACCACCGGTGCGCCGCAGTGCACGGCGAGCCACGCACCACCGGGATGGTACTTGACCTTCTTGCCGGGCGGAACGCGCGTCCCTTCGGGAAAAATGGCGATCGAGAACCCCTGCGCGAGACGCTGCCGGCCGAGCTCCGCCATGCGCCTCAAGGCGTGAGCACCGCTTCTGCGGTCGATCGCGATCGGGCTGGTGAGCGCGAGTCCCCATCCGAAGAAGGGAATCCACAGAAGCTCGCGCTTCAGCACCAGGACCTGGGGCGGGAAGATCACCTGGAAGGCGAGGGTCTCCCAGGCCGACTGGTGCTTGGACAGGATCACGGCCGGATTCTTCGGCAGATTCTCCCTCCCGATCACGCGATAGTCGATGCCGAGCACGTTCTTCGCGAGCCAGATCATCACGTGCGACCAGCCGGAGATCACGCGGTAGCGCACCAGCCGCGGCAGGGGAAAGGTGGCGAGCGCGACGATCGAGTAAGGCGGGGTGAGCAGTATCTGCGCGAGCGCGAAGACGAGCGAGCGCAGAAAGATCATTGACACAGCGCCAGCGCCACCGCCGCGAGATCGGAATAGACCGTCGTCGCTTCCGGCAGGTTTCCCGCGGCGCGGGTTTTCCGGCCCTTGCCCGTGAGCACCAGGATCGGCTGCGCTCCTACGGCCGCCGCGGCCTGCAAGTCGCGCAGACTGTCGCCGACGCAAGGCGCCCGCTCGAGCACCGCGTTGAAGCGCTCCGCGATGGCGTGGAACATCCCGGGGTTGGGCTTGCGGCAGGGCGATCGGGCTTCGTCCGTATCGGGGCAGTAAAACACCGCCTCGATGCGTCCGCCAGCCTGATTGACGGCGCGATGCATCTTGGCATGGATCGCGTTCAGGGTCGCCATGTCGAAGAGGTGCCGGCCGATCCCCGACTGATTGGTCGCCACCACCACGCGCCAGCCCGCCTGCGTGAGCCGGGCGATTGCGTCGAGGCTTCCCGGGATCGGGCGCCATTCATCGGGGTGTTTAATGTACTCGGCGCTGTCGTAATTGATGACGCCGTCGCGGTCGAGGATGACGAGCTTCATTTCTCGACGGCGAGCTTGGAGATGTCGGCGACTTGGTTCATCAGGGCATCGAGCCGGCGCAGGAGGGCGTGGCGGTTCGCTCGAATCCGCGTGTCCTCCGCGTTGACAAGGACGTCGTCAAAGAACTTGTCTACGGCACCGCGCATGGTCGCCAGAGTCTTGAGGGCGCCGGCGAAGTCGCTCCGCAGCATGCTCGATCTCGTCTGAGGTTCGACCTTCTGCATCGAGTCGAACAACGCTTTCTCGGCAGGCTCGCTCAGCAGGGCCTCGCTGAGCTCCCCCCGCGTGGCGTCGGACTTCCGCAGGATGTTCCGGATACGCTTGTTGGCGCCGGCGAGACTTTCCGCTTCGGGGAGGCGCTGAAATGCCTGAACAGCGTCGACGCGCGCCTTTACTTCGATCAGATTGGGGCGCTGGCTGAGGACGGCCTCGACCGCCTTCTTGTCCATTTGAAACACGGTCGCCAGATTGTTCCAGTAGCGCTCGAGTATGAATTCGTGGACCACGTCGACGACCTTGGGCGACAAGGGCCGACCGCCAAACAGTGTTGCCGCGTACGTCAGGAAATCTCGTACATCCGGGATGTTCTTGCCGTCGAACCTGCGCGCGGCGCCGATCAGCTCGAAAGTACCTATGACACCGAGCGCCGCGCGACGCAGCCCATAAGGATCCTTTTCTCCCGTGGGCGTCTCACCGACGCCGAACAGGCCGACCAAGGCTTCGATCCGGTCGGCGAGGTACAGGCACGCACTCGTAAGCTCGTTCGGGTCGGCGAGCTCGTCGAGGCGCAGCAGGTATTGATCGCCAATCGCGCGACACACCGCAGCGTCTTCCCCGTCGTGGCGGGCGTAATAGCTGCCCATGGTGCCCTGGAGCTCCGGAAATTCACCAACCATGCCGGTGAGCAAATCGGCTTTGGACAGCCAAGCGGCGCGTTCGGCAAGGGCGGGATCGGTTTCGATGTCGCGGGCGATTTTTCCCGCGAGGAGTCGAATGCGTTTCACACGCTCCAGCTGACTGCCGAGCTTGTTGTGGTAGACGACGCTCTCGAGTCGTTCCACGCGATCTTCAAGTTTCGTCTTTTGATCCTGGTCGTAGAAGAACTTGGCATCGGACAGCCGAGCGCGCAGGACGCGCTCGTTGCCATGAACGATCTCGGGCGGGTCCTTCGTATCGATGTTGGAAACGAACAGGAAACGCGGCAGCAGCTTGCCGGTCTTCTTGTCGCGCAGCGGCACGTATTTCTGGTGCTGCTGCATCGAGAGAATCAGGCATTCGGGAGGCACGTCGAGGAACTCCTGATCGAATGTTCCTTCGTAAACAGCGGGCCATTCCACCAGCGCCGTGATCTCGTCGAGCAGTGCGTCGTCGCAAACCATCTTCGCGCTGCCAGCGCGTTTCTCCAACTCAGCGTGAAGCCGCCCTCTGCGCTCTGCAAATTCGGCGATGACGTGTCCCTTCGAAGCGAGCGCCGTTTCGTAGCGCTCGGCGCCGTCGATGGTGATGCGGCCGCCCGAGAGAAAGCGATGCCCAAGGGTGGTCTTGCCGCTGGAAACGTCCAGAACATCGCCCGGCACGACGCGCTTTCCGTGCATCATCACCAGGCCGTGCACGGGGCGCACGAACTGGGCATCGCCCGATCCCCACCGCATCAACTTGGGAATCGGAAGCTTCCTCACGGTCTCCTTGACGATTTCGACGAGGACTTTGTCGAGCGATGCCCCTTCGATCATGACGCGGGCGGCGAAAACTCGGCCCTTGGGGGTATCGCGCTGCTCGAGGGCGCTGACGGCGAGACTGTGCTTCCTTGCAAATCCGGCCACGGCCTCGGGGGGCGCAGTTACCGATGGCCCCGTGACCTCGTTCGCGCGACGTTCGGCAACCGCGAGCACATCGGGAATCAGCACCGCGAGCCGGCGGGGTGTCGCGAAGGTGCGGCGCCCGGAAAAGTCCCTGAGCTTGAGCTGATACCGGACCAGACCGTTGAACACCTCGTCAGCGAAGGCTTGCCCGAGCTGGCGCAAGGACTTCGGCGGCAATTCCTCGGTCAGCAGCTCGACGAGCAGCGTATCGGTTTTGGGCGCCGCGGTTTTCCCTTTCGCCATCGCTCAGACCCGCGTCTTCTTCTTCCCAGCCGCTTGCTGCTTCAGCATCGGAAACCCGAGCTTCTCGCGCGATTCGTAGTACGCCTGAGCCACGGCGCGAGCGAGCGCGCGCACCTTTGCGATATACGCTTGGCGCTCGGTCACCGAGATCGCGCCGCGCGCGTCGAGCAGATTGAACGCGTGCGAGCAGCGAATCACCATCTCGTACGCGGGCAGCACGCACTGCGCTTCGATGAGACGCTTCGCCTCGGCTTCGAACTGGCCGAAGTGCTGGAACAGCATCGTAGTGTCGGCGAGCTCGAAGTTGTAGCGCGACTGTTCGACCTCGTTCTGATGGTAGACGTCGCCGTAGGTGACGCCGTCGACCCAGACCAGGTCGAACACGCTTTCCTTTCCCTGGAGGTACATCGCGAGGCGCTCCAGACCGTAGGTGAGCTCGCCCAGCACGGGGCGGCAGTCGAGCCCGCCGACCTGCTGGAAGTAGGTGAACTGAGTGACCTCCATACCATTCAGCCACACTTCCCACCCGAGCCCCCAGGCGCCGAGTGTCGGCGATTCCCAGTCGTCCTCGACGAATCGGATGTCGTTCTTTTTCGGATCGATGCCGAGCGCCTGCCGAAGGGAGCCGAGATAAAGATCCTGCAGGTCGGCGGGCGACGGCTTCATCGCCACCTGGAATTGATAGTAGTGCTGCAGTCGGTTGGGATTCTCACCGTAGCGGCCGTCCTTGGGACGGCGGGAAGGCTGCACGTAGGCGGCATTCCACGGTTCGGGGCCGATCGCGCGCAAGAAAGTCGCGGTGTGGAAGGTGCCCGCGCCCATCTCCATGTCGTAGGGCTGGAGCAGCGCACAGCCTTGCGCGCCCCAGTAACTCTGCAGCTTGAGGATGAGTTGCTGGAAGGTGAGCATGGGCGCGAAGGATTTTACCGGCTTTCCCCAGTCGCGCCCAAGGCGCGGCGCCTGAGAAATGCGAGCGCGGCGATGAGCGCGAGGCAGGCCAACACGGTCGGGGTGTTGCCGAATCGGACGTAAGGAGTCGCACCGGTGTAGCCCTGCGCCTCGCCCGCGAGCACGCCCTCGGTGAACTGCGGCAGGCGCGCGACCACCCCGCCGCGAGCATCGATGATCGCGGTCATCCCGGTGTTGGTCGCGCGCAGCATGAACCGCCCCGTCTCGATCGCGCGCATGCGCGAGATCTGCAGGTGCTGGGCGGGTGCGAGCGAGTCGCCGAACCAGGCGACGTTCGAGACGTTGACGAGCAGCGTCGCCTCCGGCAGCTGGCGGATGATCTCCTCGCCGAAGGCGTCTTCCCAGCAGATGTTCGGCGCGACGCGCTGCCCGGCGAGCGCGAGCGGCCGTGGATTCGCCTTACCCAGGGAGAAATCCGACATCGGAATCGCGACCGTATTCACGACCCAGTGGAATCCCCAGGGCACGAATTCCCCGAAAGGAACGAGGTGTGCCTTGTCGTAGCGCTGCGAAGGCGAGGCGCCCGCGCTGATGACGCTGTTGAAGTACCGCCCGTCGGGATCGCGGATCGGAACGCCGATGAGAACGTCGGTGTTGCGGCCGGCCGCGGATCGAGCGATCTCGTTCAGATACGCCGGATCGACCGCGTCGAGAAAGCGCGGGATGGCCGTTTCCGGCAGAACGACGAGTTTGGCGTCGCTCGCGTCGATCAGCCTTCTGTAGGTGGTCAGCGTCGCGGCATACCGGGCCGCCTGGAACTTGAGGTCTTGAGAAATGTTCCCCTGGAGCAGCGCCACTCGGATGGGCGCACCCTCCGCCGAAGTCCACTCGATCTGCTTGAGGAGGTACCCGAGGCCGAGCGTCAGCAGGAGGGCGAGTCCGCCGGCCAGGCGGACTCGCCAGGCGCCCGCGATGGCAAGGTAGAGCAGCCCGGCGCAGAGTGCGGCGGCAAAGGACGCACCGTACACGCCGACGACCGGCGCGAAACCGGAGAGCGGAGAATCGACCTGACTGTAGCCCAGCGCGAGCCAAGGGACGCCTGTGAACATCCAGCCGCGCCACCATTCGAAGAGGGTCCAGAGCGCGGCGAATGCGAGCACGGTGGAGACCGGGCGTCCGGTCTTGAGCTTGGAAAAGCACCAGGCCGCGCCAGCCGGATACAAGGACAGGATCGCACAGTACGCCACGGTGCCGATCGCCGCGAGCGGCGCAGGCATCATTCCGAAATCGTGCAAGCTGACGTAGACCCAGGACGCGCCGACGCCGAACAGGCCCGCGCCGAAGGCGAAGCCTGCGCGCAACGCGACCCGCGGCTCCACGTCCCGCCACAGGAAAAGCAGCAGGCACAGAGCCAGCATCGGCAGCGGGCCGACCGACAGCGGGGCGAAGCCCGCGACCATCAGCGCGCCTGCCGCGGCGGCGGCGGCGAGGAGGGCGGGCTGCGACTTCAGGAAATCCTTCAAGCTTTGGCGGGCAGCCGGTGTACCTGAAGAACGTGCACCCTGCGGCTGTCGGCGCGCAGCACCTGCACGCGCAGCCCGTCGATGGTGATCGCCTCGCCGCGCCGCGGTAGGCGGCCGAAACGATGCAGGACGAGCCCGCCCACGGTGTCGAAGTCGGTGTCCGAGTAACTCGTTCCGAAGGCCTCGTTGAAGTCGGCGATCTCGGTCTGCGCCTTGACGCGATATATGCCGCCCTGTTCGCGCACGATGTTGTCCTCGGAATCGTCGAAGTCGTACTCGTCCTCGATGTCCCCGACGATCTGCTCGAGCACGTCCTCGATCGTCACCAGACCCGCGACGCCGCCGTACTCGTCGACCACGATCGCCATGTGGTTGCGGTTCGCGCGGAATTCGCGCAGCAGCACGTTCAGGCGCTTGGACTCGGGCACGAACACCGCCGGCCTCAGCATGTGGCGCACGTTGAATTCTTCCTCGCCCGCGTAGTAGCGCAGCAGGTCCTTGGCGAGCAGCACGCCGATCACGTCGTCGCGGTTCTTGTCGACGACCGGGAAACGGGAGTGCGCGGTGGCGATCACCTGCGGGATGAATTTGTCGGGGGTCTCGTTGACGTCGATCATGTCCATCTGCGCGCGCGGCACCATGATGTCGCGCACCTGCATTTCCGAGACCTGTAGTGCGCCTTCGATCATCGACAGGGCGTCGCCGTCGAGCAGGTTGTGCTCGAAGGCCGTGTGCAGCAGCTTCACCAGGTGCTCGCGGTCCTCCGGAGCGCGCGTGACCAGGCCGGACAGGCGTTCGAGCAGCGAAGGTTTGTTCGTTTCGTCCATGCTTGCGGAGTCGGCGCTACCCCGGACCCGGACAGCTTATCCGGGGGCTTCGTAGGGATCAGGATAACCGAGTTTTGCCAGAAGCTTCCTTTCGAGCGCTTCCATCCGTTCCGCCTCGCGCCGCCGTCGGTGGCCGTAGCCTTGCAGGTGCAGCACGGCGTGAACCGTCAAGTGTGCGAGGTGGGCTTCGAGCGTCTTGCCTTGAGAGCGTGCCTCGCGCGCGACCACCGGTGCGCACAGCACGATGTCGCCCTGCACCATCCTCCGGGACAAGGCATAGGGAAAGCTGAGAACGTTGGTCGCATGGTCCTCGCCGCGGTAGCGAAGGTTCAGGCGGCGCGCTTCGGCGTTTCCCACGACCCTGACGGTAATCTCGCCGGGCTTCTTCAGCGCCACGCCCGCCCAGCGGCGGACCTGTGCGAGAGTGGGCGAGCGCGCGGCACGCGAGCCGATCTGAAGATCGATCCTTACGCGCGGCTCCCGCCGGCGGCCCGGGGGCACGGCGCTTACTCGTCCTCGCGGCGTTCGTAGGCGTCCACGATGCGCTGCACCAACGGATGGCGAACGACATCGTCGCTCTTGAAGGCGCTGAACGCGATTCCCCGCACGTCGGCCAGGATTCTTTGCGCCGCCACCATGCCGCTCTTCTGTCCGCGCGCGAGGTCGATCTGAGTGACGTCGCCCGTGACCACCGCCTTGGAACCGAAGCCGATGCGCGTGAGGAACATTTTCATCTGCTCGGGAGTCGTGTTCTGCGCCTCATCGAGGATGACGAAAGAGTGGTTGAGCGTGCGCCCGCGCATGTAGGCGAGCGGGGCAAGCTCGATGGCGCCGCGCTCGAACAGCTTCCCGGTCCTGTCGAAACCGAGCAGGTCGTAGAGCGCGTCATACAGCGGCCGCAGATAAGGATCGACCTTTTGGGCGAGGTCCCCGGGAAGGAAGCCGAGGCGCTCGCCCGCCTCGACGGCCGGGCGGACCAGCACGATGCGCTTCACCGCGTCGCGCTCCAGCGCATCGACCGCGCACGCCACGGCGAGGTAGGTCTTGCCGGTGCCCGCCGGGCCGACAGCAAAGGTGATGTCGTGCTCGAGGATATTCTGGATGTACTGCCGCTGCCTGGGCGTGCGGCCGTGCAGGTCGGCCCGCCGGGTGAGGAGCGGCGTCTCGTTCTTCCCTTCCGCCCGGGTGCGGACCTCGATCAAGCCGAGCTGGATGTCATCGAGGGTGAGGCCGCGTTTCGCCTCTCCATAGAATTTCTGCAGGACCTCGGCCGCTCGGGCGGCCTGGGCCCCGCGCAGCGTGAAGCGCTCGCCGCGCCGCGCGATGGTGACGTCCAGGGCGGTCTCGATCTGCCTCAGGTTCTCATCCAGCGTCCCGCAGAGGTTCGCAAGGCGCTGGTTGTCGACCGGGCTGAGAACGAGTTCCAGGGGGCGCGTCTTCAAGACTGGGCCGCGGCGCGGACTTCGCCGCGCAGCGAATGGGTCAGGGCGGCGTTGATGGTCACATCGACGAAC
>JBGQKK010000012.1:0-25470 GCA_041499545.1 Gammaproteobacteria bacterium | reverse complement strand
ATTTCGATGGTTCCGTAGGGCATGCGCATCGTGCTCCCTGAAGCGGCCGCTAGCGCGGCTCGATGACGATCTCGCTCTTTACCGAATTGGCGATGAAGCATTTCTCGTGCGCCTTGTGGTGCAGCTCGGCCAGCACCTTTGGCGAGGGCTGCTCGTCGAACTCGACGGCGGGCCGCAGGGTGACGCGCGTCACGGCGACGCGGCCCTCGGAATTCTTATCGAGCACGCCTTCGGCCTCGTCCCGGTATCGGTTGACGATCAGCTTCCTCCCCGACGCGAGGCTGACGAACCAGAGCATGTGGCAGGCCGAGACCGAAGCGACGAACAGCTCCTCGGGGTCGGCTCCCGGAGAATGCGGCGCGGCCGGAGGAAGGTTCGCTTTCGCCGCATTGCCGTCCAGGCCGATCGGAGGCTCGAACTCGATGCGATGGGCACGACTGTACTTGTCCAGGTCGAAGGGCTGGCCGTTTCTCTTCCATTCTATCGATGCGCGGTGTATGGACATGAGCTTCCCCTACATCCGGAAAACGCCGAACCGGGTCTCTTCGATCGGCGCGTTGAGCGAAGCGGAGATCGCGAGAGCCAGCACGCGCCGGGTTTCCTCCGGCGCGATGATGCCGTCGTCCCACAGCCGGGCGGTGGCGTAGTAGGGGTGGCCCTGATTCTCGTACTGCTCGAGGATGGGGCGCTTGAACTCCTCTTCCTCCTCCCTGCTCCAGCTGCCGCCCCTCGCCTCGATGCCGTCCCGCTTCACGGTGGCGAGCACGGAAGCCGCCTGCTCCCCGCCCATCACCGAGATGCGTGCGTTCGGCCACATCCACAGGAAGCGGGGCGAATAGGCGCGACCGCACATGCCGTAGTTCCCGGCGCCGAACGAGCCGCCGATGATCACGGTGAATTTCGGCACGCGGCTGCACGCGACCGCGGTCACCATCTTCGCGCCGTCCTTGGCGATGCCGCCCGCTTCGTATTTCTTCCCCACCATGAAGCCGGTGATGTTCTGCAGGAACACGAGCGGAATCCGGCGCTGGCTGCACAGCTCGACGAAGTGCGCGCCTTTCAGCGCCGACTCGGAAAACAGGATCCCGTTGTTGGCGACGATTCCGACCGGGTAGCCCCAGATGCGCGCGAAGCCGGTCACGAGCGTCGTCCCGTACTCGGCCTTGAATTCGTCCAGCTCGCTCGCATCGACGATGCGCGCGATCGCCTCGCGCACGTCGTAGGGTTTGCGCTTGTCCTCCGGGATGATGCCGTGCAGCTCCTCGGCCGGGTAGAGCGGCTCCGCGGGCTCGCTCGCCTCGGGCTCGGACTTTGCCCCGCCGAGGTGGGAGACGATCGCGCGGGCGATCGCAAGAGCGTGCGCGTCGTTTTGCGCGAGATGGTCGGCGACCCCCGACTGACGGGAGTGGACCTCTGCGCCGCCGAGCTCCTCGGGAGAAACCACCTCGCCGGTCGCGGCCTTGACCAGCGGCGGACCTCCGAGAAAGATCGTGCCGTGTCCGCTGACGATGATGCATTCGTCGGACATCGCCGGCACGTAGGCGCCGCCCGCCGTGCACGAGCCCATGACGGCCGCGATCTGCGGAATGCCGGCGGCCGACATCGTCGCCTGGTTGTAGAAGATGCGGCCGAAGTGCTCGCGGTCCGGGAAGACGTTGTCCTGCTCGGGCAGGTGCGCGCCGCCCGAGTCGACGAGATAGATGCAGGGCAGGCGATTCTGGAGCGCAATCTCCTGGGCGCGCAGGTGCTTCTTCACCGTCATCGGAAAGTAGGTGCCGCCCTTGACCGTGGCGTCGTTGACGACGACCACGCACTCCCTGCCCGAGACTCGGCCCACCCCGGTGATGATCCCCGCGCCCGGCGCCTCGCCGCCGTACATGCCGAATGCGGCGAGCTGAGAAAGCTCGAGGAAGGGCGAGCCCTGATCGAGCAGCAGCCGCAATCGCTCGCGCGGCAGGAGCTTTCCCCGGGCGACGTGCTTCGCCCGCGCCGCTTCCTCGCCGCCTTGCGCAGCGCGCTCCACCTTCTCGCGCAGATCGACCACCAGCCTGGCCAACGCCCGGGCGTTCGCCTGAAACTCGTCCGACCGCGGATTGAGCTTGCTCTTGATCGCGCTCATCGCGCGGCCTGCTTGCGATCCGGGATCGGATGGCCCGGGAGCAACTCGTACGGGTGTTTCCAGCCAGGCTCGGTCCGTATGCGCGCGAGCCAGTCCCGTATGCCCGGGTAGCGGTTCCAGTCGACTGCCAGCTCGTCTTCGAAGAAAAGGTAGGCGCACGCCGAAAGGTCGGCGATGGTGAGGCTCTCGCCGACGAGGTACTTGCGCGTGCTCAACTGCGCGTCGAGGATTTGCCACGCGGCCTGGGCGCGCTTGCCGAATTCCTCGGTTACCGCCTTATCGGGCGCATTGCCCACCCGGGGCGCGAGCGCGCGCAGGAACCGGTAGGTTGCGGTGTAGCCAGTCAGCTTGTGATTGTCCCAGAGCAGCCAGCGCAGGATCTCGCGGCGCTCGGCGTTGTCCCTCCAGCCGTAGCGGCCGAAGCGCTCCAGAAGGTAGTCGAGGATCACGCCGGACTGCGACAGGCGCAGATCGCCGTGCTCGAGCACGGGCGCTTCCCCCATCACGTTGATCTTCCGGTACTCGGGCGTCCTCGTCTCGCCGTTGAAATAGTCGACGAACCTCGCTTTCCAGTCCGCGCCGGCGAGCTCGAGATAGAGCGCCGGCTTGTAGCAGTTTCCCGACTGGGCGAACCCGTAGAGCAGGTATTCGGACATCCGATCACCAGCCGCCGCTGGCCAGCCATTTGTCTATCTGATCCAGCCGGTCCGAGCCCCAGAAGGGCTCGCCGTCGACGACGATATAGGGCGAGCCGAAGGCGCCGAGGGCGATCGCCGTGTCCACCTCGGTCTTGGTGCGGTCCTTGGTCGCCTGCTCGCCGATTCCGGCGCGAAGCTCGTCCGCGTTCAGGCCGGACTTCGCCGCGACCGAGACGACATTGTCTGCGGTCGAGATATCCACGCTGTCGACGAAATACGCCTTATAGAGCGCCCGGGCGAGGTCCTTGGCGCGCTTCGCATCCTTCGCATCCAGCCAGTAAAAGGCGCGGCACGCCGAGACCGAGGAGATGGGGAAGACCGAAGGGTGCCGGTAAGCCACGCCAAGATACTTCGCGGTGCGCAGCATGTCGCGCAGGTGATAGGGCCCCTTCACCGGTATCGAGGGCAGGGGCGTGCTGCCCGTCGTCTTGAAAGCGACGCCGAGCAGGAACGGCCGCCACCTCACCTCGCGGCCGTATTTCGCCGCGAGGGCGTCGATCTTGTGGCTGGCGAAGTAGCCGTAGGGCGAGGAAAAGTCGAAATAGAAGTCGACCGGGTTCGGCATTACGCGATCTCGATCGCCATCGCGGTCGCCTCGCCCCCGCCGATGCACAGGCTCGCGACGCCGCGCTTGCCGCCGGTCTTTCTCAGCGCGCCGATGAGGGTCACGAGAATGCGCGCGCCCGAGGCGCCGATCGGGTGTCCGAGGGCGCAGGCGCCGCCGTGGACGTTGACCTTGTCGTGCGGCAGGCCGTGCTCCTTCATCGCCGCCATGGTCACCACCGCAAACGCCTCGTTGATCTCGTAGAGGTCGACCTTTCCCGCGCTCCAGCCGGTGGCGGCATACAGCTTCTTGATCGCGCCTACCGGGGCGGTCGTGAACCAGTTCGGCTCATGCGAATGGGTGGTGTGAGCGACGATGACGGCGAGAGGCTTGAGACCCAGTTTCTCGGCCGTGGAGCGCCGCATCATGACCAGCGCCGCTGCGCCGTCGGAGATCGAGCTCGAGTTTGCCGCGGTCACCGTGCCGTCCTTTCGGAACGCGGGCTTCAGGGTGGGGATCTTCTCGAAGTTGACTTTGAACGGCTGCTCGTCGTGCTCCATGAAGCGCTCGGCCTTGCCGGTCTTGATCGCGATCGGGGTGGTCTCCCATGCGAATGCGCCGTCGTTGTTGGCCGCCTGAGCGCGCTCCAGCGACTTGATCGCGAACTTGTCCTGCTCGTCGCGACTGAAACTGTATTTCGCGGCACAGTCCTCGGCGAAAACGCCCATCAGCTTGCCCTTGTCGTACGCGTCCTCGAGGCCGTCGAAGAACATATGGTCGAGCGCCTGCTGATGGCCCATGCGGTAGCCCGAGCGGGCTTTCGGAAGCAGATAGGGTGCATTGGTCATGGACTCCATGCCGCCGGCGACCATGATCTCGTTCACGCCCGCCGCGAGCATGTCGTGCGCGAACATCGCCGCCTTCATCCCCGAGCCGCACATCTTGTTGACCGTGGTGGCTCCGGTGGCGAGCGGCAGGCCGCCGCCCAGGCTCGCCTGGCGCGCGGGCGCCTGGCCCTGGCCCGCGGGAAGGACGCAGCCCATGATCACCTCCTGCACCTGATCGGGCTTGATGCCGGCGCGCTCGACCGCAGCGCGGATCGCGGCCGCGCCGAGCTGGGGCGCGGAGAAGTCCTTCAGTTCGCCCTGAAATGCCCCCATCGGGGTCCTTGCTGCGGAGACGATGACAATGGGATCGTTCAACATGGTGGTGTCCTCAGTGGGTCATGGATCAAGTCAAGCGGTTTCGGAGAAGAGTTCCCGGCCTATCAGCCAGCGGCGGATCTCGGATGTCCCGGCGCCGATCTCATAGAGCTTGGCGTCGCGCCACAGGCGCCCCGTCGGGGTTTCGTTGATGTAGCCCATACCGCCCAGGCACTGAATCGCTTCGCCCGCCATCCAGGTCGCTTTTTCCGCGGCATAGAGGATCGCGCCGGCCGCGTCTTTTCGCGTGGTCTCGCCGCGGTCGAGCGCCTGGCCGACGGCGTAGACGTACGCGCGGCAGGCGGAAAACGTCGTGTACATGTCGGCGAGCTTGCCCTGCATCAACTGGAACTCGCCGATCGGCTGGCCGAATTGCTTGCGCTGGTGGAGATAGGGCAGGACTGCGTCGAGGCAGGCGCCCATGATGCCCAGGGGCCCGCCCGCCAGCACGGCGCGCTCGTAGTCGAGTCCGGACATCAGGACTTTCACGCCCCTCGCTTCCTCGCCGAGCACGTTCTCCGCGGGAATTTCGCAGTCGCGGAAAACGAGCTCGCAGGTGTTCGAGCCGCGCATGCCGAGCTTGTCGAGCTTCTGCGCCGTCGAGAATCCCTTCGTTCCCTTCTCGACGATGAAGGCGGTGATCGCCTCGGAGGTCTTGCCGTAGACCACGAGGACGTCCGCGTCCGGGCCGTTGGTGATCCACATCTTGTTGCCGTTCAGCAGGTAGCGGTCGCCGCGGCGCTCCGCACGCAAGCGCATGCCGACGACGTCGGACCCGGCACCCGGCTCGGACATGGCGAGCGCCCCCACCCATTCGCCGGAGACCAGTTTCGGCAGGTAGGTCTTCTTCTGCGCCTCGCTTCCGTTCCTGCGGATCTGGTTGACGCACAGGTTGGAGTGCGCGCCGTACGACAGGCCGATCG
This sequence comes from Gammaproteobacteria bacterium, assembly GCA_041499545.1. Lineage (GTDB taxonomy): Bacteria > Pseudomonadota > Gammaproteobacteria > Burkholderiales > SG8-39 > VBDM01. The sequence continues at coordinate 19,984 of JBGQKK010000012.1, read as the reverse complement.
ACGCCGATGCGCGCGAGATCTCCTCCATCGCCACGATATGGGCGAGATATCCCATCGCCGTGCCGCCGTAAGCCTCCTCGACGGTGATGCCGAGGAGTCCGAGCGCGCCGAGCTTCTTCCACAGGTCCGGGGGAAACTGGTTGGAGCGGTCGATGTCCGCGGCCCGGGGGGCGATCTCGGTGGCCGTAAAGGTGCGCACCGCGCTCCTCAGCATGTCGATGTCCCCTCCCAGAGCGAAGCGCAGCCCCGGCAACTCGGCTGTGGCGACTCCGCCTGCGGGGAAGTTCGGTGTGCGGTCCATGGACGCGCTTCGGGAGGTCGGGAACCTAACGTTTACGTTAACGTTAATTTAGGGCAAACTCAACAGTCAGCGGCGCCTGGCGCTCCGTGCGTTGAGGAGTTTTTTCGATTGGCGCTCGAAGGCGCGGATTTCCTCGAGCACCTCGTCGATCTCCTCCCGCTGGTGCTCGAGCTGCTCGCGGCGCGCGGCGAGCGCGGCGACGAATTTTTCGAGCTGCGGCTTGTCGTCGGGCGCCGAGTCGTACAGCTCGAGCATCTCGCGCACCTCGGCAAGGGAGAACCCCAGCCGTTTGCCTCGCAGAATGAGCTTCAGGCGGACGTAGTCCCGCTTGGTATACACCCGGCGGCTGCCGTCGCGCCGCGGCGAGAGCAGGCCCTCGTCCTCATAGAAGCGGATCGCCCTCGGGGTGACGTCGAACTCGCGGGCGAGGTCCCCTATGGAGCAATGGTCGTTGATCGATTCGGTGGCGTCGGCCGCCATAATTTGAGAAAATTCAGGCGCAGAAGTGCAATTCTACCGCCGGCGGGGCCGCCGGAGCACCCCTATAACGAGTGACTCCCGAATCCATCCTTGAATATCCCCAGGCGGCGCCGCCCGCGGGAGGCGAAACGCTGGAGATCGCGCCCGGGGTGCACTGGGCGCGAATGCCGCTGCCGTTCGCTCTCGACCACATCAACCTGTGGCTGCTCGAGGACGAGATCGCGGGGGAGCCCGCCTGGACGCTCGTCGACTGCGGCATCGGCGACGAGCTCACCCGGGGGCTGTGGGAGCGCATCCTCGCCGAGCGCGTCGCCGGGCGCCCGGTCGGCCGCCTCGTCGTGACCCACCACCACCCCGACCACGCCGGCCTCGCCTCATGGCTGGTCGAGCGCACCGGCGCGCAGATGTGGATGCCGCAGGCGGAGTATTTCGCCGCGCACGCGATGCGCGATGGAAGCTCGGGTTTCGGCTTCGACCGGGTCGTCGCCATGTTCCGGCGAAACGGGCTGGCCGGCGAGAAGCTCGCGTTGATGCAGCAGCGCCGCAGCAACTATAGCAGCCGGGTACCCGCGTTTCCCTCGGACTACCGGCGCCTGATGGACGGGGACGCGCTTCGTATTGGGCGCTGGGTCTGGAAGCTCATCATGGGATACGGGCACGCGCCCGAGCACGCCGCGCTCTACTGCGAGGAGTCGGGCGTGCTCATCTCGGGCGACATGGTGCTGCCCAAGATCTCGACCAACGTCAGCGTCTGGGCGAACGAGCCGGAGGGAAATCCGCTCGCGCTCTTCCTCGGTTCGCTAGCCCGCTACGCCGGGCTGCCTGCCACGACGCTCACCCTGCCTTCACACGGGCTGCCCTTTCGGGGCCTGCACGAGCGCATTGCGCAGCTGAAGGAGCATCATCGCCTGCGTCTGGACGAGCTGCACGAAGCCTGCGATGCGCCCAAGGCGGCCGCGGATGTGCTCGACACCCTTTTTCGCCGCAAGCTCGACACGCATCAGTTGTTCTTCGCGATGGGCGAAGCGATGGCCCACCTCCATTGGCTCGAGCGCGAGGGGCGGTTGAGACGCCAGATCACCGACGATGGCGTCGTGCGTTATACGCAGGCCTGAGCCCATGCCCACCGCCCAGCCCTCGCCCGATCCCGCGCAGAGCGCAAAAGTGTTCGCCGAGGTAGCGGAGCGCTCCGGCCGCCTGATGGCTGAGTTCCTCCAGCGCCATGCGGGCGGCAAGGGAGTCGCCTACAGCGACGAGTTCGGAATTGCGCGCGCGTTCATGGATGTCTATGCCCGGCTGCTCGTCAATCCGTGGAAGGTCGCGGAGATGCAGACGAAGATGTTCTGGGACCACGTGGCGCTCTGGCAATCGACTGCGCTGCGCATGCTCGGAAAGGAAGCGCAGCCAGTCGCCGAGCCCGCCAAGGGCGACAACCGTTTTCGCGAAACGGATTGGCAGGACCAGTTCCTGTTCGACTACGTCAAGCAGTCATACCTTATCGCCGCGCGTCATCTCCACGAAACCGTATCGTCGGTGGAAGGTCTGCCGGACGAGACCCGCAAGAAGGTCGATTTCTTCACGCGCCAGTACATCGACGCGCTCTCTCCGTCGAACTTCGTCCTGACCAACCCGCAAGTGCTGCGCGAGACCCTGCAGTCCGGCGGGCAGAACCTCCTCAAGGGGTTCAACAACCTGCTCGCCGACATCGAGCGCGGCGGCATCAGTATGACCGACGAGAAGGCGTTCAAGGTCGGCGTGAACGTCGCGACCAGCCCGGGCAAGGTGGTCTTCCAGAACGACCTGCTGCAGCTCATCCAGTACGCGCCGAGCACCGGGACGGTGTTCAGGCGGCCGCTTCTCGTTATCCCGCCGTGGATCAACAAGTTCTACATCCTCGATCTGCGCGAAAAGAATTCGTTCGTGCGCTGGGCGGTGGGCGAGGGTCACACGGTCTTCGTGGTTTCCTGGGTCAACCCCGGTGAGCGCCACTCCGGAAAGACATTCGAGGACTACATGTTCGAAGGTCCGCTCGCGGCGCTCGATGCGATCGGCCGCGCGACCGGCGAGAGCGAGGTCAACCTCATCGGCTATTGCCTGGGTGGAACGCTTCTGGGCGCGACCCTCGCGTGGATGGCGGAAAGGAACGACCGGCGCGCGGCCTCGGCGACTTTTTTCGCCTCGCTCCTCGATTTTTCCATTCCGGGCGAGCTGGGGGTATTCATCGATGAGGCTCAGGTACAGAATCTCGAGCGCCGCATGGGGGAGCGCGGCTACCTCGAGGGCTCCGAGATGGCGGCGACGTTCAACATGCTGCGCGCGAACGACTTGGTGTGGTCGTTCGTGGTCAACAACTACTTGCTGGGGCGCGATCCGTTCCCTTTCGACCTGCTGTACTGGAACTCGGACTCGACGCGCATGCCGGCCAAGATGCACAGCTTTTACCTGCGGAACATGTACCTCGCCAACCGGCTCAAGGAGCCGGGAGGCATTACCTTGGGCGGTGTGCCGATCGACTTGCGCAAGATCGCTGTTCCCACGTACTTCGTCTCAACGGTGGAGGACCATATCGCTCCCTGGAAGTCGACCTATCTGGGCGCACGTCTGCTTTCGGGGGGGGCCCGGTTCGTGCTCGGCGGTTCCGGGCACATCGCCGGGATTGTGAATCCGCCTTCCGGGGGCAAGTACGGCTACTGGACGCGAGACGACGCACAGCTGCCGGAATCGGCGGAGGCCTGGCAGTCGCAGGCCGTGCGGCTCGAGGGCTCCTGGTGGAACGACTGGAGAGACTGGATCGCCGGCTCGAACGGGCTCGACCGGGTTCCGGCCCGAGTCCCGGGTGAAGGGGCGCTACCCGCCCTCGAGGATGCTCCGGGCTCTTACGTGAGCGTTCGCTAGATTCGATCGCTGCCCCGCTCACCGAGGCAGGCCGCGCGTCTTCCTGGGCGCACGCGCCGCCAGCCGGTCGAACAGCCAGCGCGGCAGGGCGCGGAGCACGCTCGAAACGAGCGCCATCTGCCACGGGATCACGGCGAAGCGGCGCCTGGCCGCAATGACGCGCGCCATCCGCCGAGCCGCGTCGTCGGCGTCGATGAGAAAGGGCATGCGGTAGCGATTCGCCGCCGTCATCGGGGTCCGGATATACCCCGGACAGATGGTCACGACGGAAACGCCCGATCCGTGAAGCTCGGCGCGCAGGCTCTCGAGGTAGGTGATGGCCGCGGATTTGGACGCACTGTAGGCTCCGCCGCCCGGCAGTCCGCGAAAGCCTGCCACGCTCGCGATGCCGACTAGGGTGCCGCTCGCCCGGGCGCGCATCGGCTCGACAAATGGCTGGAACGTCACCGCCATTCCCAGCACATTGGTCTCCATGATCGTGCGGAACGCGGGCAGGTCCTCCGCGTTTTCCGTGAGCGTGCCCGCGCCCACGCCCGCGTTCGCAATCACGATGTCGGGTACTCCGAAACGCGCCGCGAAGTCCGCCGCAGCAGCCCGCAGGCTCGCCGCATCGGTCACGTCGACCCGATAGCAGGCGCCCGTCGCGCGCAGGCTTTCGAGAAGCGCCTGCATCGGTGCCAGCCGCCTCGCGCACAGTCCCAGGGTCGCGCCCTCGCGCGCGTAGTGGGCGGCGAGCGCGGCGCCGATGCCGCTCGATGCGCCGGTGATGAAGACTTTCAGATCGGACGGCACCGGTTCGGCCCGGGAACCGTTACCGCGGGCGCTCTTCGCGCGCGAGTCTCACCAGACGGTCGAGCACCTGAACGACTTGCTCGGTGCCCCCCGCGAGGCGGGCGGACGTGAGGAACTTGCCGTCGACGATGAACGTCGGCACCGCGCGCACCCCGTAGGACTTCAGGAGCTCGCGCGCCTGTGCGACCTTGTCCGCGACTTGGTGCGACGAATAGGCTTGGACGAACTTCTCTCGCTCCACGCCGTTGCGCGCCGCCCACTCGACCATGACCTTCTCGTCGTTGAGCTTCAGGTCTTCGAAGTGAAAGCTGTCATAGACCGGCCAGTGCAGCCGCTCGACCTGTCCCAGGGCCTCCAGGGCGTAATACAGCTTCGCGAACGGCTCCCAAGCCTCGCTCGACAGCGCCGGCACGCGGCGGATGCCGACGTAGTCGGGCGCGGAGCCGAGCCAGCGGGAAAGAAGCGGCTCGGTCTCGTAGCACACCGGACAGCCGTAGTAGAAGAATTCGATCACCTCGATGCGCCCCTGCGCCGCTTGGCGTGGCGGATCGAGGCGCTCAAACTCGCGCGCCGGCTCGACCTGGGCCGATGCGCTGAAGGCGAGCAGCGCGAACGCCGACGCGAGGAGCCACCGCTTCGGACAGCTTGTCATTTCCGAGTGCCCGCGCACCGCGGACCGGCGGATCGACCCGTCAGGGCTTGGTCTTGGCGAGCTGCTTGCGCGTTTCGCCGATGAGTGTGTCGGTCGTCGCGAGCATCGCCTTTTGCGAAGTGCTCGCCAGCACCAGGTAACGTCCCTGCACGCTCAGCGCGGGTACTCCGTCGAGCCGGTACGAGCGCGCCATCTGCGCGGCGCGGCGCATCTTGCTCTCCACCGAGAACGAATGCAGTGCAGCGTCGTATTTGGCCATGTCGACCTTCTGCTTGGCGAGCCATTCGGCGACCCATTTGGCAAAAGCGTCGCCGCGCAGCCTGACGCCGCCCTGCTGATGAATGGCATTGAACAGCGGCCGGTGCAGCCGCTGCGAATCTCCGATCGCTTCCAGGGCGTAGAAGATCCGGGCATCGACCGCCCAGTCCTCGTTCAGAATTCCCGGAATCCGCCGGAACTGTACGTCCGGAGGAAGGCGTTTCACCCAGGCTTCGAGGTCGGGTTCGAGCGCGTAGCAGTGCGGGCAGCGATACCAGAAAAACTCGATGACTTCCACCTTGCCCGGGGCCTCGACCGACTGCGGCGGCTTGAGCTCGATGTAGTCGGTCCCTTCGACCGGCGATTGCGCGTAGGCGGACGAAGCGATGAGCAGTCCGGACAGGGCGCTCAACAAACGAAAAACCATGAATTCTCTCCTTGGGGTGATTCAATTCGTGGCCGTATCGGTGACTCTGACTAGCGATACTTCCACGCCGTTCTGCGTCAGCTGCTGCCGGATACGGTTGATCTCGTCGACGCGGGTGTAGGGGCCGAGCCGCACCCGATACCATACGCCCTTGCCGGCCACGTTGGCCGGCTCGACGTTCGCCTCCATACCCATCAGCGCGAGCCTCGCCTTGAGGTTGTCGGCGTCGGCGGGATTCTGAAAAGAGCCCGCCTGGAGGAAATAGCTGTCTTTGGGCGCGCCCGGCTTGCTGGCTTGCTTGGCCGCTTCGCGCATCTGGCGCTCGGTCACCGTCTCTTCCCGTCCGGGGAGGATCCGGTAGAAGTCGAATCGCGGCTTGTCCTCCGCTTTTGCCGACTTCAGGGGCTCCGTCGCCTTTTGGTCCGCGGCCAGGGGCTTGTCCGGGATCCGCGGCCGGTCGGCGAAGGGGATCGGCGTCTTGAAGAAATAGATCGCGATGCCCGCCGCCACGCCTAGGCCCAGGAGAAAGCCGAAAAAAAGCCCGATCAGAAAGCTGCTCGAGGAGTCCGGTCTCGGCGCTTGGACCCGCTTGTAGTCAAAGCTCATCGCTGTGGCACGTCACATTTTCTCGGGCTGGCTCACGCCCAGCAGGGAAAGCCCGTTGCGCAACACCTGGCGCACGGCATGGCACAGCGCCAGCCTGGCCTGTCGCGCGGGCGCCTCGGGGACTAGGATGCGTTCGGCATTATAGTAACTGTGAAATTCCCCCGCTAGCTCACGCAGGAAAAAAACAAGCTGGTGCGGGGCGAGCTCCGCCGTTGCGTTCTCGAGGACCTCGGTGTACTCACCCAGACACTGCAGCAGCGCGAGCTCGCGAGCGCTGGTGAGCGGCGCGAGGTCCGCGTCTTCGAGCCGGCCCGGGTCGCTGAACTGCGTTCTCCATTGCTCCAGAACCGAGCAGATCCGCGCGTGCGCGTACTGCACGTAGTAGACCGGGTTCTCCTCGGATTGCGATTTGGCGAGATCGACGTCGAACACGAACTCGGTGTCGGCTTTGCGCGAAAGGAGGAAAAAACGCACCGCATCGCGCCCGACCTCGTCGATCAGCTCGCGCAGGGTGACGTAGGAGCCGGCGCGCTTGGAAATCTTCATCTCCTCGCCGCCCTTCATCACCGTGACCATCTTGTGCAGGACGTAATCCGGGTAGCTGCTCGGAATGGCACGTTCCCATTTCGAGGATACCGCTTGCAGCCCGGCGCGCACGCGCGTCACCGTGCTGTGGTGGTCGGATCCCTGGATGTTGATCGCGCGCGTGAAGCCGCGCTCCCACTTGGTCAGGTGGTAGGCGACATCGGGAACGAAGTAGGTGTACTCGCCGTCGGACTTGCGCATGACGCGGTCCTTGTCGTCGCCGTAGTCCGTGGTTTTTAGCCAGAGCGCGCCGCCCTCCTCGAAGGCCTTGCCTGCATCGATCAGGGCCCGAACCGTTCTCTCTACGCGGCCGTCGCGGTAGAGGGACGATTCCAGGTAGTAGTTGTCGAAGCGCACGCCGAATGCGCGCAGATCGAGGTCCTGTTCTTCGCGAAGCTCGGCCACGGCAAATCGGGTTACGGCTTCGAGATCTTCCCCGTCCCGGTTCCCCGCCGCGAGATATCTCTCGGCGATCTCGCGCACGTAGTCGCCGTGATAGCCGTCCGCCGGAAACTCCGCCGGCATGCCGAGCTTCTCGCGAATCCGCGCCTGGACCGAAAGCCCGAGATTGCGGATCTGCGCACCGGCGTCGTTGTAGTAGAACTCGCGCGTCACGCGCCAGCCCTGCGATTCGAGCAGGGCGCCGATCGCGTCGCCGAGCGCGGCCTGCCTTCCGTGGCCGACATGCAGGGGGCCCGTCGGGTTGGCCGAGACGAACTCCAGCATCACCTGACGGCCGCCAGCGCGGTCCGAGCGGCCGTAATCCTTGCCTTGAGCGAATATCGTCTTCGCGGTGTGCTGCTTCGCGATCGGAGACACGCGAAAATTGATGAAGCCGGAACCGGCGACCTCGGGCTTGACCCATTCCGAAGGAGGAGCGGCTGCGATCAGGGCCATCGCCGTCTCGCGCGGGGACTGGCGCAGCTGGCGCGCGAGCTGCATCGCGAGCGGCGAGGAAAAATCGCCGTGCTGCGCCTGCTTTGGGCGTTCGAGCGAGATCATCGATCCCGGCTGCTGCGGGGCGACCTTGGCGAGCGCGCGGGTGAGCAGCTCGGTGATATGGGACTTGATCTCGACGGACATGAGGAGCTGAAGGGCCGCGTATTATAGAATAGTGACTGCGTAATTCTCCAAGGGAACATAAAGTGGGCAAAGGCGACAAACGCACCTTCCGCGGCAAGGTTTTCAAGGGGTCGCACGGCAAAACTCGTCCGCGCAAGGCCAAGAAACCGGCGAAGAAGCGCGCCTGAACTCAACCGGGCGTCAGAATTCGATCGGATCCACGTCCAGATGCCAGCGCACCCCGTGCGTTGGCATGTCATAGAGCGCTCCGCTCCATTCCGAGAGAAACGCCTGCAGGCGCGGTCGCGAGCGCGATTGCAGCAGCACCTGTGCGCGCTCGACGCCTCCAAGTCGGGCAAGGGACATCGGTGTCGGATCGAATAGCGCGATCGATGGGGGCCTCCGAGGCGCGTGCTCGATCGCGGAGCGCAGGAAGCGCATAGCGCGGACCTCGTCGCTACTTTCGGCGCGCAACACCGCCTCGAAGACGAAAGGCGGAAAGGCCGCTTCGCGGCGCTCCACCAGCAGGCTCTTCGCGAAGCCCGGGTAGTCGTGCCTTGCCAGCGCCTGGTACAGGGGATGGCCCGGATAGCGCGTCTGGATCAGGACCTCGCCCGGCAGGTTCGCGCGACCGGCGCGCCCGCCGACCTGCTGTAGCTGGGCGAAACTGCGCTCGCTTGCGCGATAGTCGGTGGAGAACAGTCCGGCGTCGGCGTTGAGGACGCCCACCAGAGTGAGACGCTCGAAATGATGGCCCTTGGCGAGAATCTGGGTGCCGACCAGGATGTCGGCTCGCCCAGCTCGCTCGAGCAGGTCTTCGACCCGGTTCTTGGCGCGCACCGCGTCGCTGTCCAAGCGCAGGATCCGCGCCTGTGGAAATTTTTCCACGAGCGATAGCTCGACTCTTTGCGTTCCGCGTCCGAAGGCCTGCAAATCGGGATTGCCGCACTCGGGGCACGCGCGCGGAATCCGTTCGGCCAGTCCGCAGTGATGGCAGCGCAAGCCACGCTCGGCGAGATGCATAACCATGTGCGCCGAACAGCGCAGGCAGCCTTTTACCCAACCGCACGCCGGGCAGGCAAGCACGGGCGCGTAGCCGCGCCGATTGAGGAAGACGAGCGATTGCTCGCCGCGCGCGAGCCGCGCCGCGAGCCCCTCCAGAAGCGGCGCGGCAAAGCCGTCGTGCACGGGATGTACGCGGGCGTCGATCAGGCGGATCGTGGGGAGGGTCGCCTCCTGGATCGCGCGGCGCGTCAGAGAGACGAGCCTGTACTTCCCGGAGGCCGCGTGATGGAAGGTTTCCAGCGATGGCGTCGCGGAGCACAAGACGACCGGAGCGCCGGCGATATGGGCGCGCGCGACCGCGAGATCGCGACCCGAATACCTCACACCCTCCCGCTGTTTGAACGAAATGTCCTGCTCCTCGTCCACCACGACCAGACCGAGCTTTGGAAGCGGCACGAACACGGCGAGCCGCGTGCCGAGCACGATGTGCGCGAGCCCGCGGTGCGCAAGGAGCCAGCCCCGCGCGCGCTCCAGCTCGGGCGTGGCGCTGGTCTGCGTTACGATGCAGGCACCTGGAAAGCGGGCGCGGAACGCAAGCTCGAGCGCGGGAGTGAGCGCTATCTCCGGCACCAGGACCAGGACCTGCTTGCCGCGCCCCAGCGTCTCGGAGATGAGTTGCAGATAGATCTCGGTCTTGCCGCTTCCGGTCACGCCGAAGAGCAGGCTGACGCCGAACTTGTCCGATCCTCGGCGGAGAATCCCCAGGGCCTGCTCCTGCTCCGAGGTGAGCTCGTGCGCGTGCACGAAACCGGGTTCGGGCGGGTCCGGCGCGAACGGAGCGATCCATCCGGCTCCGATGCCGCGCTCGAGCAGGCTTCGTACGCCTCGTACCGGGATCTCCGATTCCGACGCCGGGCCCTGAGCGAGTCTTGTGAGCAGCGCCCGCAGGCGTTTTTGCCGGGAAGGAATCATGGCGAGCGCGGCCTGCCCGGCCGACAGGAGCGCATACGCGGGCGGCGCGTCCGGAACGGCCCGGCTGGTGCGCAGACGCGGCGGCAAAGCGGCAGCCGCCACCTCGCCCAGGGGGCGTTGGTAATAGCTGCTGCAGAACCTCAACAGATCGAGCCACTCGCGCGTGAGCGGTGCCACCTCGCGCAGGATCCTGTCGGCGCTGCGAAGGCGGGAAGCCGCTACCTTCGACTCATCGGCCACCTCCACGATCAGTCCTACCAGGCGCTTCTTGCCGAACGGCACCAGCACCCGACAACCGATATCCGCCCGAGTCGCGTCCTCCGCGCGGTAGTCGAACAACTTCGGCAGCGGAACGTCGAGAGCGACGCGAAGAATCATGCTGGGCCGATTCGCCGCGCGCGGCGTGCTATTCGAGTGAAATGGCGGGCCGCGCCGGTAAAGTGCTTGTTTGTTTGTGGTTTTCTGGGTTTTTCACAGAATTTGTGAGTAACTGTGTGAATAAGCCATTCACGCTACTGTAACTCACACTTCCGCAAGGAATTTTTCGGGCTGCCTAAAATGAGGGCGCAGTAAAATAATTCTCTAAATCACGAAGTTACGAATGTTCCCGGGCAAGTCCTCGAAACTCCGCGCCAGACGGGGCTTTACGGGCAGCCTTGTGCATAAGTCGTTGTGCGTCGCTTATCGGCTACGCGTCGATTTTCGCGTGGGTCAATGGAATTTCGGGCTCAATTCGTGCACCGCAGCGACCAAGGCGGCGACATTTTCCGGACGCGCGAGCTGAGGGACTCCGTGCCCTAGATTGAAAACGTGACCCGCTCCGCGTCCGAAGGATTCGAGCGCTCGCAGAACCTCCCGGCGGACGACTTCGGGCGAGGCGAGCAGCACGGACGGGTCGAGGTTGCCCTGCAGCGCCGTGCCGGCGCCGATCCGCCGGCGCGCCTCTCCGAGATCGATGGTCCAGTCCAGGCCGACACAATCGCATCCGCTTGCGGCGATCTGCTCGAGCCAAGGCGCCCCGCCCTTGGTGAAGACGATGACCGGAACTCGCGTCGCGCCGGCGCCGCGTTTGAGCTGCGACAGCACTTTCCGGACATATTCGAGTGAAAACTCCCGGTAGGCCGCTGCAGAAAGGCTCCCGCCCCAGGTGTCGAAGATCATGATCACGTTGGCACCGGCCTCGATCTGCGCGTTGAGCAGGGCCGTGACGGCGCGGGTATTGGTCTCGAGGAGGCGGTGAAGGAGCTCGGGGCGCTGATGCAGCATGAGCTTCACGTTGTGCCAGTCGTCGCTCGACTGTCCTTCCACCATGTAGCAGGCGAGTGTGTAAGGACTGCCCGAGAACCCGATAAGGGGCACTTTGCCGGCAAGCGCGCGCCGGACCTCGCCGATCGCATCGGTCACGTAGCGCAAGCTCTCGGCCGGGTCGGGCACCGCGAGCTTCGCGATCGCTGCCTCGTCGCGCAACGGTCTTTCGAAGCGCGGCCCCTCGCCTTCGGCGAAATACAGACCCAGTCCCATCGCATCGGGAATCGTGAGAATGTCCGAGAAAATGATCGCCCCGTCCAGCGGGAAGCGTTCCAGCGGCTGCAGCGTCACCTCGGCCGCGAGCGAGGGCGTCTTGCACAGGGCGAGGAAGCTCCCCGCGCGGCGCCGAGTCTGGTTGTATTCGGGAAGGTAGCGCCCGGCCTGCCGCATCAGCCACACGGGCGTGTAGGCGGTCGGCTGCCCGAGCAGTGCTCGCACCAGCGTATCGTTCTGCAGCGAGGACATCGGCCTAAGGCTTCATCAATCTGCGGGTGATGAATTCCCATTCGTCCGCGCTCACCGGGGTGATGGAGAGGCGATTGCCGCGCGCGAGAGTACGCATTTTGGCGAGCTCACGGTGGCTGCGCAGCTCGGCGAGGCTCACCAGACGGGTCTTGCGCACGAACCGAACGTCCACGTTGAACCAGCGGGGTGACTCGCGCTTCGCCTCGGGGTCGAAGTACGGGCTCTTCCGATCGAACTGGCTGGCGTCGGGATAGGCCGCCGACGACACCTCGGCGATGCCCGCGATGCCAGGCTCGGGGCAACTCGAGTGATAGAAAAAGACGGGGTCGCCGACCTGCATCTCTTTGAGCATGAAGTTGCGCGCCTGATAGTTGCGCACCCCGAACCAGGCCGTGGTCTTGGCAGGGGCTGCGGCCAGATCGTCAATGCTGAATTCGTCCGGTTCGGACTTCATCAACCAGCAGTGCATGATCGGGTTCCCATTCCAGGCCCACAAACGAAAACGCAGGCCAGAGCCTGCGTTTCTTGCCTTCTGCCGCTTTCTCGCTTATCTGGAGTCCCCCGTCGGCGCCGCTAGAGCCGATTCCTGAACCTTTCGGTCCAAGGTGGTCGCTTTCCGGTCACATCAGGTACATCCGACTAGGGACGCGCACAACAGTGACGCTGAGTCTGCAACCTATACCAATCTGTTGGTTCAAGAATTTTCCGGGTCTTGGCGTACACCACAGGGGACAATTCCGCGGACGCCGCCCGACCCCCGTCTTCCTATGGAGCAAGAGCCTGGTCGAGCGTCGCCTCCATTGCGGCCATTCTACGCCTGAGCCCCTCTATGTCAAAGCCGCTCGTATGGTTTCTCGAGCTGAGCAGCTCGTGCGCTATGTTGAGCGCGGCCATGACGGCGATGCGCTCGGCGCTTGCTACCCGGCCCGCGCTCTTGATCTCCGTCATCTTGCGGTCGAGGTACGCTACCGCGGATAACAGGGCGTTGCGCTCCTCATCGGAGCAAGCGACCTTGTAGGTACGGCCCATGATGGTCACATCAAGGGTCTTGGATTTCTGGTTCATCGACCCGCGCTATTCCGGGATCTGCTTGAGAAGGGTCTCAAGCTTGCTGCGTGCCCCGTCGATCTTCTCGGATAGTTGCCTCTTGTCGCCCTGCAATGCGGCCAGTTGCTGGCGCAATCCCCGGTTCTCGTCGCGCAGCCGCTGGCACAGCCGCGCCGCCTGTTTGATTTTTTCCTCGAGGGTCGCCAGTTCGGATTCCATCGGCACACTATAGTTTGGAAAATCCTGTTAAGTCAAGGTGTAAGCCTCCGTTCTCAATGTAGATTCCCATCTCGAGGCCGGGCGGGTTTCAAGGACTTGTGTTGTACAATCAATGCGCTCGTTCGAGGTGTCCCGGCGTGTTTCCGCGCGCCGGGGTGAAACGGGAAAGAGGTGCGGCGCCCGAAAAAAGCAGTTCCCGGCGCTCAAGCCTCTGCTGCCCCCGCAACGGTAAGTGTGCGCGGGCGTATCAACCAGCCACTGTGAGCGCGAGCTCACGGGAAGGCGATACGCCCGATCCCACGAGCCCGGAGACCGGCCCCGAGCGAAGGTGGGAAATGCCGCGGGGCGCGGTGGTCGGCCGTCCAGCTTCGCTCGCATTTCCTCTCGCAATCTGATTTCGGCCCGCGGGGACGCCGGCCGGGGAGGAATCATGAAACGCTTGTTCATTGCGGCGCTCGCGTGGGCGCTCGCATCGCAGGTCCTTGCCCAGAGTCCGGAGCCCGCCGTCGTGGTGACCGCCACGCGCTTTCCCGAGCAACGTCTCGACGCGCCGATAGGGATGACCGTCATCAGCGCCAAGCAGATCGCAGAGAGCGCTGCAAGAACACTGCCCCAGCTGCTGTCCCAGGAGGCGGGGATCGTCACGCGAGACAGCACCGGTGGCCCGGATTGGCAGATCGACATGCGCGGCTTTGGAATAACCGGGGATCAGAACACCCTCGTATTGCTGAACGGCCAGCGGCTGAACGACATCGAGCTCACGACGATCGGCTGGACCGCGATTCCGCTGGACAGCATCGAGCGCATCGAAATCCTCCGCGGCTCCGGATCGGTGCTCTACGGAGGGGGCGCGACGGGTGGAGCCATCAACATCATCACGAAGACGCCTCCGCCGGGCGCGACCGCCGCAACCGTCGGCGGTTCGGCGGGAACCTACGGAACCAAAGAGGTCCGCGCCGGGGCGAGCGTCGCCGGTCAGAACATCGGATTCAATGTGTTTGCGAACGACTACGCCTCGGATAACTACCGCGATAACAACCGGGTCGAACAGAAGAACCTCAGCACCAGCGTGCGCCTGTTCGGGCCCCAGGGAGATCTTGCGCTCAAGGTCGATCTGGACAGCCAGGACCTCAGACTTCCCGGGGCGCGCACGGCCGCACAGCTCGAGACCGACCGGCGCGGCACGTCGACCCCCGGAGACTTCGCGACGCGGGACGGCGCGCGCGTGGCTCTCGGGGGAAGCTACGACCTCGGATTCGGACGGTTCGCGGCAGAGCTCGGCTACCGCGACACCGCGCGAACCTCCCTCCTCAAGGATTACTCGGGATTTGGCACCGACACATACACGGACACGCGTTCCAAGGTCTGGTCGTTCACTCCGCGATTGAAGATACCTTACGGGGCCGCGGGGATTCAGAACAGTCTCATCGTCGGGATCGACCTCGACTACTGGGATTACCTGTCGCGCCGTGCCCCCAGTGAAGACTTGCTGGACGCCCCTCCGACGCCGACCAGTCCTACTGCACACGTCAACGCCACCCAGCGCGATCAGGCTTTCTTCGCGCAGCACCATTCCGCGTTCAGCGAAGGGACCAAGCTCACTCTCGGTGTGCGCTGGCAACACAGCACCATCACGGCGCAGGATGCTTTCAACCCCGCCGCCTATGCGAGCGGCAGCAAGACCAGCACTCCGCTGGCCTGGGAAATCGCGCTACGACAGGAGTTGACCGCTACCACATCCGTTTACGGTCGCGTGGGCCAGAGCTTCCGCCTTCCGACGGTGGACGAGGTCTACAGCCAGTTCGGCGGACCGCTCTTCGACCCGATCGTCGCACTCCTCGACCCGCAGACCTCGCGCGACTACGAATTGGGTGCTGAATACCGCACGGCGACGCTGCGCTTGCGCGCAAGTGCGTTCGCAATGTATCTCTCGAACGAAATCTATTTCTTCGCTCCGACGTTCTCAAACATCAATTTGCCTCCCAGCCGCCGGCAGGGCGTGGAGGTCGACGCTTCGGTCGCAATTTCTCCCGCGGTCTCTCTGTTCGGCAACGTCTCCTTGACCGACGCGCGTTTCAGCGACGGTGCTATCGGCGGCGTCGACGTGAGCGGCAACGTCATACCCCTAGTCCCTCGGGTGAAGGCAAACGCGGGTATTGCCTGGCAGCTCGCTCCGAACACCCGGTTCAGCGGCGTGGCGCGCTACGTGGGCACGCAGTACTACGACAACGATCAGACCAACACCTTCCCCAGCCTCATGCCGGCGTACACCATCGTCGACGTGAAATTCACGCAGACGGTAGACAAGCTCACGGTGGGAGTCGCCGTCAACAATTTGTTCAATAAGCTCTACTACAGCTACGCCATTCGAAACGGAGCGGGTACCTCTTTCAATGCCTATCCCCAGGCGGACCAGACCTTCCTCCTGACGGCCGAGTACCGTTTGTAGGACTGTGGGGCGCGCCGGCGCCGAGCTTTGGCCCGCCGCGGGCTTCTCTGCTAATGTGCACGTCATGCCCTACGGCCCCCCCGACGCGATCGACCTTGCCGGGCTGAAGCGCGCGCTGGTGATTCAGCTGCGCCACCACGGCGACGTATTGCTCACCTCGCCCGTGTTCACGGTGCTCAAGAACCATGCCCCGTCGGTCGAGATCGACGCGCTTGTCTATGCCGAAACGCGGCACATGCTCGACCTGCACCCGGCGATCGCGCAGGTCCATGTTGTCGATCGCCGCTGGAAGGAGCTGGCGGCGCCTGCGCGGCTCATGCGCGAGTGGCGGCTGCATGCCGCGATGCGCGAGCGCGGCTACGACCTGATCGTGCATCTGTCCGAGCACCCGCGCGGAGCCTGGCTCGCGCGCTCGCTCGGCGCGCGCTACGCGGTTGCGCACGATTTCGCCCGCAAGGCGAATCTTTGGAAAAAAAGCTTCACGCACCTCGCTCCCCTGCCCGGAAACGGGCGCCGCCACCGGGTCGAGTTGAACCTCGATACGCTTCGGCGCCTCGGCATTCAGCCGGGAGAGGACGAACGAAGGCTGGTGCTCGTGCCGGGCGAGGATGCCGATCGGAGCGTCGAGAGGCTGCTCGCCGAGCACGGGCTCGCCGCCAAGAAATTCATCCACTTCCAACCGGGATCGCGCTGGCTGTTTAAGTGCTGGCCGGCCGAGCGCGCCGCGGGGCTGATCGGCGCGCTCTCGCGGCGCGGCGAACGCATCGTGGTGACCTCGGGGCCTGACGAGCGGGAGCGTGCGATGCTCGCCGAGATTCGCAATCGCACCGAGGCTCCATTCGTGGATCTTTCCGGCAAGTCGATGCTGAGCATGAAACAACTTGCGGCGCTTATCGCTCGGGCCAAGCTGTTCATCGGCGTGGATTCCGCACCGATGCACATGGCCGCCGCGATGCAAACACCGACAGTGGCGCTCTTCGGACCGAGCGGCGAGCTCGAATGGGGACCCTGGCGGGTTTCCCATCGCGTCGTCGCTTCGAGCGAGTATGCATGCCGCCCCTGCGGCAACGATGGCTGCGGCGGCGGCAAGGTGAGCGAGTGTCTCACGCGGCTTTCGCAGGAGGCGGTCCTGAGCGCCGTCGACTCGCTCCTCACTCGATGATCCGTGCCGCTGCGTTCGGGATCGCCGCCTGCGTTGCGGCGGGCGCCCACGCACTCCAGGCCCTGGACGACCGCGGCGTCACCGTTTCGCTCGAGCGGCCGCCGGAGCGGATCGTGAGCCTTTCGCCGCATCTTGCGGAGATCGCTTTCGCTGCGGGCGCCGGCACCAAGCTCATCGGCGTCTCGAGTTACACGCGCTACCCCGCCGAGGCCGAACGCTTGCCCGTGGTTGCAAGTTCCGGGCAGGTCGATATCGAACGCCTGATCGTGCTTCGGCCGCAACTCGTGCTGGCATGGAAGAGCGGCAACTCGTCGCTGCAAATCGGGCGATTGGAACGCCTCGGCCTGCCGGTCTTGGTCACCGAAGTCCGATCTCTGGCCGACATCCCGCGCATCGTCCGACTGGTCGGATCGCTCGCCGGGAGTGCCGACGTGGCGGAAGCTCGCGCGCGGAGGTTCGAGAACGAGCTTGCAGACCTGCGCTTGCGACACGCCGGCGAGCGCGGCATCGCCGTGTTCCTTGAAATCTGGCATACGCCCATGCTCACCGTGAACGGCGAGCACCTCGCAAGCGACGCGCTGGGCCTCTGCGGCGGGCGCAATGTCTTCGCCGGCGCAAGAGCGCTTACGCCGCTGGTTTCGCGAGAGCGGCTGCTCGCCGCCCGCCCCGAAGCGATCATCACGGCCGATCCCCGCTCCGACTCGCCGCAGGCCTGGCGCGGACTCGAGACGCTCGCGCCGGTTCGCCAGCGCAGGATCTACACGATCGACCCCGATTTGCTCTACGGGCAGGGCCCGCGCTTCCTCGAGGGCGCGCGCGCCCTGTGCGATCGGCTCGACCTCGTCAGGAGGTAGACCGATGCGGATCGCCCTGGTACGCCAGCGCTACAGCGCCCAAGGAGGCGCCGAGCGTTTCATCGAAAGGGCCCTGGCCGCACTCGCGGGGCGGGGCGTCGCCGTGACCGTGCTGGCGCGCGAGTGGACCGGCGATCCTGGCAAGGTGATCCGCTGCGACCCCTTCTACGTCGGGCGGGTGTGGCGCGACTGGAGCTTCGCGCGGGCGGTGTGCCGCGAAATCGCGCGGCAATCGTTCGACCTGGTTCAGTCGCACGAGCGCGTCGCCTGCTGCGATATCTACCGGGCGGGCGACGGCGTGCACGCGCAATGGCTGCACAACCGCAGCGCGGGGCTCGGTCCGCTCGAGCGCGTCGGTCTCGCGCTCAATCCCTACCACCGCTACGTTCTCGCCGCAGAGCGGAGCCTGTTCTCGAGTCCGCGGCTGCGCGCGGTGATCTGCAACTCGCGGATGGTGAGGGACGAGATCCGCCGGCATTTCGGCACGCCCGAGGCGAAGCTGCACGTGATCTACAACGGCATTGATCTCGAGGTGTTCCATCCGAGGCTGCGCGAGGCGCACCGCTCGATCATGCGGGAGCGGCTCGGGATCGGGCAGCAGGCTCTGGTTTTCCTTCACGTCGGCGCGGGTTTCGAAAGGAAGGGCGTCTTCCGCCTGATCGAGGCGTTCGCGCTCGCCGGGTTGCACGACGCGCATCTGGTCATCGTGGGCGGCGACAAGGCGCTAGCGCGCGCCGAGCGCCTCGCGATCTCGCGCGGTGTCGCCTCGCGCGTGCACTTCGCGGGAACGCAGGCGGACGTGCGTCCATGGTACGGCGCCGCCGACGCTTTCGCCCTCGCCACCCTCTACGATCCGTTTCCAAACGCGGCGCTCGAGGCGATGGCCTGCGGGCTGCCGGTCATCACCACGCGGCAATGCGGCACAGCCGAGATCATCGAGGAGGGCGCGAGCGGTTTTGTCGTGGATGCTCTCGCGATGCGGGAGATTGCGGAGCGGTTTTGCCGTCTGAACGGCGCCAAGGCACAGGAGATGGGACGCCGGGCGCGCGAGCGTGCACTGGGGTTCGGCATGGATGCCATGGCGGAGCGCTTCCTCGTGCTCTATCGAGGGGTCACGCCAGCGTGACGCGGTGAAACCTGCGATCCGGAGGGGCGAGCGCGATCGGCTATAATTCGACATTTTCCGGCGCAGCCATGGCATCGTCCGACGCCAGCAGCCTGCAGCTCTATCTTCGTCTCCTCGGCAACGTCAAGCCTTACTGGGTACCGTTTGCGCTCTCCATCATGGGAATGATGGTGACCGCGGTAACCGAGCCGGCGTTTCCGGCGTTGCTGAAGCCCCTGCTCGACGGGAGCTTCGTGCAAAAGGAAGGCGGGCTTCTCCAATGGCTGCCCGCCCTGATCGTCGGCCTGTTCCTGGTGCGCGGCGTCGCCTCGTACGCGTCGGACTACGCGATCGGCTGGGTGGCGAACAAGGTCGTGATGGACCTGCGCAACGCCATGTTCGCGAAGCTCGTGCGCCTGCCCACGTACTACTACGACTCTCACACGAGCGGCGGCCTGATCTCCAAATTCACGTTCGACGTCCTGCAGCTGACCGGCGCCGCGACCAGCGTCGTGTCGGTGCTGTTTCGCGATTCGCTGACCATCATTGCGCTGCTGGGGTATCTCTTCTACCGGAACTGGGAGCTCACCCTGGTCGCCCTCCTGGTGGGACCGCCCGCCGTCCTGATCACGCGAGCGTTCTCGATCCGGCTGCGCGCCATGAGCCGGGCCGAACAGGCCGCGATGGGGGATCTCAACCACGCGCTCGAGGAATCGATCTCCTGCCATCGCGTGGTCAAGGTTTTCGGCGGACAGGACTACGAGGCGCAGCGCTTCGACTCCGGCGCGAACACGGTGCGCCGCTTCAACATGAAAATGACTGCCGCTGCGGCGGCCAATGTGCCTTTGGTGCAGGTCGTCGTATCGGTCGCGCTCGCGCTCATCATCTATCTTGCCGTGCGCCAGGCCGCCGCCGACCAAGCGACCGTGGGCGATTTCGTGTCCTTCCTCACCGCCTTGCTCCTGATCTTCCAGCCGATGAAGCGGCTGACCGGGGTCAATCAGAGTCTCCAGCGGGGACTCGCCGCCGCCGAGAACGTATTTCGGCTGATCGACGAGCAGCCTGAAATCGATACCGGAACCCGGGAGCTGCAGCGCGCGAAGGGCACGGTCGAGTTCAGGAATGTCGGGTTCAGGTACGCGGGAAGCACGCGCCCGGCTTTGGAGCGCATATCCCTCACGATCGAATCGGGAGAGACCGTGGCCCTGGTCGGCGCCTCCGGCGCAGGCAAGTCCACGCTCGCCAATTTGCTGCCGCGTTTCTACTCTCCCGATTCAGGACAAATCCTGATCGACGGCGTCGATATCGCGACGCTCAAGCTCGCGAGCCTGCGCGAGAAT
>JBGQKK010000011.1:0-27170 GCA_041499545.1 Gammaproteobacteria bacterium | reverse complement strand
GCGTAGGCCTTTTCCTTGCCGGGGGAGTTCTCCAGCGGGAAGCGCGCGAACAGGTAGTACTCGAAGGCGTATTTGTATTCCTTCGACGCGGCTGCGCCGGATGCGCTTTTCGCTTTTGCCATGTGTCGGTCGCCGATCGCGCTCCAGGCCGCGGCCCATTCGTCGCGGTCGAGGGTCTTCAGCGCGTTCAGCGCTTCCCTCACCTCCGCGGGCTCGAGCTCCGACACCGGATAGGCGTGCCGGTCGGCGCGCTCCTGCACGTCGGCCTTCAGCTCGGGGAGGGCGCGCGGGCCGCCGGACTGGGCGAGGGCCGGGCCGGCGAGCGCGAGGAGCACCAGCGCGCACGCGAAACGCGAAGTGGATGCTGGGAACGTCATGGCCTGTTCTCCTTGCGGATTCGTGCCGGAATCATAAGCCAAATCCGCGCTCATCGAAGTCGGCGTAGCATGGCTGTCGTGGATTCCAAACCGAAGATCGCCGTCGGCAACAACGGCCCGTATTTCCTCATGAACGACGCTGCGGTCACGCCGGTGCCGAACCTGCGCCGCGCCTCGGGTGCCGCCTGCGCGACGGTGCGCGGGGTTGCCTTGTGCCGCTGTGGCGCCTCGAAGAACAAGCCCTTCTGCGACGGTACGCACGGAGCGATCGGCTTCAAGGGCGCGAACACCGCGGATCCGGGGAAGAACCAGCGCCGGAGCTACGCAGGAAAGCGGATTACGATCCTCGACAATCGCGCGATCTGCTCGCACGCGGGCCATTGCACCGACGAGCTGAAGTCCGTGTTCCGGATGAACGAGGAGCCGTGGATAGACCCGGACGGCGCCGGGGTGGAGGCAATCATCGCGACGATCAGGAAGTGCCCGTCGGGGGCGCTCAGCTACGCGGTCGACGGCGTCGAGGCCGAGCCGCCGGAGCGCCCCGCGATGATCACCGTGACCGACGACGGGCCGTACGCGGTCACCGGCGGCGTCGAGCTCCTCGGCGTCAAATTCGGGCAGGGCGCCTCGGCGGAGCACTACACGCTGTGCCGCTGCGGCGCCTCCAAGAACAAGCCGTTCTGCGACGGCTCGCACTGGCGCGTGGAATTTCGCGACTCGGCGTAGCGCCTGGAGGGGCAGGTGATATGCCGATGTGCCTACGGAATCGTGCAATAAGGCACGGTTTCGGCAGGCGAAGCAAGATTGAGGACCCAGAACGCCCGGTCGCGCTGCTACACTCGATGCTCGACCTCGGAGGGAGGGCGCCATGGACATGGGGGGCGTTCCGCGACCCGGCACGCGCGGAGAAGAAAGCCGGCGCGGCCCGGATCTCGAGCGGAGCGACGCGGGAACCGGGAAGCGATTGCGTTTCCTGTCGCGCCGTTTCGCCATCGGCTCGCTCGTCGCGCTCGGCATCCTCGCCGCGAACGCTTTCGTGTCGTACCGGACGATCGCCAACCTCATCGACGCCTCCCGGACCGTCGAGAACACGCTCAAGTTCGTCGGCGCGCTCAAGGACATCCAGGATTTCGTCACCGACTCCCAGATCGAGCTGCGCGGCTACATCATCGGCGGCGAGCGCGACCGCCTCATCCAGGCGCAGGCGCGCCTGGGCCGCGCCTCGAATCTCGTCCAGGACCTGTACGCCCTGTCGGCGGCGATCCCGGACAAGATGCAGCAGGTCGCGGCGCTGGACACGCTGATCGACGAGGAGATCGACCGCTTCGCGAGGCTGATCGACATCCACCGGAGGCAGGGCATGCCGGCGGCCATTCGATCCATCCGCGCGACGGCGGGCGCGGGGATCCGGCACATCCAGCTCCTGACCTCGGACCTGCTGGCCGCCGGCGACGCCCAGCTCGGGCGCAGGAGCGAGCAGGCCAGGCGCAGCTCGAATATCACGGTCGTGACCGCCGCGGTCGCGACCCTGCTCAACGTCGCGCTGCTTCTCGCCGTGTTCCTGCTCGCGCGCCGCGAGATCAAGGAAAGGCGCCAGGCCGAGGAAGTCGTCCGGTTCGCGGCGACCCACGATCCATTGACGGGTCTGCCGAACCGGCTGCTCCTCGCGGAGCGGGTGAACCGCGCGCTCGGCGCCGCGAGATCCGAGGGACACGGCGTCGCGATGCTGTTCATCGATCTGGACCGCTTCAAGATCATCAACGACACCCTGGGCCACGGCGCCGGCGATCGGCTGCTGCAGAACGTGGCGGGAAGGCTCGCCCGCTGCGTGCGCAGGTCGGACACCGTCGCGCGGCAGGGAGGCGACGAGTTCGTCGTGCTGATCGAGGCGTTCCAGGGACCCGGCGACCTCGCCCAGGTCGCCGAGAAGATCCTCCTCGAAGTGGCCGCGCCGATGAGCGTGTACGGCAAGGAGTTCCAGATCACGGCGAGCATCGGCATCAGCACCTGTCCGGACCACGGCGACGACCTGCGGGCGCTCCTGATGAACGCGGACATCGCGATGTATCGCGCGAAGCAGCAAGGGAACGCCTACGAGTTCTACGCCGAGCAGATGATCGCCCATTCCGTCGAGCGGCTCGAGCTCGAGACCGCGCTGCGCCAAGCGCTCGCGCGCGACGAGCTCCGCCTGCACTACCAGCCCAAGGTCGAGGCGCGCACTCGGCGCGTCACCGGAGTCGAGTGCCTGCTGCGGTGGCAGCACCCGACGATCGGTCCCATCATGCCCGATCAAGTGGTGCCGCTCGCGGAGGAGACAGGCCTCATCGTTCCGATCGGAAAATGGGCGCTGAGGACGGCGTGCCTGCAGGCGCGGCAGTGGGCCCGGGAGGGCCTGCCGCGGATGCGGATCGCGGTGAACCTGTCGGCGCGACAGTTCATGAGCCCGACCCTGCTCGAGGACGTGAAGGGCACGATCGCGGAAACGGGGATGGATCCGCGCTGGGTCGAGCTCGAGGTGACCGAGAGCGTGATGATGCCGGACCCCGACCAGGCGGTGAAGCTGCTGCGGAATCTCAAGGCGATCGGCGTGCGGGTCACGATCGACGACTTCGGGACCGGCTACTCCTCGCTCGCGTACTTGAAGCGGCTCCCCATCGACTGCGTGAAGATCGACGCTTCGTTCGTCCGGGGCATTCCGGTGGACGCGAGCGACGTCGCGATCTGCGACACGATCCTCGCGATGGCGGGGAGCCTGGGGCTCAAGGTCGTCGCCGAGGGCGTCGAGACCGCGGACCAGATGCGGTTCCTCGAACGCAGGGGCTGCGACGAGATACAGGGCTACTACATCAGCAAGCCGCTCGCGGCGGAGGACCTGTCGAACTACCTCCGTGGTCGCGAGACGAAGTCGGAGCTGACCGGCGCGCACGAGGTGACGAGCCGGCCCAAGCTCGTGGTGAACGCCGAGAGGCGCTCCCCCGGCGCCTGACGCGCAAACGCGTCAGCGCGTCGTGCAGTCGTAGAGGTTGCCATTTGCGGGAGCCGGGTAGTGGTACAGGTCGTTGAAGCAGGTTTCCATGTTGGCGTCATCTCCCCAGACGAGCGTTTGGCCCGTGTTGTCGCCCGCCACAGCGGATCTGTGCCGTATGAACAGCAGGGCGTTCCGCCTGGCGGGCCGGTGGCGGAATGCCGGTCGCGGCGCTAGCATTTCCGGCATGGACAAGTGGAGAAACGGCGTCACGGTGGTGCGCGCCGCGTCGCTCGCCGGTAAAGGACGCGCCACCGCGTTCGATTTCGCCGGCACCGGAGGACAGAAGACCTGGGTCGGGACGGTCACGATGCAGCCTAGCGCGAACACCGGCATGCACCACCACCAGCGGCACGAGGTGGCGATCTACGTCGTCAGGGGCAAGAGCGAGATCCGCTGGGGCGAACGGCTCGAGTTCGCGGCCGTGATCGGGCCGGGCGACTTCGCCTACTTCGCCCCGTTCGTGCCGCACCAGGAGCGCAACCTGAGCGACCACGAGACGGTGGAATTCCTGGTCGTGCGCAGCGGCAACGAAGCGTTCGTGACCCGGCTCGAAGTGGCGCCGGTCGAGCGGCCCGAGACGGTGTTCTAGGCGATCAGGTCCCCGCGGCCTGCGTTTTCCACCAGTCCTCGATGGCCCGGGCGATCTCCCCGGGCGCGTCCTCCTCGAAGGCGGCCGACGAGGACCAGTTGGCCGACTTTTGCATCGCCGCCGTCCAGGGCGCCATGCTCATGGGCAAGATCAAGCGAAGCAGCGGCACCGTCGAGAGCACGATCAAGGCGGCGCTCGCGCATGTCAAGCGGCACTTCGTGTGATCCGGCGGATCGCGCGGTCGAGCGACAGGCTTCCGGCTCCGCGGCACAGCAGCACGAGCAGCATCGCGGCCCACTGAATGTGAGTGGGCCAGGCCTGGGGATAGACGAACACCTCGATCACGGCCGTCATCCCGAGGAGCACGAGCGCGACGGCCCGCGTCCCGAGGCCGAGCACCAGCAGCACCGGAGCGGCGAGCTCGACCGAGACCGCCAGGTACGCGGCGAGGTCGGGCGGGAAAAGCGGCAGCTTGTATTCCTCGGTGAAAAGCTCCACCGCCGTGCTCCAGTTCGCAAGCTTGGTCATCGCGGAGTTCCAGAACACGGTTGCGACGGCAAAACGCAGCGGAAGCGCGAGCACCCAGTAAGGCACCCCGTCGAGTGAGGTGATGAACGTCGCTACTCTTGTCATTGCGTTCCTCCGATGCCGTCGAGGCTGAAATCTGCAAAGCGCCCGGCGGCGAGGTGCACCGCGAGCAAAGCCTGGGCATCGGCGCACGGCGCCTCGTCGAGCGCGCGATGCAACGGCCGCCCCGCGAACAGCGCCTCCGTGAAGCGCCACGCATCCTCGTCGAGCCGCTCGACCTCGACGCTGTCGTCCACGCGGTGCACGACCAGCCACGCCGCACCGCTGGAGAGGTCGATCGCCGCCAGCGTCGCGTCGTCTTCATCGAGCACCGCGCGCCATATCGAGTCAGCGGGAAAGGCTGAGCGCACCAGGCTCGCGGAGGGGTGCGGCGAGAAGCGGACTTGCGCCGGGTCGTCCGCCTGGGCGAGTCGAGCCAGATCGAGCGGCGCTGCGTCGGGCGCGTGCAAGGCGCGGTTTACCGCCCACTCTAGCCGCGCCACCGACGGAAGGTATTCGAGCGGCGCGGCGGGCCCAAACCGGGCGAGGAAGTCGGCGAAGCCCGCGCCGTAGTCGTCCAGACAGGCGCTGCGCGGCGGGTCTTCGTCGATGAACGCGCGGGCGGCGGCTTCGAAGAACTCCTCTCCCACCAGGCGCAGGACCGCCGGATAGGAGAGCCGCAGCGCGCGGACGAGTGCGCTCTCGAACGTGTTGCGATAGACGCCGAGGCGTTCGGCCGGATCGATTCCGTCCGCGAGCACGTGCGGGATCGCAGCGCCGTCCTCGCGCCGTGCAACGGCGAGGCCGAGGGCGCGTTGAAGCTCAGGCAGCGAGGGCGCTATGAGCACGGTCGTTGTCGATCATCGCCTGCGCCCGTTCCGCTTCTTCGATCAGCACTTCGAGCAGCGGGACATCGGTGTCCCATTCGATCAGCGTCGGCACTTCGCCGAAGCGTGAAAGGGCTTCTGCGTACAGCGCCCAGACCTCGGGCGCGACGCGTGAGCCATGGTCGTCGATGCGCAGCGTGCGTCCGCCGATCTCGCGCAGGGCGTGGCCGGCGAGGTGGATCTCGCCGACCGCCGGGGCCGGCAGGGCGCCGAGGTAGGCCGAGGGGTCCCAGCCGTGATTGCAGGCGCTGACATAGATGTTGTTGACGTCGCACAGGATGCCGCAGCCGGTGCGGGCGGCGACCGCCGCGAGGAATTCCCATTCCGGGACGGTCGAATGCCGGAATTGCAGATACGTCGATGGATTCTCGATCAGCAAGCGCCGCTTGAGAATCGTTTGGACCCGATCGACGTTGCGGCACACGACCTCGAGCGCTTCGTCGGTCATCGGCAGCGGCAGCAGGTCGGCGAGATAGACGCCGCTCGCGGCACTGAAGGAGAGATGCTCGGAGACCAGGCCCGGTTCGAATCGCCCGACCGCGGCCTTCACCCGCGCGAGATGCGCCAGGTCGAGTCCTTCCGCGCCGCCGAGGGAAAGCCCGGTTCCATGCAGGGAGAGCGGGTAGTCGCGCCGGATCGCGTCCAGGCAATGCGGCGTAGGTCCGCCGCCGAGGTAGTTCTCGGTGTGCACCTCGAACCACGCCACCTTGGGACGCGTCTCCAGGACTGCCCGGTGATGGCGAAAACGCAGCCCGATCCCCGCGGCTGAGGGAACCGGGCTGCGGCCGCTTCGGGCGGGAGCGGCGGGAGAAATCATGCGGCCTGCGCTCAGGCGGACGTGAGCTTGCCGCCCTGGATCTTGGAGCAGTCGCCCGCCGGGAGCAGCACGAAGGACTTGGGGTCGCGCGCCTGGGTCGCCTGTCCGGCGCAGGAATGCGCGCCCTCGGCGCAGTCGTTCTTCGCGACCGCGTTGATGCCGTAGCATTTCTCGAGCTTGTTCGCCATCGCCCGCGCCATGTTCTCCTTGACCGGATCTTTCATCTGCGCGTACGAAGGTGCGGCCTGGATCGCGAGCGCGAGGCCGATTGCGGAGGAGAGCGTCGAAGCAGCCAACATATACCGGTTCACGTGGGTCCCTTTCGAAAATGTGGCCCCGGAATCGGAGCCGTGATGGGAAATTCGGCGCGAGCGGCCGAAAGGTTACGCGCCGCGTGAAACTTATTTTTCGCAGTGCCTGCCGGATTCGGTGCGACAATTCGCGCCATGTCTTCGAGTCCACAGGCACGCGGAGCGGCGCTCAGCCTTGTCAGAGAGGGTGCAGCTGCCGAAGCGGCGCCTTCGGAGCGCGCGCTCGACTGGTCGGTTTTCATGGCGCGCGCGCAGGAAGGGGACCGCGATGCCTACCGGCGCCTGCTCGAGCAGATCGCGCCCTACCTGCGCTTCCTCGCGGGACGGCGCATGGGGCGAGGGAGCGACGTCGAGGACGCGGTGCAGGACGTCCTGCTCACGCTGCACGCGGTGCGCCACACCTACGATCCGGCCCGGCCCTTCGGCCCCTGGCTGGTCGCGATCGCGAACCGGCGCATCGTCGATGCGCTGCGGCGGCGCGGGCGCGCGGAAGCGCGCGAGACCCCGCTCGAGCCCGAGCATGAAACCTTTGCCGCCCTCGAAGCGAACCTTCCGGAAGCGGCCTCGGAAGGCCGCGCGTTGCGCGCGGCGGTCGAGAGCCTGCCCCCCGGGCAGCGCGAGGCGATCCGGCTGCTGAAGTTGAAGGAGATGTCGCTGAAAGAAGCGGCCGCGGCGAGCGGCATGTCGGTCGCGGCCCTGAAGGTCGCGACGCACCGCGCGCTGAAGAACCTGCGCAAACTGCTCGGAGGCGAGGACAAGTGATCACTACTCCCGATCTGATCGAGTCGCTGGTCGCGAAGGCGGCGCCGGTGCGCAGGCTCGCGCCCCTCGCGCGGGCGGCGGGCTGGCTCGCCTTCGCTGCGCTCATCCTCGGCGTGATGTCGATCGGGCGGCAGCTGCGTCCGGATCTCGCCCTGCGCCTCGCGCAACCGGAGTTCGCCTGCGGCATCGCCGGATCGCTCGCCACCGGCATTCTCGCCGCGATCGCCGCCTTCCTCGTGAGCGTCCCGGGCCGCTCTCGCGCCTGGCTGCTCCTGCCGCTGCCCGCGTTCCTCGTATGGATGGCGACCGTCGGCTATCAATGTCTCGCCGGTTGGGTGAGCCTCGCTCCGGGGGGCTCGCCCCTCGGAGAAGAAGCCGGCTGCTTCGCGCTCCTGGTTCTCACCAGCGTGCCGTTGTCGCTCGCCCTGCTCATCCTGCTTCGCCACGCGGCGCGGCTCGCGCCCACGCCCGTCGGGATCCTGGGCGGGCTCGCGGTGGCGGGACTGACGGCGACGGCGCTGTCACTCTTTCACGCCCACGACGCGAGCGTTCTCATCCTATTCTGGAATCTCGGCACGGCGCTGCTGCTCGCCGCGCTGGGCGGCCTGTTCGGGCGCAGGATGCTTGCCTGGGTCGCGCCTTGAATCCGAAGGAGGACGTCATGGACCGGAAAGTGAAATCTTCGTCACGGCTCGCTCCGCTGCCGGTCGGCCACTCACCCGAGCTCGCCGAGAACTTCGCGTTCTCCATGAAGAGCCTCGGCTTCGTCCCGAACAGCATGCTGATCATGCAGAGAAAGCCGAAGCTGGTGAAGGCGTTCTCGCAGCTGTCGCAGGCGATCTGGGATCCGGCGGGCGAAGTGGACCGCGGCTTCAAGCGCCTGGTGGGGCACGTGGCGAGCCGCGCGGCGGGCTGCGTCTACTGCATGGCGCACACCGCCGAGGGCGCGATCCACTACGGGATCGAGGACAGGAAGCTCGCCACGGTGTGGGAGTTCCGCACGAGCTCCTTGTTCACCGAGGCCGAGCGCGCAGCGCTCGATTTCGCGCTCGCGGCCGCGTCCGTTCCGAACGACGTCACCGACGAAATGTTCGCCGGCATGCGCAAGCACTGGTCGGAGAACCAGATCGTCGAGATCGCCGCGGTGGTCGCGTACTTCGGTTTCTTGAACCGCTGGAACGACACCATGGGCACGCCGCTGGAGCCGGAGCCCATCGCCGCTGGCGAGAAATATCTCGCCCCTCACGGCTGGAGGGTCGGCAAGCACGCGCCCTGAACGGCGCGAGGCCGGTCAGCTCCCGGGGCTCAGGGCGCTTCGCGCTTCCAGACGTGGCGCTCGCGCGAGGCGAGCAGGGGCACCGCCTCGGCGACGTATTTCTTGAAATGCGGGGTCTGCTGGTGCGCCTCGAACGCTTTATCGTCCAGATACACCTCGTAGAGCATCACCTGCGTCCGGTCCTTCGGGTCCACCAGCACGTCGAACTGCCGGCAGCCTGGCTCCTTGCGAGAATCGGCGGCGTTCTCGATCGCCTTGGCGGTGAAGCTCTCGACGTTCTCGGGCTTGATGCGTAGATCGACCGACAGGACGAACATGGCGACTCCTTATAGATAAGCGCTGCGAGCCGGAATGATATGCCAGAATCCCAGCATGAAGAATCCAGGCAGCTCGCGCGGCACCGCATTCCTGCTCCTCGCGCTCGCGACGCTGTTCTGGGCTGGCAACTGGGTCCTCGGCCGCGCGCTGCGCGACGACTTCGAGCCGGCCGCGCTGAATTTCTGGCGCTGGCTGATCGCGGTGCTCGCCCTCGCGCCCTTCGCCGTGCCGCGCCTGCGCGGGCGGTGGGGCGTGATCCGGCGCGACGCGGGCCTGCTGCTCGCGCTATCCTTTCTCGGGGTGGCGCTGTTCCAGTGGATGGTCTACCAGGGGCTGAAGACCACCACCGCGGTGAACGCGGTGCTGATCAACTCCTCTTTTCCGGCCTTCATGCTGCTGTGCTCCTGGGCGATCGAGCGAGAGCGCGGCACGCGCAGGCAGGTCGCCGGGATGCTGATCTCGCTCGCGGGCATCCTCGTCATCATGGCGCGCGGCGATCCCGCGAGCCTCCTTCGCCTTGAATTCCACCCGGGCGACGCGATCATTCTGCTGGCCATGCCGGTATGGGGCGTGTACTCGGTGCTCCTCAAGCGCCGGCCGCCGGAGCTCGACGGGGTCGCGTTCCTGTTCGTGATCTCGCTCGTCGGCGCGGTGCTGATCCTGCCGGGCTTCGCGCTGGAGGCCTGGCATTCGCCGCCGCGCTGGCCGGGGCCGGCGGGTGTCGCCGCGGTGCTCTACGTGGGCCTCGCGGCCTCGGTGGCCGCCTTCATCTGCTGGAATCGCGGCGTGGCGATCGTCGGCGCCAATGCGGCGGGCTTCACCATCCACCTGCTGCCCGCCTTCGGTACGCTGCTCGCCATCGTGTTCCTCGGCGAGTCCTTCCATCTCTATCACGCGGCGGGCATCGCGACCATCCTCGCCGGCGTGGCCGTCGCCACGCGGGCGCGAGCCGCGTAGGGATCACGTCGGGTCGCCGATCGCCAAGGCCGATCCGCGCTTTACCGCCAGGTTCCCTGCTTCGCGAGCTCCGACCTGAGCGAATCGACGTCGAGCTGCATCACGTAGCGACGCAGGTTTTGCCACAGGGGATGGAAGCCGTATCCACCCTCGGTCATTTCGTCGAGCGCCGCTTCCTTGCTCCATCCCTGGACGACGATGCGATACAGGGCGACCATGGTGCCGGTGCGGTCGGATCCGTGCTGGCAATGCACGAGGACGGGCTGGAGCTCCGGCGTCGTTGCGATGCGCAGAAACTTGACGATGTCCTGGTTCTCCGGATGCCAGGTGTTGAACCGAATCCGCTCATACTTGAGCGCAGGCGCAGTCGGGGCGATGCTTGCGTCCTCGTGAAGCGCGCGAAGCGAGAGCACCGTCTTGATCGGGCTGCTTCCCGGCAAGGGAGGCTCCTGCTTCGCAAGATAGGCGAACCCTTCCTTCAGCGGCTGCGCCGAGCGGTAAAGCGCGGGCGTGACTTGATAGAAGTTCGGCATCCCCTCGACGCCCGTGATCGGTCGCGCCCATGCTGCGGGCCGTTCCTGCGCGGGTTGCGCGGCGTACGCAGCGCCAGCGACGAGGAACACCAGCAGCGTTCGGCTCATATTGCGGCAATCATGAGCAAAGGCTTGTTCACCCCACGCCCAGGTAGGTCGCCATCACCGCGCGGTCGTTGCGGAGGGCCTCGCTGGTTCCTTCGAACACCACCGCGCCGTGGTCGATCACGTAGACCCGGTCGGCGAGCTGCAGTGCCATCTCGGCGTTCTGCTCGACCAGCAGCATGCTGACGCGCTGGCGCTTCAGCTCGCGGATGGTGTCCATCACGGCGCTCACGACCATCGGCGCGAGGCCTTGCGAGGGCTCGTCGAGCAGCAAGAGGTCGGGCCCGGTCATGAGGGCGCGGGCGATGGCGAGCATCTCCTGCTCGCCGCCCGAGAGCAGCCGCCCCTTGCTCTCCAGGCGCTCGCGCAGGGCGGGGAAGCGCTCGAGCACCGTGTCCATCTGCCAGCGCGAGGCTTTGCGTTGCGCGATTGCCAGGTTCTCGCGCGCGCTGAGATACGAGAAGATGCCGCGCGTCTCCGGCACCAGGGCGACGCCCAGGCGCGAGATCTTGTGAGGGGCGAGGCCCGCGATGTTTCGGCCCTGGTAGCGGATCTCGCCCGAGCGCGGCGGCGCGAGGCCGGTGACGGACCGCAAGGTGGTCGTCTTTCCCGCGCCGTTTCTTCCGAGAAGCGCGACCACTTCGCCTTCGGCGACATCGAGCGAAAGACCGTGGAGGATATGGCCGAGGCCGTAGAACGTATCGATACGGCTTATTTCCAGAATCATGCCGCGACTCCACCGAGATACGCGCGCCGCACTTCCGGATTCTTCTGGATCTCGGCGGGCGTGCCCTCCGCGATCAGGCTGCCGAAGTGCATCACCGAGATGCGGTCGGAGACGCTCATGATGATGTCCATCTTGTGCTCGATCAGCACGATGGTGTAGCGGCCCTTCAGGCCGCGCACCAGCGCCACCAGGTTCTTGGTCTCCTCGGGCGACAGGCCCGCCGCCGGCTCATCCAGCAGCAGCACGCGGGGCGCCGCGGCGAGCGCGATGGCGAGCTCGAGCTGGCGCTGCTCGCCGTGCGAAATTTCGCGCACCGGGCGCTCGGCCTTGTCGGCGAGGCCGACGTCGGCGAGCGCCGCGAGCGCGCGTTTCTTTACCTCCGGGTAACCGTCGGCGCGCCGCCACGCGATTCCTCTTCGCGAAGGAGCACGTGCGAAGGCCGCGACCCAGACGTTGTCGAAGAGCGAAAAAGCCGGAAACACGTTGGTGCGCTGGAACGAACGCGCGAGGCCGAGGTGGGGGACGCGGTGCGCGGGTGTCCCGGTGATGTCGCGCCCGTCGAACACGATCGTTCCGGAGCTAGGGGCGAGAGAGCCGGTGAGCAGGTTGAACAGCGTCGTCTTCCCCGCGCCGTTCGGCCCGATGATCGAGTGCAGCGTGCCCGCTTCGACCGCGAGGCTGACCCCCGAGACCGCGGCGAGGGCGCCGAAGGATTTCGTCAGCCGGTTTGTCTCGAGGATCGCCATTTGCGTCCCTGCCGCCAGGCGGAGAAGCGCGCCCAGGCCTCGACCACTCCGCCGCGGAAAAAGAGCACCACGATCACGAAGGCCACGCCGAGCAGGAGCGGCCAGCGCGCCCACAAGGTGCTCACCGACTCCGACAGCCAGATGAACACGAAGGAGCCGATCACCGGCCCGTAGAGCGAGCCCGAGCCGCCGATCAGCGTCGCGAAGACGACGTTGCCCGAGGTGACAAAGCCGATCGCCTCGAGGGGCACGATGCCGAAGAGCATCGCGTAGAGCACGCCCGCGAGCCCCGAGAAAGCGCCGCCGATGACGAAGGCGGCGAGCTTGAAGCGCGCCGTGTCGTAGCCCACGGCCTCGGCGCGCACCTCGTTCTCGCGGATCGCCTGCAGGATCTTCCCCAACGGCGACTCGACGATGCGCCGCATGACGAGGAGCGATGCGAGGAACAGCACCGAGACGAAGACGTAATAGGCGATGGGATTCGCGAAGTCGATGCCGAGGAGCGCGGGACGCGGGATGCCGGGCATGCCGTCCTCGCCGCCGGTGACGCTGGTCCACTGGTAGGCGACGAAATAGAAGAGCTGGTTGAGCGCGAAGGTGAGCATGATGAAATACAGTCCCGAGCGCTGCACGCACAGATACCCGACCAGCGCCGCGGAGGCCGCGCCCACCGCGACGCCGATCCCGAGCGCGAGGAACACATTGATGGCGTAGTGCTTCAAGAGCCAGCCCGCGACGTAGGCGGCCGAGCCGAAAAAGGTCGACTGGCCGAAGGAAAGGAGCCCGGTGTAGCCGAGCAGGAGGTTCAGCCCCAGCCCGAAGATCGCGAAGATCCAGATCTCCGAGGCGATGGCGGGGCGCACCACGAGCGGCAGCAGGACGATCGCGGCGAGGATTAGGATGAGCGCGCGGTTCATCGGATGCCGAACAAGCCTTGCGGCCGAACGAGCAGCACCGCGGCCATTACCGCGTAGATGACGACGCTCGAGGCCTCGGTCCAGTGCGCGGCGACGATCGCCTGCGCGACGCCGATCAGCAGGCCCGCCGCGATCGCGCCGAGGAGATTGCCCAGGCCGCCGAGCGCGACCACGACAAAGGCGATGCCGAGCATGTCCACACCCATGCCCGGCGACAGACCCCGGATCGGCGCGGTGAGCGCACCGGCGATGCCCGCGAGATAGGCGCCGAGCGCGAAGGCGCCGGTGAACAGGCGATGGACGTCGATGCCGAGGAGCGACACCATCTCCTTGTTCTCGATCCCCGCGCGCATGATGGCGCCGTAGCGCGTCTTCTCGAGGAACAGCCAGGTCGCGAGCACCAGGAGGCCCGCCGCGGCCATGACGAACAGGCGGTACTTGGGATAGAAGGTGAAGCCGAGGTCGACGCCGCCGCGCAGGACGGGCGGCGGCAGGTGGCTGTAGCCGACCGGCCCCCAGACGAGGATGATCGCCTCGGAGAGGATGAGCGCGAGGCCGAAGGTGAAGAGCAGCTGGTAGTCGTGCCCTGCAGCGTACAGCCGGCGTATCCCCAGGTATTCGATCGCCAGGCCCAGCAGCGCCGCACCGAGCGGTGCGAACACGAGCGCGAGCCAGAAATTGCCGATGAAGTTGGCCGCACTCGCGAGCAGGTAGGCGCCGACGGCGAAGAGCGCGCCGTGCGCGAAGTTGGGGATGTTGAGGACGCCGGTGATCAGCGACAGGCCGAGCCCCATCAGGGCGTACAGCATGCCCGTGGCGATCCCGTTGAGGATCTGGCCGAGAAGCGCGCTCAGAGACTAGCCTCCCTCAAGCCCTGCGGCCCCGCCTTTCAGAACGCGCCGATGTCCTTGCAGGCTGCGTATTCCTTGGGCAGGGGCGCGTTTCCGGTGGCGACCACGTCCCCGAAGTCCAGCTCGTGCTTCATCGCGCCTTTCGCCTTGCAGCGCAGGAGGAAGTAGGGGCGCAGCGTCTGGTGCGTGGCGCCGTCGACCCGCATCGGGCCGACGATGTCGTTCATCTCGAGGCCCTCGAGCGCCTTGACCACGGCCTGCACGTCATCCGACTTTGCCTTGTCGAAGCCGGCGAGCAGCATGTGCGTCATCGAGTAGGCGGCCGAGGGCGCATAGCCCGGCGGCAGCTTGAACTTCGACTGGTATTCCTTGACGAAGGCCTTCGCCGCCGGCGTGTCCACGGTGTAGTAGAAATTCGTACCGACCCACAGGTTTTCGCGGATCTCGGGGGCGAGCTGCACCAGCTCCTCGACGCCCGAGGACCAGCTCATGATGAGCGGGATCTTCGGCGTGAGCCCGAAGTTGAAGATCTCGCGCGCGCCGGCGACGGCGTCGCCGCCGAAGTTGACCATCGCGACCACGTCGGGCTTGTTGGCCGCCGCCTTCTGCACGTAGTTGGAGAACTCGCGCTCACCCAAGGGGTGCCGGTCGGCGCCGACGAACTCGATGCCGTGGGTCTTGCCGACTTCCTTCACGTACTTCTCCACCGACCAGCCGAAGGCGTAGTCGGCGACGAGCAGGTGCCAGCGCTTCGACTTGGGGTTCGCCTTCATGAAGTTGTCGACCACGGTCTTCGCCGCGGTATAGGGGCTCGCCGCCCACTGGAAGGAATAGCGGTGGCAGCGGCTGCCCGAGATGTCCTCGGTTCCGCCGGAGAAGAGGTGCACCACTTTCTTGCGCTTGGCGACCTCGGACACCGCGAGCGCG
Organism: Gammaproteobacteria bacterium; assembly: GCA_041499545.1. Lineage (GTDB taxonomy): Bacteria > Pseudomonadota > Gammaproteobacteria > Burkholderiales > SG8-39 > VBDM01. The sequence goes on along the minus strand of JBGQKK010000011.1, from coordinate 12,475 downwards.
ACGCCCGAGGACCAGGGGCCGATGACGAACTTCGCGCCCTCGGCGTCGACCGCCTCCTCGGTGCGGCGGGTGGAGGTGCCGGCCTGCGTGCCGCCGTCGCGCGTGATGTACTTGATCGGGCGGCCGAGCACCTGCATGCCGCGCTCCTCGAGCGCCATCTTCATGCCGCGGTCGTTCAAGGGGCCGACGTCGGCGAAGGCGCCGGTCTGGTCCCACAGGCCGAGGATCACGATCTCCTTCGACTGGGCGCGTAGGATGGCGGGGAAGCTCAAGCCGGCCGCCGCCAGCGCGCCGATCTTGAGGGACTCTCTTCGTTTCTTGGAATGGCTCATGGTCGTCTCCCGGGTGTGCAGCGGCTAAGCCTAACGGGAAACCGCGGCAGCCGCCAGCCTGCTAGTCGACCCGCTTCCGGGCGGTGGTTTCGCGCAGGCCGGTCGTCACTTCGCGCACCAGGTCGGGAACCATGTCGCGCTGCGGATCGAAGGACTGAACCGATCCGGAGACGCCGCTGCCCGACAGGTGGACGTCGGCGAGCTGCTTGGTGGCCCAGGACGAATTGCTCCACACGCTCGCCGCGGTCTTCGTCTCCAGGAGCTTCACGAACATGTCCCCCCGCATGCTCGCGCGCGCGCCGCTCTGCGCGATCGCCAGGTCCGTCATCCCGCCGATCTTCACCCGGGGGTTGGAATAGTTGATATTGCCCTGGAACACGGCTGCGACTGCGAACTTCGCCCCGATCTTCTTGATCGCGTCCGCGTCGAGCTTGCTCGCGCCGACCGCCGCGAGGACCGACTGCTCGGTGCCGAGATCGACAAGGCGCGTTCCCGGCTGGGCAGACTGCACTTGCGACTGGAAACGCTCGGTCGCGTAGCGGTTGATCGAAGCTTCGGCGTTGGACCCGAATTCGACCACGCCGATCGCTTCGTAGCTCTTCAGGTCGACCTCGGGAGGGACGCGGACGGTGACGTAGTTACCGCCGCAGCCCGAAAGGGACAGGAGCAGCAGCGACAGGGACACCCGGGTGAGAACCGAGTCCCTGCGGGATACCGGGCGAAGGTTCAGCATGGCTCCCCCGTCGAGAAACACCCAGTATAAGCGGCGGAATGAGAAATAGTTGCTCCTTTGGGCGCCGTTGGAACTGGCAAGCTTTTCCGGGCCGGAGGTCGTCGCTGGGTCCGGCACCGCAGCAAACCTTGTTCTTCTTGGGAGAGGCTCATGAGCAAATTCGTATACCGCGCCATTTTCGGCATCGCCGCATCGCTCGCGCTCGCGTTGCCCTGCGCCGCCGAAGTCTCCGTCGTCGGCTGCATTTTCGACTCGACCAATCCGCAGATCAGCGACGATCCGAACCGCTGCCCGGCGGAGCGCAAGCTGGATATCGTGTCGATCAAGACGTCCTGGACTCAATCGTCCACGGTCGGCGGCGGAGGCGGCGGGGCGGGGAAGGTACAGGTCGGGCCCTTCGTCATCTCGAAGAACCTGGATCGCACATCGCCGGCGCTGTTCCTGGACGTCGTCACGGGCCGGCACTTGCGCGGCGTGCTGGTTGCGGTGTTCGACACCGGTTCCCGCGGCAATCTGCGGCGTGTGTTCAGCTTCCTGCTCCAGGACGTGCTCGTCAACTCACTCGAGTTCGACGCGGCCGACTCGCGGGTGCGGGGCGCGATGCCGCTCGACCTCGTCGGTTTCAGCTACGCGAGACTCACGATACGCGACGACGTTTCCGGCGTGACGACGACCTTCGACTTCGCGCAGAACCGGGTCGAGTAGTCTTTCGCGGTAGCGCCGGAAACAGGCAGCAAGGGGTGGCGGCCCTGTCGGAGAGCGCTCCGGCGGGGCCTCGCCGCTGGATCAGTTCGCCAGGCCGATCTGCTTCATGAAGTCCTGGTTGTCCCAGTACAGCCATTCGTGATCCATGGTGTCGCCCTTCCAGTGTCCGATGGTGGCCATGCCGATCGCGAAGCGCTTTCCCGTGGGAGCGATGGTCTTGCCGTCGCCGGCGGGCATCGGGCGGCTGAAGGTGCCGGTCATCACGCCGGTCACCGCGGTCCAGGTGCCCGAGCCGAAGCGGATCGGATGGACCTTGATGGTGATGTCGGGCGCGAAGACGAACAGCGCCTTCAGGTCCTCGATGTGCTTGTCGATGCCCTTGGTCTCGTGGCCGTCGGGCCAGGTGACCACGATGTCCTTCGCGTGGCTCTCGTGGAGGCGGTTCCACTTCTGATTGCTGAAGACGTCGAAGTCGAGCACGTCGAAGACTTTGAGGTTGCGCTCGACCGCGCTCGCCTGACGCTCCGGAGCGGGAGGAGGGGTGAGAGGGTGCTCGGCCGTAGATTGGGCGAGCGCCGGCGCGGCGAGGGCGGCGGCGAGCAGTGCTGCGGCCAAAGGCCGCTTGATGAACGTAAGCATGGCGGGATCTCCATAATCAGTTGAGCGGGTCCGCGCGGGACACTCCCGTTTGCGACCTGGTGTGCTACGCTACGCTTATAGTTACGGATAGGCTAGTACGCACCTTTTAGTAACTACTAACCCTCCCTGGAGCCGCCATGCCGAGCCCTCGCGCCAAAGCCGCCTCGAAACCCGTCGATCCCTGGAGCGACAGCTGCCCGTCGCGGGACGTGATCGGCCTGCTCGCGAGCAAGTGGGTGATGCTGCTGATTCCGCTGCTGCGCCGGGGCCCGCGGCGCAACGGCGATCTGATGCGCGGCATCGCGGGCGTGTCGCAGAAAATGCTCACCCAGACCTTGCGCGACCTCGAGCGCCACGGCCTGGTCGAGCGGCGCGATTTTGCAGAGGTGCCGCCGCGGGTCGAGTACGCCCTCACGCCCCTGGGCGACTCGCTCGCGAAGACCATCGTCTCGCTCGACGATTGGGTGATCCGGCACTACTACGACATGGCCAAGGCGCGCGGGGCGAGGAATACTTCGCCGGGATAGAGCGGTAAGGCTCAGGCGCGTCCGAGCGTCGCCGCGGTCGGACTGAGCCCGGCGTGGGATGGATTCACCTTGATCCGGAGGAGATCCGCCGGCTGGAGGGGCCGGTGCCGCTCGAGGAAGCGGAAAATGACTTCGTTCACGGCCTCCGGATGCGTGACCGGTCCCATGTGCCCCATGCCCTCGAACTCGACGAGCTCGACCCGCGGGAGCGAGCGCGTCAGCAGCCTCGCTACGCCTCGCGTGGAGTCCGGCGAGTTCTTTCCGGTCATGTACAGAACCGGAGCGCCCAGCCAGGAGAACGCGTCCAGCGGTGTGGGTTCGGAAAAGCAGGCGTTCGCCCACGCGCGAAGATTGCCCATGGACGCGGCCACGCTGTCTCTGCGAGGCTCGGCCATTTGATCCCAGGCACCCGGGGCCGACCAGTAGTCGACGAAGCGCCTGGCCGCGCCGGAGGGGTCGCCGGCGTCGAACGCGGCGGCTGCGCTTTCGAAGGCTTCGCGGAATCCGTCGGCTTCGTTCGGCGAGGGCGATTCGGCGTCGAGCAAACCGAACAGCGTCGGCTCGTACAGGGCCAGCGCACGGATGCGATCGGGCCGCTCCAGCGCGGCGATGAGGGCCACTGCGGCGCCGTAGGAATGGGCGACCAGCAACACGGGTCCGCTGGCGCGGGCGAAGACCGGGTCGAGCAGCGCGACTTCATCGCGCAGGGACAGGGTCCGGCCCGGCCATGGCGGGCTCTTGCCCGCGCCGTAGGAATCGGCGGCCAGGACGTGGAACCGGGGCGCGAGGGTCTCCGTCAGGGCCCGCCATTGGCTCGAGCTGCTCGCGCTCGCGTGCAGGCATACGACGCTAGCGCCTGTGCCGGACTCGCGGAAGAACGGAGTAAGAGCTTGCATTCAAGTTCTCGGGTGGGCGTTGCCGTTCAGTACATGCCGGCGCTGGTATCGCGGCTCCCGAACGCCTCCGGCCGGCCCTGCGTGAAGAAGTAGTAGTCGGCCGTGTAGTCGACGCGTATGCGCGCTCCGGCCATGGGCGGGTTGCATCCGGACTTGTACGCCGCGCCTCCCGAAGTGCGCACGCGCTGGACGTGGGTGACCTTGCTGAACACGCCTTCCGGGCCGACCGACTTCGCGTCGAGCAGCAGCCAGGGAATCGAATCGGCCGCCGGCGCGGCCGCGAGCTCTTTCACCGTGCCCAGGACCTTGCTGCCGTCGGCCGACTCCCAGGTCGGGCCGGCGTAGTGCCGGCCGATCGTGTTTCCGGCCGCGTCGTAGAGATCGGCTTCGGGCGCGACGAACGCCCATTCGTACTCCCTCGGCCTGTCCTTCGCGGCGCGGCACTCGTAGATCTGCACGCCCTTTGCGGGGACGATCATCGCGAGAGACTCGTTCGCGCCCGGCTTCAGCTTGTCCGGCACTGCGACGCCGGCCACGGGCGGCTGCAAGCTCGCGCAGCCGCCGACGAGAAGCATCAGGGAGAAAATCGTGAATTTAGATGGTGTGGACATGTCGTTCTCCTATCGTTTCGTTCTATGCGACATCGCTCATGCAATACGCCTTGAGCCCGCAGTTACACGGCTTGCCCGCGAACGGGCACCAAGGCCTGGGGTCGGCCTCGCGTCGATCATGGCCGCAGTGCGGACAAATCACCGTCGCCGAGGCGGGCAGGTGGAGGCAGCGGGGGCAGCGCGCAGCGGCGGGCGGGTTCGCGGCCGACCGCAAACTCAGCGACACGGCTGCGAACCGTCCGGCGAGAGGCAGAGGGGCATGGTCGCCGAGCCCCGCTCGATCCGGGTCTGGTTTCCGTCCGAGGTGGCGGCCAGGCTGTCGGGCGCGACCATGGCGCTGAAGCCCCAATCCTCGCGGAACACCGTGAGCTTGACGCCTCCGTCGAAGCGCGGGCCCTTCATGCCGAAGGGGTAGCATTGGTCGGTCCACCACTCGAGCTCGAACGGCGCATCGGGGACCAATGCGCCGGGGCGAAGCGGCAGGCCGTTCACGCGCACCACGGTTCCGGGTCCGCAGTGCAGCACCGGCCGGGGATCGACCCAGCGCAGCGGCACGGCCTCGGGGTCGAGCGCCGGCGCGAGCAAGGCGTTGAGAATGTATCGTGACGGGTCGAAGGCCGGGTGCGCCTCGGCGGGGACCGGCGGCGGGGTGGGCCGCGCAAAGGTGGCCGATATCATCGCGCCCAGCCCGATCGCGGCGGCGAGTCCCAGCGCGTAACCGAGAGCCGAGGCGAGGCCCACCGCGGTGAACAGGCCGACGGCTCGAAGGGGAGCGCGCCGGGTGTATTCGATATGCGGAAGAACCGACTGCGTGGGAAATGCGGAGCGTCGCACCTGAACCTCCGTGGGCTGTGAGTGCCGCGCAGTCTAGTGGGCGCGTGCGTCAGGGGCATTTCGTCGGGGGGGCCATTTTGTTTCGTTTGTTTCAGGCCAGCGGCATGCTTCACGGGAGGAGCGGTATGATTACCGGTTGCGAACCGTAGCCGGTTCACCGAGGCCGCAGGGGGCCAGCGTCCATGAACCAGGAAGCAACGATCCTGATCGTCGATGACGAGCCGGAGGTGCGCGAGCTGCTCGAGGAGTACTTCACCGCCCACGGCTACGCGGCGATCGGCGCGGAGAGCGCCGCCGCCGCGCGGGCGAGCGCCGCCCGGCAGCCGGTCGACCTCGCGCTGGTGGACATCCACATGCCCGGCGAAGACGGCCTGAGTCTCGCGCGGCATCTGCGCGAGCGCCACGCGGGGATCGCGATCGTCATGCTGACATCCGCCGCCGCGGTCGTGGATCGCATCGTGGGCCTCGAAATGGGCGCCGACGACTACGTCAGCAAGCCCTTCGATCCCCGCGAGCTGCTCGCGCGCGTGAAGAGCGTCCTGCGCCGCACCTCCTCCGCGAGGCGCGCCGATCTGGGCGCCGGGCGGGTGCGCATCGGGCGATGCGTGCTCGACCTCGCCGCGCACCGGCTCGTGGACGAGAACGGCGCCGAGGTCCCGATGTCCCCGCTCGAATTCGACCTGCTCAAGGCGCTCGCCGAGCATCCCAACCGCGCGCTGTCCCGCGAAAGCATCATGAATCTCACCCAGCGGCGCGATTGGAACCCCTTCGACCGCAGCGTGGATCTGCGCATCATGCGGCTGCGCAAGAAGATCGAGCCCGACCCGGAGCATCCGCGCTACATCAGGACGGTGCGCAACGAGGGCTACCTGTTCGTGCCCGGTGGAGCCTGAATCGATGAGTGCGCTGATGAACGACTGGCGGCGCGCGAGAAACGGGCTGTGCGCCCTGGCCTGCGCGGCGTTCCTGCTTTCGCTCCCGGCCTGCGTGCGCGAGCCGGAATCCGTCCTGCGCATCGGCACCAACGTGTGGATCGGCTGCGAGCCGCTCTACCTGGCGCGCGAGCTCGGCTACCTGAATCCCAAGGCGGTCCAGCTCGTGGAGTATCCGTCGGCGAGCGAGGTCCTGCGCGCCTTCCGCAACCAGGCAATCGACGGCATGGTGATCAGCCTCGACGAGGCGCTCGGGCTCGCCGTCGACGGGCTGCAGCCGCGCATCATCCTGGTGGTGGACGTCTCTCACGGCGCCGACGCGGTCGTCGGCCGCGTCGGTATGCGAAGCATGAAGGACCTGAAAGGCAAGCGGGTCGCGGTGGAGAGCGGCGCGCTCGGCGCGTACGTGCTGAGCCGGGCGCTGGCGCTCAACGGGATGCACGCGAGCGAGGTCAAGGTCGTGCACCTGGAGTCGAACGAGCAGCCGGGCGCGTTCGAGAAGGGCCAGGTCGACGGCGCCGTCACTTTCGACCCGTACCGCGACCAGCTGCTGCGTGCGGGCGCCCAAACCCTGTTCGACAGCACCCAGATTCCCGGCGAAATCGTGGATCTCGTGGCGGTCCGCGCGAGCGTCCTGGAGCAGCAGCCCAAGGCGATCCAGGGGCTGCTTCGAGGCTGGCTTCGTGCGATCGACTATCTCAAGCGCGACCCCAAGGATGCGGCGCGGCGCATGGGCATACGCCAGCAGACGACGGGAGAGCAGTTCCTGAGGGCGCTGCGGGGCCTCCACATTCCTTCGCGCGAGGAAAATCTCAGAATGCTCGGGGGGCCGACGCCGGAGCTGGCCGTGAGCGGACATCGGCTCATGGCCTTGATGCTGGAAGCCAAGCTGCTGCCGAAGGAGCTCGAAATCGAAGGCATGCTCGCGCCGGGACCTCTGGCGAACCTTCCCCCGTGAGCCTGCGCGTTCCGGCATCGCTCAAGCTCACGGTCCCGCTCATCCTGCTGGGATTCGCGGCGGCGCTGAGCGCGGTGAACCTTGTCTATCACGTGCCCCAGGCCGAGCGCGCGGCGGACGACGATACCCGCAAGCGCCTGGCCCAGGAGATGTCACGCCTGCAAAGCACCCTGGAGTATCTGCTGCTCAAGGGCGACGAGGCTGCCGCGCAGCACGAGATCGCGGTGCTTGCGCACAACCACGACTATGTCTTCGCGGCCTTGACGGACGATCAGAACATCGTCACTGCGGCGACGCGGCGTGCCTGGCTCGGACGGCAGATCGCGGACGTCCTTCCGCAAGTCGACAAGGACGAGGGGGTTAGAACCGTTCGCGGGCGCCCCGCGCGCATCGACATCGACGAGGACCACATCGCCTTGCTCGCCTACGCCGGGGTGCTGATAGGCAGCGAGCACGAGGAGCTGCGCCCTTCGCGGACCGGCGGCCTGTATCTCGCCTACGACCTCAGCCGCTCCAGATCGGAAGCCCGGGCGCTGGTGCTCCGGCAGTCCTTCTACTGGGCGGGCTGGGTGACCGCGCTCGCGCTGGCGATGTGGCTGGTGTTTCACTTTCTCCTGACCCGCCGCACCGCGCGCCTGGTGCGCGCGGCGGAGCAGCTTGCCGCGGGGAATCTCACCGCCCGCAGCGGTCTCGAGGGGCGCGACGAGCTCGCGCGCCTGAGCCGCGCCTTCGACTCAGTCGCCCTCGCCTTCGCGCGGGACGTCGCCGAGAAGAAGCGCTCCGCGCAGGTGCTGGAGCAGCAGCGCGAAGCCCTGCACCAGCGCGAGAAGCTCGCCGCGCTCGGCTCGCTTCTCGCGGGCGTCGCCCACGAGCTCAACAACCCGCTTTCGGTGGTCGTGGCCCGCGCGGTCATGCTCGAGGAAGAAAGCTATCCGGCGGCGCAGGCCGCGGCGTCGAAGATCCGCACCGCGGCGGAGCGCTGCGCGCGCATCGTGCGAACCTTCCTCGCCATGGCCCGGCAGCAGCGGCCCGAGCGCGGTCCCGTGAAGATCAACGACGTCGTATCGGCGGCGCTCGACATCACCGCCTACACGGTGCGCACCAGCAGCATCGAGGTGGCGCTCGATCTCGCCCAGGACATCCCGCCGATCTTGGCCGACGCCGACCAGCTCCACCAAGTCGTGCTGAACCTGCTGATCAACGCGCAGCAGGTTCTCCAGGACGAGCCCATGCCCCGCCGGATACGCGTTGGCAGCCGCTTCGATCCGGTCGCCGACCTGATCCACATCACGGTCGCCGACAACGGCCCGGGGATTCCGGAGCACCTGCGCGCGCGGGTGTTCGAGCCTTATTTCACCACCAAGCCTACGGGGTTGGGCACGGGCGTCGGCCTGGCGGTGAGCCTCGGCATCGTCGAGGCGCACGGCGGGACGCTCACCTTCGACGGCCCGAGCGAGGGCGGCGCGGTGTTCACCATCTCGCTTCCGGTGTGCCCGGCGTACGCGGTCGGCGTCGACGCGAAATCCTCCGGCGAGGCGAGCGCGAGCGCGAGCCCGCGCAAGATACTCGTCGTCGACGACGAAGCGGAAATCCGCGAGACGCTGGCCGAGATCCTGAGCGGCGCCCAGCACAACGTGATGACGGCCGGTTCCGGGCGCGAAGCGCTGGAACGAATGGCGACGGAGCACTACGACGTGATCCTCACCGATATCCGCATGCCCGGCCTGGACGGACGCGCCCTGTACGAGCAGATCGAGCGGCGCTGGCCCGAGCAGGCGCGGCGCGTCATCTTCGTGACCGGGGATACCCTGACTTCGGATCCGCACGAGTTCGCCGCCGAGCGCGGCCGTCCGGTGATCGAGAAACCCTTCGTGCCTCGCGACGTGCGCCGCGTCGTCGCCGAGGTGGCCGAAGGCCTGTCCTCCGCGCCGCGCCGGGCATGAGCGGCCGCATCCTCGCGACCCACGTCGGAAGCCTGCCGCGCCCGGCGGACCTGCTCGATCTGATGAAGGCGAAGCTCGCGGGCGCGGCCTACGACCGCGCGGCGTACGACGCGCGGGTGAGGAGCGCGGTCGCCGAGTGCGTGCGGCAGCAGGTTGCGTCCGGCATCGATCTGGTCAGCGACGGCGAGCAGTCGAAGCCCGGTTTCTTCACCTACGTGCGCGAGCGGCTCGAGGGCTTCGAGCCGCGGCCGCAGGCGAAGCGCAGGATGTTTCCCGCCGAGGTCGCGGCCTTCCCGGAGTATTACGAAAAATACTTCAAGGAAGCGATGATGGGCGGGGCCGTCGCGCCGGTGGTGCCGCTCGTGTGCACCGGGCCGGTCAACTACTGCGGCGAGGAAAGCCTGGCGCGCGATATCGCGAATCTCAAGGCCGCCGCAGCCCAGGCGGGCGCCCGCGGCGCGTTCATGCCGGCGGTGGCGCCGAGCGGCGTGGGAGCCAACGAGTACTACGGCAACGAGGAAGAGTTCCTCCACACGGTCGGCAGGGCGCTGCGCACCGAGTACCAGCTGATCGTGGACTCGGGATTGCTGCTGCAGGTGGACGACCCCTTCTTGTGCGACGTCTTCGCCGATCCGGAGCTGGACGCCGAGGCGAGGAAGAAGCGCGCCGCGATGTACGTCGAGGCGCTCAACGACGCGCTGCGCGGCATTCCGCCGGAGAAGGTGCGCTACCATACCTGCTACGGGATCAACGAGGGCCCGCGCATCCACGAAGCCGCGCTCGGCGACGTTCTTCCGTACATGCTGCAGGTGAACGCGGGCGCGTACAGCTTCGAGGCCGCCAACCCGCGCCACGAGCACGAATACCACCTGTGGGAGACGGTGAAATTGCCGGAGGGCAAGGCGCTGATACCCGGAGTCATCACCCACGCGAGCAACATCGTCGAGCACCCCGAGCTGATCGCCGAGCGGCTGATCCGCTACGCAGACCGCGTCGGGCGCGAGAACGTCATCGCCGGTGCCGACTGCGGCTTCTCCTCGCAGGCGAGCTACCGCACCGAGGTGCACCCGACGGTGGTGTGGGCGAAGTTCGAGGCGCTGAGCGAGGGCGCGCGGCTCGCGACGCGGCGATTGTGGTCCTAGGGCGGAGACCGGGACGAGAGTCGGGCCGGGTCGACAGGGGAGAATCGTGGGGCGAGCGATTACGGAGTCGGTGATAAGCTGTCCGAGGTGCCATCACGGCCGGCGCGAGATCATGCCGGCCGACGCCTGCCAGTACTTCTACGAGTGCACCAACTGCGGGGCGCTGCTGTACCCGAAGCCCGGTGATTGCTGCGTGTTCTGCTCGTACGGCTCGGTCAAGTGTCCGCCGAAGCAGCAGGTGGGCGAGAGCGGATGAAAAGAGCGATTTGCACGCTCGCGGCAACGGCGTTCCTCGCGGCGGGAGCGAGCGCGCAGACCTATCCTTCCCGACCGATCCGCTTCATCACCGTCGCCGCGCCCGGCACGGTGGGCGACATCATTCCGCGGGTGGTGAGCCAGGAGCTCACGGCACGCCTGAAGCAGCCGGTGGTGGTGGAGAACCGTCCGGGCGGCAGCGGCCTCGTCGGCGCGACCGCCGGCGCGCATTCGGCGCCCGACGGCTACAACCTGCTTCTCTCCACCTCCGGGACGATGATCGTCAACACCTTCGTGTATTCGAAGATGCCCTTCGACTCGCAGAAGGACTTCGAGCCCGTGGCTCTGGTCGCCTCCGTGCCCTTGGTGCTGGTCGTGAACGGGACGTCGGAGTTGAAGACGTTCAAGGACCTGATCGCCCTGGCCAAGTCGCGTCCGGGCGCGGTGACCTACGGGTCCTTGGGAAACGGCTCGACTGCGAACATCTCCGCGTCGATCCTCAAGAAGGCGGAGGGCGTGGACATGATCCAGGTCCCGTACAAGGGCGCCGTCGACGCGCACAAGGACCTGTTCGGCGACCGGCTGACCATGATGTTCGACTTCATCGGGAGCTCGCTGCCGCACATCCGCTCCGGCAAGCTGCGCGCGCTCGCCGTGGCGAAGTCCACGCGGCTCGACATGCTGCCGGAGGTGCCCTCGATGGCGGAACTGGGCTATCCCGGCTTCGACACCACCATGTACTACGGGGCCTACGTGCCGGCGGGCACGCCTCGGGAAATCGTGGGAAGGCTGGGGGAGGAGTTCCGCGCGGTGCTTGCGCTGCCGGGGGTGCGCGAGAAATTCGCCGCCATCGTGGTGGAGCCGGGAGAGCTGACGGGCGAGCGCTTCGCCGCCTTCCAGACGGCGCAGTTCGGCAGGTGGGGCGAGATCATCAAGTCGCTGGACATTCCCAAGGAGTAAGGCGGCCGGACCTCGTGGCTCGCTTCGACTACGACCTCTTTACGATAGGCGCAGGCTCGGGCGGCATGCGCGCGAGCCGCATGGCGGGCCAGTTCGGCGCGAAGGTGGCGATCGCCGAGAACTACCGCATCGGCGGCACCTGCGTGATCCGCGGCTGCATTCCGAAGAAGCTGCTCGCCTATGCCGCGCACTACGCCGAAGACCTTGAAGACGCACGCGGCTTCGGCTGGACGATCGAAGGTGCGTCGTTTTCCTGGCCCGAGCTGATCGCGAACAAGGACCGCGAGATCGCGCGGCTCTCCGGCGTCCACGCGGAGGTGCTCGCGAAGGCGAAGGTTACGGTGATCGAGGGCACGGCGAAGCTGCTCGACGCGCACACCGTCGAGATCGGCGGACGCCGCCTCACGGCGCAGAACATCCTGATCGCCACCGGCGGCTGGCCCTCGAAGCCTTCGATTCCCGGCGTCGAGCACGCGATCACCTCGAACGAGGCCTTCGAGCTCCCCGCGCTGCCGCGGCGCGTCCTGATCGTCGGTGGCGGCTACGTCGCGGTGGAGTTCGCCGGGATCTTCAACGGCCTGGGCGCCGAGGTGACGCTTTCGTACCGCGGCGAGCAGATCCTCAGAGGGTTCGACGACGACCTGCGAGCCCACCTGCACGACGAGATGGGAAAAAAGGGCGTGCGCATCCTGCTCAAGAGCGAGGTGTCGCGCATCGAGCGCCGCGCCGGCGGCTCACTCGAAGCAACCATGACGGGCGGCAAGCTCGAGTGCGACGCGGTGATGTTCGCTACCGGCCGCAAGCCCAACACGGCGCGCCTGGGCCTCGCGGAGGCCGGCGTCAGGCTGGACGAGGCGGGCGGGGTGGTGGTGGACCGGTTCTGCCGCTCGAGCGTCGCGAACATCTATGCGGTGGGCGACGTCACCCATCGCATCGCGCTCACGCCGGTGGCGATCCGCGAGGGCGCGGCGGTGGCCACCACGCTCTTCGGCGGAACGGAAACACCCG
>JBGQKK010000010.1:0-27614 GCA_041499545.1 Gammaproteobacteria bacterium | reverse complement strand
GTTCTGCACCCCGGTGTCGGGGTCCTTGGTGATGTATTGCGAGAGCGTCGTGAACGGCGCGATGTCCCAGCCCGGGGTCGAAATCGGTATCGGCAGCCCATCGAGTCCCTTGCCGGGCTTGTCGAGCTCGTCGCCCTCGATCACGATCTCGTGGCACGGCGCCTTGTCCACCATCCGCGGCGCGATCGGCCTTGCCACCGCGCGCGTCCAGGTCTCGTTGATCTCCTCGAGCGCGCAACCCATGCCGATGCGATAGATCTCGCGGCTCGCGGCCAAAGCGCCTACTACGACGGGAATGTCGTACTTGAGCTTCTTGCTGTCGACGACGTGCTTGAACAGGAAAGCCTTCCGATCCGGCTCCTCGATGCCGCCGCGGAACTGCCAGCGCACCAGGGGATGCATCTCGGTGTCCTTGTTGATCGGCCGCTCGACCGTGACGAGCAGGCCCGCCCGCTCGAGAGCGTCGAGGTGGTCGTGAAGGTCGGGATAAGCGCGCGGCGGCGCGGTTCCCGTCTCGCGGGTCCTGGTCCCGGGCTTGGTTTTGGATTTTTTTGCCATGGGCGCTTTCAGGGCACGCAGTATATCAACGCGAGGACGAGGCAAGCATCGCGACGCCGAGCCGCGCCGCCAGCGTGCGTAGCTCGTCGTGGACGGCGCGCGGAATCGGGATGCCCTCGCGCGTGCGCTTCTCCAGCGTTCGCCGCCCGCGCTCGCCGGGCATGAGGATCTCCTGCGAATTCTCGGCGGGCGGCAGGGCCTTCAGCGCGTTCACGAGCCGGTCGACCTCGCGTCTGAAATCCTCCGGTTCGCCGAATTGCGCGATATCGATGGCCATGACAAAGCCGTTCTGGCGGTGGCGCCGCCCTTCCGGGGTACCCTCGAGGGACTCGGCGAGCAAGGGGTTGGACGCGATGAGGCTGGCGAGGCATTCGACCATGAAGGACAAGCCCGACCCTTTGGGGCCTGCCATCGGCAGAGGAATCTGCGCCGCCAGAGGATCGGTGGTCGGCTTGCCTTGCGCGTCGAGCGCCCATCCTTCGGGGATGGGGCGGCCGGCCTTCTTCGCCTGGTTCAGCTTGCCCATCGAGACGACGCTTGTCGCCATGTCGAGCACGACCGGCTCGCCCCCGGGGACCGCGATGGAGATGGGGCTCGTCGACACGCCCGCGGCGCGCGTGCCGTGGTACGCGACGTTGGGCCAGGATCCGGCGAGCGCGATTCCGGCCAGGCCCTCGCGGGCGATCGCCAAAGTGTAGTAGCCCAGCGCGGCCGTGTGCGTGGTTGCCCGGGCGAAGGCGAGCCCGACGCCCGCGTCGCGGGCCTTTCGCACGGCCTCGGTCACCGCGCGCGTCATGGCGACCGGCCCGGCGGCGTGGTCGGCTTCGATCAGGACCGAGGCCGGAGTCTCGGTACGGATCCGGATCGCGGGCCTGGGATTCATCTCGCCGCTCTCGATCAGATCGACGTAACGCGGGATGCGCATGACGCCGTGCGTGTCCACCCCGCGCAGGTTCGCCCAGACCAGGACCTCGGCGACGACCTCCGCGTCGGCCTGCGGCATGCCCGTGCGCGCGAAGACATCGGTCGCAAAACGCTCGAGTGCCTCCGAAGTCGCAGTCACCGCGGCGCCTTCGGCGCGAGTCGGGGTCGTGCTCATGCCGGCGTCAGGTCTTGGGCGGAAAGTACTTGTCGAGCCAATTGCGCACCAGATTCACGACCAGCACATTGCCCTCGGAGAACATGAAATGATCGACGTCGGCGATCAGGTGAAGGTCGGCCGGTCTTCCGGCGCGCTCGAACAGCTCGACCGACTGCTCGGTCGGGGTCACCGAATCGCTCGCCGAATGCAGCAAGAGGAGCGGGCGCGGCGCGATCCTTCCTACGACCTCGTTCGCGTTGAAGGAATACATGCTTTCGACCACCTCGAACGGAAACTGCATGATCGAGCCGGGTGCGAGATTCCCGCGCAGGCGCGGCGGAATCGGAACGATGTCGTAGCGCGGCACCATCATCGATTTGCCCGAGCGCTTGCGGCGCCTCCCTTCCTTCATCATCGCGGCGAACTTCGCCCAGGCGCGGGGCGAGGCGTGCTGCTTGCGGAATTTCTTCGCTCCGTCGCCCCAGCCGCCGGAGGAAATGCAGGCCGCGACCCCGCGGTCCACGCCGGCGGCGTAGACGGCGACGGCGGCACCGAAGCTCTGGCCGACCACGCCGATGCGCTGCGGATGGATCTCGGGACGGCCCGCGAGAAAGGACAGGGCGTTTCGGGTGTCCCTGACTTGCTCCTTGCAGATGACGCGCCCGCGCTCGCCTTCGCTCTCGCCGCAGCCGCGGAAGTCGAAGCGCAGCGCCGCGTAGCCCAGTCCGGCGAGCATCCTGGCGACGGTCGTTCCGCCGCCGCCGTCCTTGTTGCTGCCGAATCCATGCAACACGAGAAAGGCTGCGAGCTTCTCGCTGCGCGGCTCGGGAAGATGGAGAACGCCCGAAAGCCTGAGTCGGTCGGACGTGAAGCTGACGCGTTCTTCCATTTCGCGGTTCCCCCGAAACGCAGCGTGCGGCATGCGGCGTACGGGAATTATAGGTGTGCCGCCGTCGGGCGCGGTAGAATCGGCGAAAAAAGGAGCCGCATGGTCCAGCACGCGCATTACGCAATCGACGTTCACTCGCACTATTTTCCCCAGAGTTTCCTCGACCTGGTCGAGAAGCACGGCCCCGGTCACGGCTTCGAGTACAAGATCGTCGAAGGCAAGGGCCCTCAATTCAAACATGGACACCTCGTAACCGGGCCCGTCGGCCCGAAGTTCGTCGATCTGGACGCGCGCCTTGCGGCGATGGACGAGCAGGGCGTGCAGGCTCATGCGCTGTCCTTGTCGCAGCCGATGGTGTATTGGGCCCCAGGGGACTTGGCGCGGCGCTTGAGCGAGACTTACAACGACGCCCTCGCGCTGGCGCACGAGCGGCATCCGAGCCGCCTTATCGGCCTTGCAACCCTGCCGATGCACGAACCCGCGCTCGCGCTGAGGGAAGTCGAGCGCGCGGCCAAGCTGCCCGGCGTGCGCGGCTTCTACGTCGCCACCCAGGTTCTCGGAAGAGACCTGTCGGACGCGGCGTTCTTTCCCGTTTTCGAGCGCATCGAGGCGAGCGGCCTGCCGCTTTTCCTGCACCCGGTCGAGGTGATCGGCCACCAGCGCCTGGGCGCCTATTACCTCACCAACCTGCTCGGCAACCCTTTCGAGTCGGCGATCGCCGCCGCGCACCTCATCTTCGGCGGCGTGCTCGACCGCCTGCCCCGGCTGGTCGTGTGCCTTCCCCACTCGGGGGGCGCCTTTCCCTGGCTCGCGGGCCGGTTGAACCGAGGGTGGGAGAAGCGCGCCGACCTGAAACACATCAAGCAGGCGCCGATCGATTATCTGCGCCGCTTCTACTACGACACGGTGGGCTATTCGGACCATGTCCTCCAATACCTGGTCGAGGTGATCGGCGCGGACCGCGTCCTGATGGGAAGCGACTACTGCTTCCCCATCGCATACGAGAAGCCCGTGGAGGTCGTGACCGCGCATCCGCGCCTGGACGAGGAGCAGAAGAGGAAGATCGTCGAGGAAAACGCCCGCAGGCTGCTCAGCCTCTAGCCGGCGCGGGCCGATTCGGAATCTGCGAGAATGTGGGCGCAGTCCGGAATGGAAGCAGGGCTGCCTGCGTTAACTCATCGGCCGCAGGACAGGCTTGCGGATCATCCCTTTTCAAGGAGGCATCAACACATGAAGAAATCAGGACTATTCCTGGCAGCGGGCGTGCTCTTGCTCGCGAGCGCAGTCGCCAGCGCGCAGGCGCCGATGCGCGTACGCGGGACCGTCACGAGCCTCGATGGCGACGTGCTCTCGGTCAAGACCCGCGACGGCAAGGACCTCAAGATCAATCTGGCCCCGAACTTCGCCGTCGCCGTCGCCAAGGCGGTCCCCCTGTCTGACTTCGGGCCGGGCGCCTATGTCGGATCGACCGCCAAGAAGAATGCGGCAGGCCAACTGGTCGCGAGCGAAGTCCACAGGCTTCCCCCCACGGCGTCCGCGGGCCACACCCCCTGGGACACCTCGCCCGGGGACACGATGACGAACGCCAACGTGGCCGCCGTGGTCAAGTCCGCCGGTGGCAACGAGCTGACACTCGAGTACAAGGGCGGTTCGCAGAAAATCCTGGTACCCGACGGCACGCCCATCGTGGATTTCGTTCCCGGCGACCGGTCGCTGCTGGTTCCGGGCGCGACCGTATTCGTCGTCGCAGCCACCGGCGCCGACGGTAAGCTCACTGCCCCGCGCGTTGCAGTCAGCAAGGACGGGGTCAAGCCGCCGCAGTAGAGAGATAGCCCGGCAGGGAAGCACCCGCAGCGAGCTTGCATGGAGAAGTACGCCACGCTGCGGGTGCGGGAAACGCCGAATGGCGTTCTGTTGGCAACCCTCGACCGCCCCGAGGTCGCCAACGCCTTCGACACCCGGACCGCGCTCGACGTGTGCGAATTTTTCGAGCACCTCGAGGCCGAAGAGCGCTACCGCTGCGCGGTCATCACCGGGGCGGGCGAGAAGGCGTTTTGCGCCGGCGCTGATCTGAAGGAGCGCAATTCGCTCAGCGACGAGCAGTGGCGCTCGCAGCATGAGACGTTCGAACGCATGTTCTGCGCCGTGCGCGATTGTCCGATCCCCGTGATAGCCGCCGTCAATGGAGCAGCCTACGCAGGCGGACTGGAGCTCGTATTGCACTGCGATTTCGCCTACGCATCGGTTACCGCGAAGTTTGCGCTCACGGAGGTCTCGCTAGGGATCATGCCGGGCGGCGGCGGGACCCAGACCCTGCCCCGTGTCGTCGGCGAGCGACGCGCCAAGGAATTGATACTGGCGGCTCGGCCCTTTTCCGCGGAGGAAGCCCTCGCTTGGGGTCTGGTGAACAGGCTCTGCGAGCCGGGAAAGGTAGTGCAGGAGGCACTGCAGGTCGCCGAGCGCATGGCTTCGCTCGCTCCACTCGCGGTGCGGCAGGCGAAGCAGGCGATTCGCCAAGGTCTGCACAGGGATCTTGCTTCAGCCATGCAGCTCGAGATCGAAGCCTACAATCGCCTCGTCGGAACCGACGACCGCAGAGAAGGCATGCGCGCGTTCAACGAGAAGCGCACGCCGAAATTCATGGGCCGCTGAGCGCGGCTTGGAGGATAAGGTGAATATGTCTTCCCGAATTGCAGGCCCGTTGTTGCTCGTGCTTACCGGATGCGTCGCGATGACAAACGGTGAGCGACCCGACTACAAAGCGATCGTGGCGAGCCCGGATCGCGCCGAAGCCGATCGACAGACCGATGTACGGCGCAAGCCTGAGCTGCTCCTCGCGTTTTCCGGCGTTCGCCCGGGAATGAGGGTGCTCGACATGGGCGCAGGCGGCGGCTACTCCACCGAGCTTCTCGCGCGGGCCGCGGGCCCACGGGGAACGGTCTATGCACAAGAATCGCCGGCCGCGTCTCCGCGCGCGAGGGAACGATTCGAAGAGCGCGCAAAGACTTCGGCGATGAAGAACGTGGTGCACGTCCTGCGCGACTACGACGACCCGATTCCGCCCAATGTGCGCGACCTCGACCTCGTGACCTTCTTCTTCGCGTATCACGACACCGCGTTCATGGCGGTGGATCGCGCCAAAATGAACCGGGCGCTCTTCGACGCGCTCAGGCCGGGCGGTATCCTCGTCGTCACCGATCACTCCGCCCGGCTGGGGGCGGGGATAAGCGCCGTCAAGACCTTGCACAGGATCGAGGAGTCCACGCTGCGCAGGGAGATCGAGGCAGCCGGATTCAGGTTGATCGAGGAGGCGGATTTCCTGCGCAATCCCGCCGATCCGCGCGATGCGATCGTCTTCCGGCCACAAGTTCCGGTGGACGAGTTCGCGCTGAAGTTCGTCAAGCCAGCGCAGAATCGGCCGACCGAGAGCAACCCGATGTAGCCGCTCGCGCGGGCGCACTGAGACGGCGCGTCGCGTCCGTCGCTCGGGCCCGACGCGCCGTTTTCATAGCAAACAACCGCTTGGGCGGCTCCCCTTGAACTGCGTCGCCCCTTGGCGACGAGAACGATCTTGTCTTCACGCGCGCTCCACGCCAATCAGATTGATTATGAACGCAACTTCCGCATAGGCATGTGCATTGCTAGTCGCAATTCGTTTCGGGTCGCGGTTTTGCCGCGAGTGACCGATCACCGACCGAACAACGAGAGGAGCAATTGTGTTGGACAATTTTCGAAAGCGAGACATGCCGCAATCCCCGCGCCCGCAATCCCCCTACAGCCGACTGCAGGAAACCCTGGCCCCGCCCGGTGCGGATTCCACCAAACCCGATGTGTTCAGGACCGAAGCACCCAAGGCGATCCCCCCGGCTCCGCGCGACGAGATCAAAGCACCTCGATCCGAGGAAGCCACCCCGAGCAAGCTGATCGTCGGTCCCGACATCAAGCTCAAGGGCGCCGAAATCACCGATTGCGACACCTTGATCGTCGAAGGCCGCGTCGAGGCTTCGATGGACAGCCGCGTCATCCAGATCTCCGAGCGCGGGGTCTTCGCCGGCAAAGCGGGGATCGACGTCGCAGAGATCCGCGGGCGCTTCGAGGGCGAGCTGACCGTGCGAAAGCAGCTGCTCATATGCGCCACCGGGAGGGTCTCGGGCAAGATCCGCTACGGCAAGCTCGCGGTCGAGGAAGGCGGCGAGCTCTCGGGCGATGTCGCGGCTCTGGCCGATGCGGCGGGCAGGGGCAGCGGTGCGCGCGCCCCCGAATCCGGGCGCGGCGCGGGCACCCCGCCGGTGCTGCCGGCGCTCAGTCGGCCGGGCCCGCAGGCCGGCTGATGCGCGCGAAGTAGGCGTAAAGGATCAGGCTGGCAACCGCCAGACTTGCGACGCCCGCAAGCCAGAACCCCGCCGCTCCCATGGGCGTGGCGAGGCCGAGCGCACTCGCCGTTTCGATTCTCTCCAGTCCCAGGGCGTATCCCCCGCCCAGTCCGATTCCCCAGAGCGCGACGGTGTATACGAGCATCGGAATCAAGGTGATCTTGTAGCCGCGCAAGGCGCTGACGATGACGACTTGCGCGGTATCGAAAATCTGGAAAAGCGCTACGTAGACCAGCAACTTCGTGGCAAGGGCCTGGACGTCCGCATCGTGCGAGTAGAGCAGCACGATGTTCGGGGCGAAGAGAACGATCAGCACTCCTGCGCAGGCGGAGACGGCGAGCATGATGCCGAGCCCCGTCAGCCCGGTATGCCTCGCCCTGCGGGGATCGCGGGCCCCGATCGCCTGGGCAATGAGCACCCCGGTCGCGTTTCCGACCGCGAGCCCGAACATGTAGAACACAGCCGTGATGTTGGAGGCGATCTGATGGCCGGCCGAAGTAGCCGCCCCGAGCCGCGCGAGGAATATCGCCATGAAGGTGAACGAGGTCACTTCCACGAAAAGCGCAAATCCGAGTGGAACCCCCAGCTTGAGGTGGTTCCACAGGATTGCGGCGTCCGGCCACGACCACCGTCCGAAAATTTGGAACGGCGCGTAAAAGGGGTGCCTTGCGCAGTAGGTCCAGGCGAGCGCGAACACGATCCAGCTTGCGATCGCGGTCGCGATCGCGCAGCCCGGGCCGCCCAGCTCGGAGGCGCCGAGCGCTCCGTAGATGAACACGGCGTTCAGGGGGACCTTGACGGCGAAATAAATGAGGTTGATCGCCATGACCGCGCGAGGCCGCGACACCGCCGTCGTGAGGGCGAAAAACACGCGAAACATCAACATCGCGGGCAGCGCCCAGGCAATGCCGTGGAGGTAGTCCCGCGTGCGCGTCTCGACCTCGGGCGGTGCGCTCGAGAGCCGCAGGAAGGGCTCCGGAAAGGCGAGCAACAGAACCCCGAGCGCCGAGAGCGCAAGCGCGAGCCAAGCGGTCTGGCGCGTCTCCTCGCCGATTCTCTCGTAGTGCTTTCCTCCGAACAGCTGCCCTGCGATCGGCGAGAGCGCCTGCACGACCCCCATCAGGCCGATGAACACGCTGAAGTAGATGCTCGCGCCGATGCCCACTGCGGCGAGGTCGACCGCGCTGTAGCGGCCCGCCATGACGGTGTCGAGGACGCCGCTCGCGATCACCGCGAGCTGGGCGACCAGGACCGGCCAGGCGAGACGAACGACGGCGCGGGCGATTCGGGGAAATTCGGAACGCACTTTGCCGGCGGCGTAGGACTTCCCGTTACGGGGGCCCAAAGCGCGCTATTTTACGTTACGTGCGGGCAGAACTAGCAGGTCGAGTACGGCGAGAGCAGCCTCCCCGCCGTCCAGCGCGACTCGTCGATTAGCTCACGGCGCGCAGCCGAGCGGCTGCGCGTCGTGATATCGGAAGCTGTCGTGCTAGTTCGGATCGGCGCAGACGGCGGCTTGACCGAACGGGCTTATCGCGCCGGGCGGCGGGACGTCCTTGCTCGTGTAGTCGCTTGCCAGTCCGGGGAGGGTGAATGTCGCCGTAGTGGGCGGATCGTTGCCGGCCACGCCGGCGCTGGCTTGGAGCTTTACCTCTACCCAGGTGGCATAGCTCTTCGCGTACTCGATCGTCCCCAGGGCGACCCCATTCGCGTTTGTCAGGGCGGTGGGGTTGACCGAAGCTACATTACCCGGATCGAGGTGGCCATTGCCGTTGCCGTTGCCACTGGTGTCCTCGCCTGGATCCATGATGCCATTGGTGTTGAGATCTTCGCTCGGACAGGTCACGGTGATGGTTTGTATCCAGGCGCCGGCAAGCGTACTGAAGGTGTAGAACCCCTTGCTGTAGCGCGTGGGGGTCAGTGCGAACTGGACTTGCGTGTTGGCCGGTACGGCCACGCCGGCGGTATCCGTGACTATGGCGGACCAGGTCTTCTGCAGATCGGGACTCGGTGCAGGCACCGGCTGAACCAGGTTGTCGGTGCCGAGGCGGACGAAGAAAGCCTGGCCTGCAACGGTCAACGTCGCTGTGCTGCTGATCGGAGTGATAGCTACCCCGTTCACTTTGTCCACCGTGGCCGTGATGCTCACGCCGTTCTTTGCGCTGCTGCTCCCGCCCGCCGTGTAGTTTATCGACGCCGTGCCCGTCACGTCCGTGATTGCAGTGTTCGCCCCGAGAGAACCGCCGGTGGTGTCGGAAAGAGACAAAGTGACACTAGCGTTCTTCACGAGATTGTTGCTGGCATCGCGCACCGCCACCGTAATCACTGAAACATTGTTGGTCTGGCTCGTCGAGCCAGTGGTGAATTGCACGATGTTCGGAACGGCCTGCACCGCCACCAAGGTCGCCGTGGTCGCGACGAAGTTGATATTCAGGGTGGCGGCCGGTGTCCCGCCCGGGCCTTGAGCGGTGATGATCGCCGGGCCGGCGGAGGTCGTCGAAGTGATCGATACGCCCGGTGTGTCGCCGGCCCCGTTCACCGTCGACGTGGCAGTGATGTTCCCGCGGCTCGCCGAAAAACTGACCACTTGCCCGCTCTGGGGAGCGCCAAGGTTGTTCGTCCAGTGGACCGAGACCGTCGTGGGCGCGCCCAGAGGTATGTCGATGTTCGACGCCGGCGTCGTGAATGCGAAGGCTGCGGAGCTGACGGTAAGCGCCTGAGTCTTGGTGGCCCCGGCCGCGCTGGCGGTGATCACATCGTTGCTCGCGACTATTGCGGTGACGGTGGCGGTGACCTGGCCCGAGACGTCGGTGAAAGTCGATGCCGGCGCGATGGCGTTTCCGGTTTGCGAGGAGATGGTTAGCGTCACGTTCGGAATCGGCGTTCCTGCGGAGTCCTTCAGGGCGAAACTGAGCGTCGTGAAGGCGTTCAATGCCAACGAGCTGTTGCCGCTGATGGTGATGGTCGTGCCGGTGACGCCGACGGTGTTGCTGATCGTGGCGCCATCCGAAGTGGTGACGGTTACGGTAATCGTGCGGTTCGACTTGTTGGCGCCGACATTGAGCTTGGCGGTGACCTGTCCGTTCGAATCGGTTACCGCGCCGCCGCTGATTCCGCTGATGAACGCCGAGGGGTCTGTGCCCGTCGAAAATATCACCGAGGCGCCGGAGACGGCCTGCCCGTTCACGTCGAGCACGACCGCCGTCAGATCGACCTGCGTCTGGCCGGAGGAGGGAAGCTGCGGATTGCTCACCAGCAGCTGGACTCTCGTGCCGCTGGCGCCCGCCGTACCTTGGCCGGGCGCAGGAGCGCCGGCCTGGCCGGGACCCAAAGCGCTCGACGGGCCCGAGGTCACGCTCGCGGTTTCCGAGCAGCTCACTAGGGCGAGCAGGCCCGCCACCAGCAATGGCGCGATAAACGCTTGACCCAACTTCTTGCGATTCATGATTCCTCCCGCCAATTCCCTATGCCTCGGGGACGCGGTCGCCAATGCTCCACCTTTTCAGCGGACGCTCAAAGGCACTCTGCAACGCAACCCGACGGACGGCACTGCAACCCGACAGACGGCCTCTAGGGCAAGCGCGAGATGCCCCATTAACTCTTGGTACCCAAGACCCTGGATGATAATCTTGAATTTATGAATTCACAACTCAAGATATGTAATTGATTATATTATTATTATGTTAATGGCATAAATTCTGCCCCAGGGTGTCTCCACTCGGGTTCTGCCAAAATGAAGCCCGAATACCCTCGAAGGGAAGGAAACGCCATGCGCGAAGAGACGACGATCGTCCATTCCGGCCGCCACCCGGAGGAGCATCAGGGCGCAGTAAACCCGCCGGTGTTCCACACATCCACGGTGCTGTCGCAGAGCGTCGAAGAGCACCGGCGCAAGCGCAGGGACTGGCTGCAGGACCTGCCGGTGACCTATTACGGGCGCTGCGGCACTCCGACCACGCATGCCTTGCAGGAGGCGGTTGCCGCGCTGGAGGGGGGGTACCGCACGCTCGTGTATCCCTCGGGCCTGGCGGGGTGCGCCGGAGCCTTGCTGGCCTTCCTGGCTTCGGGCGATCACCTGCTCATGGCCGATACCGTCTACGGACCGACCCGCACGCTCGCCGGAGGAATCCTGAAACGCTTCGGTGTCGCGACCAGCTTTTTCGATCCCCTCGTCGGGCCCGGCATCGAGTCGCACCTGCGGCGCGAAACCCGCGTGATCTACCTCGAATCGCCCGGTTCGCTGACTTTCGAGATGCAGGACGTCCCGGCGATCGCCCAAGCCGCCCGCAAACGAGGGATCACGGTGATCATGGACAATACCTGGGGTACGCCGCTCTATTTCAAGCCGTTCGCCCACGGGGTGGACGTATCGGTGCAGTCCGCGACCAAGTACATCGTGGGGCATTCGGACGCGATGCTCGGCACCGTCACCAGCACCAAGGAGGTTTGGTCGAAGCTGAGAAGCTCGACCTTCGAGTTGGGCCAGACCGCGGGACCCGATGACGTCTATCTCGCCCAGAGAGGCTTGCGTACTCTCGCGGTGCGTTTGAAGCAGCATTGGGAGGCCGGCGTCACGCTCGCCGAGTGGATCGGCAGGCAGCGCGAAGTGGAGCAGGTGCTGCACCCCGCTCTTCCCGCAGACCCGGGGCACGCAATCTGGAAGCGCGACTTCACCGGAGCCTGCGGTCTGTTCGGTGTGGTGCTGAAGGAAGGGGTGAGCGAAAAGGCACTCGCTGCGATGATCGACGGTCTGGAGCTATTCGGAATCGGCTCCTCCTGGGGCGGCTACGAAAGCCTCATCGTGCCTTTCGACCCACGCGAGGCCCGAACCGCCACGAAGTGGCCGCACAAGGGGCCGTGCTTCCGCATCCACGCGGGGCTCGAGAGCACCGACGACCTGATCGAGGATCTGGACGCGGGGTTCGGCAGGCTGCGCTCAGCGGCGTGAATCAGCCCGGGCCCAGCTCGCGGCGCATGATTTTCGCCCCTTCGACCATCGCCTTCATCTTGCCGAAGGCAACATCTCGCGGAAGGTACTTCATGCCGCAGTCTGGCGCGACGATGACGTCCTCCGCCCGAACGTAGGGCAGGGCGCGGCGAATGCGCTCCGCCACTTTCTCGGGGGTTTCGATCGTCATATCGTTCAGGTCGATCACCCCCAGGATGATCTGCTTTGCGGGGAGGGACTTGAGCACGGAGCAATCGAGATTGGATTGGGCCGTCTCGATCGAAATCTGACTGCAGGAGCAGCCGGCGAGCTCGCCGAGGAACGAGTAGCCCGAGGGCCGTGCGTGGATCACCGCAGCGTAGCCGAAGCAGATGTGCACCGCGGTCGTGCCCTTCACGCCTTCGAGCGCACGATTGAGCGCCTTCAGTCCGTAGGCCCGCGCCTTCTCCGGCCGCGCCTGCATATAGGGCTCGTCGATCTGCACGATGTCGGCGCCGGCGGCGAACAGGTCGCGGATTTCCTCGTTCACGGACACTGCGTAGTCCATCGCGGCTTCCTCTTCCGACTTGTAGAAATCGTTCTGCGCCTGCTGCGACATGGTGAACGGACCGGGGACCGTCATTTTGATCTTCCGGTCTGTGTGCGCGCGCAGGAATTCCAGGTCTGCGAGCTCGACGGCGTGCCGGCGCCGGATCTTTCCGACGATGCGGGGCACGGGGTTGGGGTGGCCCGAGCGGTCGAGCGCCGAGCCCGGCTTGTCGATGTCCACGCCTTCGAGCGCGGTGGCGAAGCGGTTGGAATAGCTCTCGCGCCTGATTTCGCCGTCGGTGATGATATCCAGGCCAGCTTCCTCCTGGGCGCGGATCGCGAGCCGCGTGGCGTCGTCCTGGGCCTCCGCGAGAAACGGCTCGGGAATGCGCCATAGCTCTCTCGCGCGCACGCGCGGAGGAAAGCGCCCCGCCAGCTTCTTCCGGTCGATCAGCCAGTCGGGCTGCGGATAGCTGCCGACCAGCGTCGTGGGAAACAGCACGGTTTCTGCAGCTGCAACTACGGTTTCAACCCGTGGAACAGCTTCTCGCGGCCGAGCTTGATTCCGGGCTCGCCTTCGTACATGTAGATGTCGGCGGTGGCGAAAGTGTCCGGGAAGTTCTCCGGGATGAAGGAACCCGTGCCGACGACGTCCAGCGGTGCACGGGCGTTTGCAAACATCTTGCACTTGAACAGGTTGAACCCGGACGAGCCCACGATCTTCGCCGCGTTGAAACCGTTCGCGTCGAGCGTCTGCCGCAACTGGATCACGGACGCGACCGAGACGCCCGTGCCGAACAGCACCTTGCGCACGCGGTCCTTGACGATGTTCAGGCTGTCCGCGTCGAACGCTTCCTCGCCCATGATGTAGCGCACCGCCTCGAACTCGTTCGGCACGTGCAGCCAGTTCACTACGACGTCGACCGACTTTTCGTAGTCGAGGCCCTCGGCGTAGCGCTCGCCGTGGGTATCGATCCGCAGCGCGAGCGCGCGCGCCCCGGTCTCCTCCCTGGGCAGGTATTCGTTGTACCACCAGCGGCAGACTTCGAGCGCGTCGGAATATTCCCTGCCGAAATAATCGATCAGCACCGTGAGGTTGTCCTGGGGATGCGTCTCGACGTACATCTGCGCGGCGCGCAGAGTCGAGCCGGCATAGCCGATGATGCCGTGCGGCATCGTTCCGATCCCGCTCGACTGCCCGTAGAAATGGGCGGTGAGGTCCTGTGAAGAACCGATGAAGCCCAGCGCTCCCCCGAGCTTCGCCATGCGGCTTCCCACGGATGCGCCATAGGCGGCGAGCAGCGACAGGTCGTCGCCCGTGGAGTGACGGGCGTGCATGTCGATGAAAGCGACTTTCTTGAGGTTCATCGCCATCTTGTAGGCGTTGTACGCCGAGACACAGGCGACGCCGACGCGCTGGAGGATGAGCGTCTCGAGCTCCACCAGCGCGGCGAACGAGCCGGTGTAGGTGAAGATCGCTTTCTGATCGGGAACGAACGCTCCTTCCTCGTAGAGGCGGGTGATCCTGAGCGGCTCGGCCTTGGTCGAGTAGTAGGCGCGCAGGACGTCGATCGCGGGATTGACCGCGCAGATGACGCCGCGCCGGAGAAACACGCCGTAGGTGACGGTGCGGTCTCCGAATTTCTCGACGATGCTCCGCGACTTGGTGAAATACTTGTCGGTGCGGCGCTTCAGATACTCGAGCTTCTCGGCCGGCAGCGACTCGACGGGCTTGTTCATGGCGTAAGCTCCAGCGGGCATCGCCCGCTCGCAGGGTAGACTCGGATTCTAGCCAAGCGCTCCGGTGCATGCTAGCCTGAGCGCCGTGCGTGTATGGCCCTACATCGTCACCCTCGCCGTTATCGCCTTGCCGGGTTGCGCGACTCCAGTCGCAACTGCCGTCGTCGTCGGCGTCATGGCGATGGACACCGTGCACTACTACGGCATCGGGCCGGACGGGAAATCACCCATGTACCGAGCGCCCGAACCCGACCCGACGCGCAAGATCAACCCCCAGGACTGTACCGAGCCGGTCGATTTCAGCGCCGGCAATCTGCTTTGCCGGTGATCTCATGATTCATTTCGTCGTACACGGCGAGGGCGACTCGGTAGGCGTGGTCGTCGTCGAAGGCGTGAAGGCCGGCCAGGAGCTCACCGGCTGGATCATGGACCAGGACCACGAGATCAAGATTCAAGCGCAAAGCGACATTCCCATCGGCCACAAGCTCGCCATCCGCGGGCTCGCCGCGAACGACACGGTCCTCAAATACGGGGTCGACATCGGCCGCGCCGTGGCGGTGATCAAGGTGGGCGAGCACGCGCACGTCCACAACATCAAGACCAAACGCTGGTGAGCGTATGAGCATCGATCTGAAGAACGCGACCTTCCAGGGTTACAAGCGCGAGAACGGCCGTGTCGGCGTGCGCAACCATATCGTGATCCTGCCAGTGGACGATCTTTCGAACGCCTCGTGCGAAGCCGTGGCGAACAACATCAAGGGCGCGCTCGCTATCCCGCATCCCTACGGGCGGCTGCAGTTCGGTGCCGACCTGGAATTGCACTTCCGCACGCTGATCGGGACCGGCGCGAATCCCAACGTCGCCGCCGTCGTGGTGATCGGCATCGAGGACGGCTGGGCGAAGCGCGTGGCCGACGGAATCGCGAAGACCGGAAAGCCGGTTTCCTTTTTCGGCATCGAGGGCCACGGCGACATGGAAACGATCCGGCGCGCCTCGCACAAGGCCAAGGAATACGTCCAGTGGGCGTCCGAGCTGCGCCGCGAAGAACGGCCGCTCAAGGACCTGTGGGTGTCCACCAAGTGCGGCGAATCGGACACGACCTCGGGAATCGGCTCGAATCCCTGCGTCGGGAACGCTTTCGATAAGCTCTATCCGCATGGCGTGACCCTGGTATTCGGCGAAACGACAGAGCTGACCGGGGGGGAGCAGTTGGTCGCCGCGCGCTGCCGCACTCCCCAAGTGCGCGAGCGCTTCATGGCCATGTTCAACCGCTACCAGGAGGTGGTTGACCGCCACAAGACCAGCGACCTCATGGACTCGCAGCCGACCAAGGGGAACATCGCAGGCGGCCTGACCACCATTGAGGAGAAGGCGCTGGGCAACATCCAGAAGATCGGCAAGAAGTGCATGGTAGACGGCGTGCTCGACAAAGCCGAGGCGCCGACCGGTGCTGGCCTGTGGTTCATGGATTCCTCCTCGGCCGCCGCGGAGATGGTGACGTTGTGCGCGGCGAGCGGCTACGTGGTTCACTTTTTCCCCACCGGGCAATGCAACGTCATCGGCAACCCGATCCTGCCGGTGATCAAGCTCTGCGCCAATCCGCGCACCGTGCGCCTGATGGCCGAGCACCTCGACGTCGATGTATCCGGAATCACGCGCCGCGAGATCAACATGGACCAAGCGGGTGACAAGCTCCTCGAGATGATGTTCCGAACCGCCAACGGCCGGCTCACCGCCGCCGAAGCGCTCGGCCACCGCGAGTTCGTCCTCACGCGCCTCTACGAGAGCGCCTGATGCGGCGGGCATTGCTGCTGCTCGTACTTCTCGTCACGCCGGCGCTCGCAGCCGAGGTTGCCGGCGTCAAGGTCGACGAGCGCGTGAAGCTGGAATCGGAAGATCTGGTGCTGAACGGCGCCGGGCTGCGCACCAGGGCTTTCTTCAAAGTGTACGTCGCAGGCCTCTATCTCGCGGCGAAGAAAACGAGTGCGGACGACGTGCTCGCCCTGCCCGGTGCCAAGCGCGTGTCGATGCGCCTGATGCGCGATCTGAGCGCGAAGCAGCTGACCGATGCGCTCGAAGAGGGTTTCCGCGACAACACGCCGGTCGCCGAGCAAGAGGCCCTCAAGGGACGACTTGCAGAGCTCATCGCCATCATGAACGCGCTGCAGTCGGCGAAGGAAGGCGACGTCGTCGCGCTCGACTGGCTCCCCGGAACGGGAACGCGAGTGTCGCTGAACGGCGAGCCGAGGGGCAAGGCGATCGCTGGCGAGGACTTCTACCGAGCGCTGCTGCGGATCTGGCTGGGCGACAATCCGGTGCAGGGCAGCCTGAAGAAAGCGCTGCTCGGGCAGGAAGGATGAGATGTTCATCGGTCACTTCGCCGTAGCCTTTGCAACGAAGAAGGTCGCGCCCAAAGCGTCGCTCGGCACGCTGGTTCTCGCCGCAGCTTTTCTCGACGTGGTCTGGCCGGTGTTGGTGCTCGCCGGAATCGAGCACTTCCGGATCGTTCCGGGTTTCACCGCTGTCAATCCGTTCGATTTCGACTACTACCCCTGGTCGCACAGCCTGCTGATGACGCTCGCGTGGTCGCTGCTTCTTGCGTTCGCCTACTTCGCGGCGAAGGGCGACCGAGTCGGCGCGGTATGGGTGGGAATCGCCGTGGCGAGCCATTGGGTGCTCGATTTCGTAAGCCACCGTCCCGACATGCCCCTGTATCCCGGAGGCAGCCAGAAGCTGGGACTGAGCTTGTGGCAATCGATACCCGCGACCTTCGCGGTCGAGGGATTGATGTTCGCGGCCGGGATCGCTCTTTATGTGCGAGCGACGAAGAGCAAGGACCGCATCGGAACCTTTGCTTGGTGGGCGATGGCCGTCGTGTTGCTCGCGCTCTATGTTCCGGGACCCTGGGCATCGCCGCCGCCGAACGAAAATTCCGTGGCGATCCTGGGGATCGCTGCGCTGGCGATTTTCGGTCCATGGGCCTACTGGATCGACCGGCACCGCGAGCCGGCCAGCTGATCTTCAGCGGACCGCGGCGATCCTGACAGAGCGGTAGCGAAGAGGCGGTGGATCGCCGCCAACGGCTTCGTCGCGGGCGGTCTCGATGAGGGTGTGGGTCGGCGCAAGGGTGCAGGTCGGATCGGTCGCCGCGGCGTCGCCCGTCAGATGGTAGGCCTGGCAGCGGCAGCCGCCGAAGTCCACGCCGCGCTTGTCACAGCTGCGGCAGGGCTCCGGCATCCACGCTTCGCCGCGAAACGCGTTGAATCCCGGCGACTCGGACCAGATCGCGGCAAGACTGCTCTCGCGCACGTTCTCGAATTTCAAGCCAGGCAGGGTGTGGGCGGCGTGGCAAGGCAGGACCAGTCCGTCCGGACTGACGACGATGAAGCGCCGCCCCCAGCCGTCCATGCAGCTCTTCGGGAAATCGGAGTAGTAGTCGGGCGTCACGAACAGCACTTCCATCTTGCCGCGCAGGCGCTTCCTCGCCTCGGCGGCGACCGCGCGCGCACCGGCCAATTGCTCGCGCGTCGGCAAGAGCGCGCGCCGATTGATGAGCGCCCAGCCCAGGTATTGCGTGTTGGCGAGCTCGAGGCGGTCGGCCCCGAGTCTTTCTGCAAGGGCGACGATCTCCGCGACCCGATCGAGGTTGTCGCGGTGAAGCACGACGTTGAGCGTGAGCGGCATGCTCAGCTCTTTGACCCAAGCGCAAACCTCGAGCTTTTTCTCGAAGGAGCGCAATCCGGCGATCCGGTCCGAGGCCTTCGCGCTCACGTCCTGCACCGACACCTGCACGTTGTCCAAGCCCGTCGCGCGGAATGTCTCCAGGCGAGCGCGGGAGAGCGGAATCCCACTCGTGATCAAGTTCGTGTAGAGGTCGAGCTTTCTCGCGCCCGCGATCAGTGCTTCCAGATCTCGCCGCAGGATCGGCTCGCCGCCGGTGAGATTGAGCCCGACCACGCCCAGGTCCTCGGCTTCGCGGAACACGCGCAGCCAGGTCTCCGTGTCCAGCTCATTGCGCCGCTTCGCCCATTCGATCGGATTGGAGCAGTAGCTGCAGCGCAGCGGGCAGCGGTAGGTCAGCTCCGCGACCAGCGTATAGGGCCGAAAGTCCGCGCTCAATTCGACTCCTGCAAGAGGCCGCGCTCGGCCAGGGCCGAGAGAAACGCCATCACCTCGACCTCGATGGCGGTCGCTTCCTTCCCGTACCTGGCGGCGAGCTGCGCGACGATGGCGCCGACGGAATGTTCGCCGGTGCAAAGCTTGGCAATTTCGGCCGCGGTCGGGTTCAGCACCAGGCCTTTTTCCGGATAGAGCAGCATGGTGCGTCCGGTCTTGCGATCGTAACGCAGGCGCGCCTTGGAGGCGATGCGCGGCCGGGCATCGGCGGAAATCACCGCGGACCTTCCTTTCCCCAGGCCGGATCGATGTACGCGGCGTACACGCAGTCGAGGAGGTGCCAAAGGATCTCGGTCTTGCGAATCAGCGCCGCGACACAGCGCTCCTGCAGCTCGTAGCTGATCGCGTGCCGCACGGCGAAATCGATGGCCTGCTCGGAATCGCGGCGGGCCCGCGTCACACGCCCGCGGAAATACGCGAGCATCTCGGGACTCACCCAGGGATAGTGCCTCTCCCAGGCGAGGATCCGCTTGGTCATGATGTCGGGCGCAAAAAACTCGGTGAGCGAGGAGGCCACCGCCTCGAGCAGGCTGCGGCTGCGTACCAGGTCCACGTAGGCATCGCAGGCGAAGCGCACGCCCGGCAGCACCGAGCGGCAGCTCGCGACTTCCTCGCGATCCAGTCCGACGCCTTCGGCTAGCCTCAACCACAAGGTCAGCCCACCTTCGCCTTCCGCTTCGCCGTCGTGATCGTGGATGCGGCGTATCCACATACGGCGAAACGCCGGATCCTCGGACTTGGATACGATGAGGGCATCCTTGATCGGAATGCGCGTCTGATAGTAGTAGCGATTGAGCACCCATTGCTGGAGCTGCTCGCGCGTGAGCTTGCCCTCGTGCATCAGCAGATGGTAGCGGTGCCGGTCGTGGTAGCGCGCTTCGCCCTCGTTGCGCAGCCATTCGACGAATTCCTCGCGCGGCAGCGGTGCGCGCTCCGGGGCGTTCACAGGTTCACCTCCATGCCGTCACGGGCGATCTCCCAGCCCGCCGCCTCCGCCTGCTCTCGCTCGGGCGAGCGTGGGCGGAGCAGCGGGTTGGTGTTGTTGATGTGGATGTAGATGCGTCGCTTCGCGCGGATTTCGGCGAGCGCCCGCAGGCTGCCGGCGGGGCCGCCGACCGGCAGATGCGCCATCTGCTCGGCGCGCTTGTCGCCGAGGCCCAACGCGATCAGTTCGTCGCTCGCCCAGAAGGTGCCGTCGAAAAACACGCAATCGGCGCCGTCGAATTCGGTCCGCATTTCCGGCGTGACCGCTGCCGCGGCGGAAAAGTAAGCGAGGCCCCTGCCGGTGCTACGCTCTTGGATCACGACGCCGATGTTGTCCCCGGGATCGGGGGCAAGCGATCCTTCGAGGTGGATCGGGGACTTCCCGGGGGCGGGGACGGCTTTTACCGCGAGGCCGCTCGGCCGGCTGTCGAGCCCGCTCAACTCCATTTCGTTTTCGGGCTCGAGCGTCCGCCAAGTGACCTGTCCCGGAAAGCGCTGAAGCGTGCGGTAGAGCACATTGCCCTCGGTGAAGCCGCGGCGCACCTGCTCAGTGGCGTAGATCACCAGGGGATGGGATTCGCGCAGCGAAAGAAGGCCCAGGCAGTGATCGAGGTCCCCGTTGGTGAGCACGATCGCCGCGATCGGGGAGTGCCGTGGCCCGCGCGGCTGCAGCGGCGGGTAGCTCTCGACCTGGGAACGGATTTCGGGCGACGCGTTCAGCAGGAACCAGCGTTCGCCGTCGGCGCTGACCGCGACACACTCCTGAGTGAGCGCCTTTGCGCCCAGGGCGCCGGAGCGGACATCACGGCAATTCGGGCAGCCGCAATTCCACTGGGGAAATCCGCCGCCGGCAGCGGCCCCCAGCACCTTGATATGCATGTTGGAAGCGCAGACACACCCGCCGTCCCCCCGCTTCGCTCAGCGGGGGCCGTAGAAAAGGAGAACTGGCTGTGGTGCCGTGCGGAGGATTTTAGACGCCGGTATCCCGGTCGTCGCCGAAATCGTCCTGGTAGGAATTGATTTCGGCATCCATCTTCACTTCGACAAACTCTGGCGTTTCCCAAGTCATCGTTTTGGCTCCTCGGTTTGGGGCGGGATCAATGCCCGGAAAGTGCAGCTTCTTATTGTCGGCGGAGTATAGCACCAACCATGGCCGTCAAGCGCCAAGCCGGCGCGGCTCGCTTGCTTAAGCGGATCATGTCTGGATAAACTGTTCGCGTTCGAGGCCGAGTTTCAGCCCTTCCGGCCCCCCGCATCGCCAAAGCAGTCAATAAAGGAGGAGATATGAGTTCCAGCAAGGCTCTAACTGCCGTATTCCTCACGATTTTCGGCACCGCCGCGCTCGCGCAGCAGGCGCCGTCGCCCCCGCCATCCTGGCAGCAAGGCCGCTCGGCCGAACAAATGAGTTCTCCCTTACACCCCTTCGCGATTGAAGTGACCGGCAAGCCCGCGAATCAGCTCCCGGTCGACAAGCTGAAGGTCCCGGCCGGCTTCAAGGTCGAAGTCTGGGCTGAAGGCCTCCCCGGCGCGCGCTCCATGGCGCTCGGCGACAAAGGCACGGTATTCGTGGGAACGCGCCAGTTGAAGGAGGTGTATGCAGTCGTCGACAAGGGCGGCAAGCGCGAGGTGAAAACCCTTCTCAAAGGTCTCGAATCGCCGAACGGGATTGTGTTCAGCAAGGGCACGCTCTACGTCGCCGAGCACCATCGCATCACGCGCTACGACAGCATCGAGGGTCAGCTCGACAATCCACCTCAGGCCAAGGTTGTCATAGACGGCCTCGATCCCCAGAGCCAGCCCGGCCACTTCTGGAAATTCCTGGCGCTCGGGCCCGATGGCAAGCTGTATTACAACGTCGGCGCACCCGGCAACATCGTCATGCCAGCCTACTTCCAGGCGTCGATTTCGCGGGTCGATCCCAAGACCGGAATAGCCGAGACCTATGTCCAGGGCGTGCGCAACTCGGTCGGTTTCGACTGGCATCCGAAGACGAAGCAACTTTGGTTTACGGAGCATGGCCGCGACTGGCTCGGCGACAATTCACCGAGCGACGAGCTGAACGTCGTGACGCGCAAGGGCGAGCACTTCGGCTATCCCTACTGCCACCAGGGCGACACGCTCGATCCCGAGTTCGGCAAGAACCGCTCGTGCGCCGAGTTCACGCCGCCGGTGTTGAAGCTCGGCGCCCACATCGCGCCCATCGGCACGCGCTTCTACACCGGCAAGATGTTCCCGGCCGAGTACCAGAACAACATCTTCATCGCCAGGCGCGGCTCGTGGAACCGCACCATCAAGCAGGGCTATGACGTGATTCGCGTGAAGCTCAACGAAAACGGCAAGGTGCTCAAGACTGAGCCTTTCCTGACCGGTTTCCTCGTCGATGAAAAGGCCGATCCGCCGATGTGGGGCCGGCCGGCGGACGTGATGGTGATGCGCGACGGCTCGCTGCTCGTCTCGGATGACCACAACGGGATCATCTATCGCGTCAGCTACGCTCGGAAGTGAGCGGCGGTCGCAGACGTAGTCGCAACAGCGGTGCGGCGGCGATGTTGGCCGCCGCGCTTTGTTTTTTCCCCGCTTGGGGCGCGCCCGCCGCCGAAGAATCCCCGCGCAAGGCGGAGGCCTGCGTGGTCTGTCACGGGCTCGGCGGAAATTCGACCGATCCGGCCATGCCGTCCCTGGCCGGGCAGCCGGCGCAGTCCATCGCACTGCAGCTCTTCATGTTCCGCGAAGGCAACCGCAAGGATCTGCGGATGTCGTCGATGGCTTCCGGCCTCTCCAACGCCGACATGAACGAGCTCGCGGCATACTTCTCCAGGCAGAAACCGGCGATTCCGTCACACAAGACCGCCCCGGAAAACGCCGCCGCCGGTCGCCGCCTCGCCGAGCAACATCACTGCGTACAGTGCCATGGTCCGGCGCTCCTCGGCCTGCAGCACATACCGCGGCTGGCGGGGCAGCAGTTCGCCTATCTGCGAACGCAGCTGCGCGGCTTCAAGGCCAGGACTCGGGGCGATTTCGACGGCAACATGAGCTCGGCCGCGGAGCTGCTTTCGGAAAAAGACATCGAAATCCTCGCCGACTATGCCGCGGGACTGAGCCCGCAATAGCCACGTGTCCGCGCTCCCGCTTTTCCATCTCGCGTTCCCGGTTACGAGCCTGGCGAAGGCGCGCGCGTTCTACGGCGCGCTGCTCGGCTGCCGAGAGGGCCGCTCCGCCCCCGACTGGGTGGACTTCGATTTCTACGGCCATCAGATCGTCGCGCACCTCGCCCCCGACGAGGCCGGCCACAAATGCAGCAACGCCGTGGACGGGGACGACGTCCCGGTGCGCCACTTCGGCGCCATCCTGCCGATGGACGAGTGGGAGCGGCTCGCGGAGAAGCTCAAGGCCGCGGGCCAGGAATTCGTCATCGAGCCGCACGTGCGCTTCAAGGGCGAGGTCGGCGAGCAGGCGACGATGTTCCTGCTCGATCCCTGCGGCAACGCCCTCGAGTTCAAGGCATTCAAGGACATCGGCAGGCTGTTCGCGAAGTAGGACGCGGGCTCTTGGCGCGGGCGAGCCGCTCGCGGATAATCCACGGGGACAACGCGGCGGTTCACCGCCGGGCCGCATCAGGGATTCATATAGGAGGGAAATTCGATGAGACTTCTTGCATCCGCACTGGTCGGCGTCGCGCTCGTACTCTCGGGCGGCGCCAACGCGCAGGAAAAATACAGCCTGTCGATCGCCACCGGAGGTACGGGCGGCGTCTACTACCCTCTGGGCGGCGGGCTGGCCAATATTCTGTCCAAGTACGTGCCGGGAATGCAGGCGACCGCCGAAGTCACCGGCGGCTCGGTGGACAACCTCAAGCTCATCGCGACCGGCAAGCCCTACATCGCGTTTTCCATGGCGGACGCCGGGCAGGACGCGTACCGCGGGGAAGACAAGTTCAAGGGCACCAAGGTGCCGCTGCGCACGCTGATGGTTCTCTATCCCAACCGGATGCACGTCGTCACTATCGAGAGCACCGGCATCACCAAGATGTCGGACTTGAAGGGCAAGCGTGTCTCGACCGGCTCGCCCGGGAGCGCGACCGAGGTAATGGCTTTCCGCGTGATCGAGGCGGCCGGCCTCGACAAGGACCGCGACATGACACGCGAGCGCCTGGGCGTCGCCGAGTCGGTGAACGCCATCAAGGATCGGAAGATCGACGCGTTCTTCTGGGTGGGCGGGCTGCCGACCGCGGCGGTGACCGACCTCGCGAACACGCCCGGAGTCAAGATCAAGATGATCGACCACGCGGACACGGTCCCGGCGATGAACAAGAAGTACGGGCCGCTCTACATCGAGGACACGATTCCGAAGAGTGTGTACCGGGGCATGGATACCGACAACAAGCAGGCGACCGTGTGGAACATCCTCGTCTCGCACGAGAAGCTGAGCGACCAGACCGCCTACAACATCGTGAAGACGATATTCGACAAGCGCGACGATCTGATCGCCGTGCACAAGGAGGCGGAGAACTTCAGGCTCGAGAACCAGAAGCAGGCGGCCTCGCCCATACCGTTCCACCCGGGGGCCGCGAAGTATTTCGCCGAGCGCGGGATAAAGCTCAGATAGCCTTGAACGTGTCCGTACCGCTTCGCGGCGGTGCGGGCGAATCCGGTTTTGGGAGCACGGCGCCGTGCTAGCATGCGCGCCGAGGAGGGCGCATGAGCGAGACTGCTGGACGAACGGCGCCAGTTGACCCAGTAATCGATGCCGAGGCCCTGAAGAAGGCCGAGGAGTACATCGAAGAAGAAGAAGGGGCCAGCAACAAGCTGCGCGGCTGGCTCGGCGTCTTCGTCACCGCTACCGCGGTGGTGATGTCGGTGTTCCATCTGTACACCGCGTACGCGATCGTGCCGACGCAGGTGCTGCGCCCAGTCCACGTCGGCTTCGTGCTGTTCCTCTCCTACCTGCTCTTCCCGATCGGCAAGCGCTACCGGCACCGCATCATGTGGTGGGACTGGGCCGCAGCGTTCATCGCCGTCGCGGTGATTGCCTACATTCTCCAGGGCGGCGACGATATCTGGGACCGCAACACTTCGCCGGATAACTGGGACATCGTCTTCGGCGTCGCGTTGATCCTCCTGATCCTCGAAGGCATGCGCCGCGCCTCCGGCTGGGTGATGCCCGCAGTAGTCGTCGCCTTCGTTCTTTACGCGCTCGTCGGCGAGGTTCTGCCGGGCTCGTGGGCGCATCGCAGCTACGAAGTCGGGCGGCTCGTGGGACACCTGTATATGACGCTCGAAGGCGTTTTCGGCGTGGCGGTGGACGTTTCGTCCTCGCTCATCATTCTGTTCACGATCTACGGGGCGTTTCTGCAGTATTCCGGCGCGGGCAAGTTCTTCATAGACTTCTCGTTTTCCGCGATGGGCGGCAAGTCCACGAGCGCCGGCCGCACGGTGGTGCTTGCCTCATTCCTGCTCGGTGGTCCCTCGGGGAGCGGCGTCGCGACCACGGTGACGCTCGGCTCAGTCGCCTATCCCATGCTCGTCAAGGCCGGCTACGGGAAAAACGCGGCGGGAGGACTCCTCGCCGCCGGCGGTTTGGGCGCGATCATCTCGCCGCCGGTGCTGGGAGCCGCGGCTTTTCTCATCGCTGAGTTCCTGAAGATCTCGTATCTCGACGTGCTGCTGATGGCGACGATCCCGACCTGCCTCTACTACTTCGCGCTCTTTCTCATGGTCGAGATCGACGCGCGCAAGTTCGGCATGAGCACGGTGAAGTACGAACAGGTCGAATCACTGTGGAGTTTGACGAAGAATTACTGGTTCCACTTTCTGTCGCTGGTGTCGATCGTCGTGTTCATGCTGTACGGTTTTTCGCCGGTGTTGTCGGTGTTCTGGGCCACAGTGGCGTCGTTCGTCACGAGTTTCCTACACCGCGACTGCGCCCTGTTCTCCTACGACCTTTTCCGGGGACGCGAGCCCCTGATGAAGGGAATCTTCGGGTCGAAATTCTTCAAGGCGCTCGAGGCGGGCTCGACCGGCGTGCTCAACGTTGCCACCACCTGCGCTGGCGCCGGAATCATCGTCGGCGTGGTGACGCTCACCGGCCTGGGCCTCAAGTTCAGCTCGATCATCATCGAGTACGCCGCAGGCTCGCTGCTGCTCACCGCGATATATACCTCGCTTATCGTCTGGATCGTCGGCCTCGCGGTGCCGGTGACCGCGTCCTATATCATCTGCGCGGTGATCGCGGCGCCGGCGCTGATCAAGCTGGGCGTACCGGACTTCGCGGCGCACATGTTCATCTTCTACTACGCGGTGCTCTCCGAAGTATCGCCGCCAACAGCGCTCTCGCCTTTCGCAGCCGCGGCAATCACCGGCGGCGACCCCTACAAGACCACGCTGCAGTCCTGGAAATACACTATGCCGGCGTTCCTCGTGCCCTTCATGTTCGTGCTCGACCCTTCAGGAGTGGGACTGCTGCTTACCGGTTCGATCAAGACGCTCGGAAACGCGGACTGGATGTCGATTGCCGAAGTAACAGTGACGGCCGCGCTTGGCATCGCCGCCCTCGCGGGCGGCGTTCAGGGCTGGCTGTTTAGGCGCACGACCTGGAT
The DNA here is from genome assembly GCA_041499545.1 of Gammaproteobacteria bacterium. Taxonomy (GTDB): domain Bacteria; phylum Pseudomonadota; class Gammaproteobacteria; order Burkholderiales; family SG8-39; genus VBDM01. Next base: position 1,742 of record JBGQKK010000010.1, on the reverse strand, counting down.
CGAACGGGCGATGTTGATCGTAGCGGGACTGGCGCTCGTGTATCCGACCACGACGGCTGATATCATCGGCTTGGGCCTGTTCGCCGTGGTCGTCGTGATTCAGTTCGTTCGCATTCGCGCCGCGCGCCAGCCCGCCTGACCCTCATGAAACACGCGCGCGCCGCAGGCGCAAGTTATCAGGCGAAACTGCCGACACAGTTTGCGTTGCTCGGCATTCGTGCCGAGGATGGTTTGCTTGAGGAAATCGTGTTTCTCCCGAAGACCGGTCGTGCTCTTGCGCCGCGGAGTCCTCTCGCCGCGCTGACGTGTGCACAGATCGAGCGCTATCTCGACGATCCGCAGTTTCGCTTCGATCTGCCGCTCGCGCGTGCGGGTACGCCATTTCGGCGCAGCGTCTGGGCGAAGATCGCGGCCATCGGTCCGGGCCGCACACGCAGCTACGGCGAAATCGCGCGCGAGCTGGGCTCCGCCCCGCGCGCCGTAGGGCAGGCCTGCGGCGCGAACCCGCTGCCGCTTGTCATTCCCTGTCACCGCGTGGTCGCCTCCGGCGGGATCGGCGGCTTCGCGCATCACGAGGCCGGCTTCCATCTTTCCGTGAAGCGCTGGTTGCTCGCGCACGAGGGGGCGGCGGTCGCGCGATGAACGCGCACAACGCGGCTCTACTCGACGATTTCTGCGACGCCGTCTGGCTGGAAGACGGCTTGGCGAAGAACACGCTCGACTCCTACCGCCGAGATCTTCGCCTGTTTGCGCAGTGGCACGAGCAGCAGGGGCGCCCCTCGCTCCTCTCCGCCAGCGAAGGCGATCTCGCCGAGTATTTTGCGTCGCGATCATTGCAAGGCCGTTCTGGAAAGAAGCACGGCATCCGCTCGAGCACTCAGGCGCGCCTGCATTCGAGCCTGAAGCGCTTCTATCAGTTCCTCGCCAGAGGCCATCGCATCGAGGTCGATCCGACGCTCAAGCTCGATCCTCCGAAGAAATCGCCGCGATTTCCCAGAACGCTCTCGGAGGAAGATGTCGAGGCCTTGCTCGGGCAGCCGGACACAGCGACGCCGCTCGGGCTGCGCGACCGCGCGATGCTGGAAGTCCTTTACGCGAGCGGGCTGCGCGTCTCGGAATTGGTGCGGCTGAAGCTCGTCGAGGTGAGCTACGACATGGGGGTCGTGCGCGTCTTCGGCAAAGGCGCCAAGGAGCGCCTCGTACCGCTGGGCGAAGAAGCCATCGCCTGGCTTGGGCGCTATTCGAAAGAAGGCCGGCCCGCCCTGCTGCGGAAGCGCTCCAGCGACTACGTATTCGTCACCGGGCGCGGCGCACCGATGACGCGGCAGGCCTTCTGGCACCTCATCAAGAAGCGCGCCGGCGCCGCCCTGCCGGGCAAGTCGCTTTCGCCCCATACGCTGCGCCACGCCTTCGCCACGCACCTCCTCAACCATGGGGCCGACCTGCGCGTGGTGCAGCTCCTGCTGGGCCATGCCGACATCTCGACCACGCAGATCTACACCCACGTGGCGCGTGAGCGGCTGAAAGCCCTTCACCAGAAGCATCACCCCAGAGCCTAGGCTGGGAACCGGCCGCCTTACGCCTTGCCGCGCTCGATCGTCACGCCCACGCGTTGCGCGTCGCGCAGCACACCGAGCTTCGCGATGCTCACCTTGATGTGCGGCGAATTGAATTCCCGGAGTATCGTATCGGCGATGCGCTCGGCGAGGCTCTCCACCAGGCCGAAACGCTCCTTCGTAAGG